>CAZVWF010000111.1:0-2461 GCA_964630795.1 uncultured Woeseia sp. | reverse complement strand
TGCCGATCGATGTAAGCGACAGCAGCGGGGTCCAGCGACAAATCAGCCGCTTCCGCGAGCAAATCGGGCTGGGAGGCACACCAGGTGCGACCCGTTCGATTGTCCGGTGCAAAGCAGACCTGCCGCAACCCGCCCGCGTCATGAAATACGCGTATGTCCTCACCGGCTTGATAAACCAAGACCCATCGACCGCCCAATTCGTTGGTAGCTTTAACGCAGTCTTCAAAACTTCCGGAGCACTGACCAACCCGGTTGAGAATTTCGCTGTTGGATGCGTTTGGCCGCTCCCAGTCAAGCATAAACCCGAGCAGTGTCAGTGCTCGCTCACCGACTTTGACCTGCGTGACATCTAGATTTACGTCAACCGACAGGCATAATTGTCCGCCGAGGCCGTATCGGCGCCAGGCTGGATCTGCCGCGTAGGACGGCCCCAGCAGAAACTGGTTGCGCCGCGGTGGGCCGATGGTACGAAGCCTTGCATCGCCCGCGGCAGTGGCATTATCAGCGGACAAGCGATATTGCGTGTCCAATGACTTAACGGCAGGTTGATCTGCATCGAACATTTTAAAAGTTTCCTGTATTGCTACGCGTGTATTGCTACGCGGAAAGCCCGAGCGTCCACGGGAACACATACCTGCGATGAATCACGTTACCCGTGTCACTATAAAAGGACTACCGAACCATTCTCAACCCGAAATGTGACGCGGTTCCGTTTCCAGGCACTGGTCAATGAGCATTTTTAATCATTGGTCCGCGAACAGGCTCTCTTCTTCAAAAAAATCACATAAATTACCAATAATTCTTATAGTTATAAGAATGAATTTATGTTGTTTCTAATTTTATTGCTCCGCACACTGCGTGCTGCCAAGGGGCTCCGGCTCGTCATCCTTGTGCCGATGCCTGCATTCAAAGCGCACCACCACAGTAGAAAAGGTGGTCGGCGGCTTCGACACCATGGCGAGCAAAATGGGGCCCACGATTGGTGTACTGTTTGCACTGGCCGGAGGTATCGCTATTTCAATGCGGCGTCAGAAGACGAAACTGGCAGGCAACGATGATGTTGCCGTGTGACATCGCGTCCGGCAGATTGCTGGCATATGGACGTTCTATTCATTCACATTAGGGACACAGGTGCCGGAGACCGGTTATGCTGACCGTATTCAGTGTATTCTGTACTTCGTCAGCATCGCCTGAGTGGAACTGCACGTTCAAATGACACGGTTTCTAATAATTGGCACCCAGCGTAGTGGATCCACGCTACTGAGACGCTATCTGGACAGCCATCCCGGCATTCGCTGCGGTGGTGAAATCTTCGTTATGCGCGGCGGCCAGCCACAAGTCTACGACACATGGCGGCGGTCAACAGCGAAACGTCGCACGGGCCATTGGCTGGGCCGGAAAAATCAGGTCTATCAGTACCTGGATTTCTTTTTTTCACAATCAGACGCACACATCATGGGGTTCAAGATCCTCTATAGCCACTTGCGACGCCTCCCCTATCGATATCCCATGGTCATGGATTATGCGCAGACCGGTGGTTTCAAAATTATTCACATCCAACGCAGGAATGCGCTGAAAACCATTCTGTCGCGAACACGTGCTATCCGGTCCAGGACCTTTCATTCACGGTCCACAGTGGCAGAAGACAAGACGACGCTGCCGACAGTTGGCCTTGTCAGCCAACTTGAACGCATGGATGCGGAGCATCGTCTCTGGTGCGACCGGACACGATCGTTCGATACCCACAACATCACTTACGAAGACCTATCCAGGGATGCACAGTCTGTCTGTACTGATGTCGCTACATTTCTGGGTGCAGCCGGTGACCATACATTCTCGACCGAACTGGTCAAGCTGACACCGGACCGCTTGAGCGATGCCATCGAAAACTACGAACAGGTGCACGCGCTGCTCAAAGACACACGATTCGCATTCATGCTGGACGACAATTAGTCAGCAGCGTCAAACCGCTATATTTCGTGCCGCAGCGCCTTCAAACTCAAAGCCGAAGTAATCGATGTCATCCTTAAACAGGTCACCGATAATTGCAGCCGATTCATCGGTGAACATCTCTCGATAATCGTAACTGTTGCGAGTCTTGTTCCGACGCCGAATATGGATTGAGCGATTCAGACATAGAATTGGTAATTACTCAAAATGGATTCATTTCTATTTCTATTACCAATCAGTGTGAATCCATTCCGGAAAAGGAATGGCAACGTCTATTTGAACGATTCTATCGCTTAGAAAAATCCCGTCATAGAAATGAAGGTGGTACAGGCCTGGGGCTTGCCATTGTAAAACATATTGCTGCGGCTCACGGCGGAACGATTGAAGTTGCGAAATCCAATGAAGAGGGGACGACTTTTGAATTAAAACTCCCAGCCTGATTTTTAACTGACTTTTAACCCCGCCCTAACACAACCCTAACATAAAAAGGGTAATCTTCAGCGAAATTTAA
>CAZVWF010000110.1:0-6912 GCA_964630795.1 uncultured Woeseia sp. | reverse complement strand
GTAATTGGGACTGTTCTTGGCGACCTGCCAGCGCCCGACACGCAGCAGCAAAATATCACCTGAGCGGATAGTAGTACCAGTGTGCTTCTCCCACGCTTCCAGGTGTTCGGCTGTGATGACCGTACCAAGTGGCAGATGGTTAAGCTCGTAAAGACGCGGCAAATCGACGAGCACACCGCGTCCAAAGATGCCGTGCTGGGCGATATGCTCCAGGCCTAAATTTTCAAAGCCATCTTCCTCGGGAGCGAAATCGTATCCATTATAGAGCTTGCCCCGCCAACCGAAGTCGCCTACACCATCCATATGCGAGTGAATCGCGCCGTGCTAATTGATGTTAAACACATCGCCCGCCACAGATTCGCCACCGCCGAACTCCGGGGGTAGGTCGAAGACGAAGGTCGTATGGCCCAGGGGTTCGATAAAGTTACCCTCGACGGTTTTACTCAACGGGTTCGCCAAACTGACGCTAATGCCGGTATCTACCAAGGATTCTGCATGCACACGTGCTTGCGGCGTGATCAGGTTTAATGAGCCCAGTTGGTCTTCGTCCCCAAACTCCCCCCAACGTTTCGACGCTTCAAAGATTCGCTGGAACTCAATTAGAGAGACGGGACTTGGACTTGTGTGGAGTTCCGGCAGATTGTTCTGAGCCAGCGTTTGCGTCGTAACGAAGCATGTTGCCAGCAGCAGATAAGTGGTTGCGGTTATTTTTTTCATGTCGCCTCCAACGGTTATCAAAGACTCTACTATATTTTTTATTTGTTTTATGATTTCCTTAGTTGTCGGTCACACGTCGCCAGTACTGGTCCAGTTCCTGCCTGATCTCCGGAGAAAGCAGGTAAAGCCCGGTCACGTTGGCCAGCGCCATCGCGAACACCATCGCATCAGAAAAATCGAGAACGGCATCAAGTTGCGTCGTACAACCGACAATGACGAACAGACAAAAGATGGTATTGAACGTTATCTTTGCCCAGCGCTTCGGACCGAAGATATAGATAAAGCCTTCCAGCCCGTAGTACGACCATGAGATCATCGTGGAATAAGCGAATAGCATGACGACCACGGCCAGCACGTACGGGAACCAGGGGATGACACTTGCAAAGGCACTCGACGTTAATTCGACACCGCTGATTGCTCCATCGTTCAGCATGGCCGGGTCGTAGACTGTCAGAATGATGACTAGCGCCGTGATCGTGCAGATGACGACAGTATCGATGAAAGGCTCCAGCATTGCGACGAAGCCCTGCGTCAGTGGTTCCTCCGTCTTGGCGGCGGAATGTGCGATGGCCGACGAGCCGATACCGGCTTCATTGGAAAACGCCGCCCGGCGAAACCCGAGTATTATGATCGCGATGACGCCCCCGGTTACGCCGTCAGGACTAAAAGCATTGGTCACGATGGCGGCAAACGCCCCTGGTATCGCTGCGTAGTTCGCACCGATAATGACCAGCGCCGTGCCTACGTAGAGCAACGCCATAAACGGTACGAGCCTCGAAGTTACGCGGGCAATGCTCTTGATACCACCGATGATGACGAAAGCAACCAGTACGGCCAGTACCCCGCCGAACAACCAGCCGCGGGTGGCAAACGGACTGGACTCGCCGCCACTGATACCCACAAATTGCACGTATGCCTGGTTGGCCTGCAACATGCAGCCGATCCCGAAACATCCCAGGATGACGCATATTGCGTAGTACCAGGCCAGCGCCTTGCCGAGTCGTGGCAATCCGTTTCGAGCCAGGCCCTTGTCGAGATAGAACATCGGCCCACCGGAAACCGTGCCATCTGCATTCATCTGGCGATATTTGACGCCCAGCGTGCATTCGACGAATTTCGACGCCATGCCGAGAAATCCCGCTACCATCAACCAGAATGCAGCGCCCGGACCACCAATGGAGATGGCGACCGCAACATGCGTAATGTTGCCAACGCCGACCGTGCCGGATACCGCGGTAGTCAATGCTTGGAAGTGGGACACCTCGCCCGGCGCCCGTGGTCCCTTGTCCTCTTTGCCCATGACAATACGGACGGCATGTCTGAATCCGCGAATGTTGATCAGGCGAAGCCGGATCGTAAAGTAAAGCGCGCCAGCGATGAGCCATACCACGATGAGCGGTAACTCCGACTCACCGATTGGCACAGAGAAGAAAACAAAGGTCACCAGTGCAGTAGCAATCGGCCGGAAGGCCTCGTTGATTGTATTATCGATGCCGGCAAATGCTGCCGGAGCCCACGACAAGACCAAGCAGGCCGTCAGTAATCGCGTATGCAATGAAGAACTCATTACTGCTGGCGATAGACCGACACGCCGCGCGCGAAAGTCTCGACAATGCCAATATCCTTGATCGTATCCGGATCGATCGTCAGCGGATTGGCATCGAGAATTACCAGATCAGCGCGTTTCCCGGGCGTGATCGATCCCTTCCAGTCTTCTTCGAAATACTGGTAGGCCGCACCCTGTGTAACCGCATACAAAGCTTGTTCAGGCGTCAAGCGCTGGTCCGGGCCGATGACGAAGCCGCTGCGTGTCTTTCGATTCACAGCGATCCACAGGAGGCGCATCATGTCCGGCGGAACCACGGGTGAATCGTTGTGAATCGTAAACGGGATATCCAATTCCGCGGTAGCCGCCAGCGGGCTGATAAAGGCGGCACGTTCTTCGCCAAAGCTCTTGCGGTGCCAGTCGCCCCAGAAGAACGGATGGGCGGCGTAATAGGACGGCACCAGTCCAAGCGCTTTAACGAGCGGCAACTGGTCGGGGCGCATCAATTGCGCGTGGATGATGACCGAACGATGGTCCGGTAACTCGATACCCTCTACAGCTGCTGCCACGCCATCGATCATCATGTCGATTGCGGCATCCCCGTTTGCATGCGCCAGCACCGGCTTGCCAGCCTGGATCAGCCGCGCAATACGTTCGTTGTAGGCCTCAGCCGGATAGCTCGGATAAGCCCGGTAATCAGGCGCGGCGCCCGGCGGACCTTCTGTATAAGGCTGTGAGAGAAATGCCGTCCGCCCCTGCGGAGATCCATCCAGTACAAACTTGATGCCGCCGACGCGGAATCCGCCGATGTAGTCGCGGTCAATTGTCACACTGTCCAGCGTTGCATCGTCGAGTCGATTGGCGCCGGCAAATGCGACGATGTCAACGGGAAACTGCTCCCGTTGCGCCGCATCTCGGTAGATGGCGATATCGTCAAGCCCTGCCCCGCCATCTTGTACGGTCGTAATGCCATGACGCGCATGAAACTCTGCGGACTGCCTGAACATTTGCTCAAGGCGGGCGGGGTCTGAATTTCGCGGGCTGGCGGCCCGAACCAGACCCATCGCCGTCTCTTCGAACACGCCGTCGGGAACCCGCGTACCCGGTTTACGGCGAATCACGCCGCCTTCGGGATCTTCCGAATCGGCATCGACACCCGCCGCCGCAAGTGCGGCGGAATTGGCCGCCAGCAGGTGTCCCGACACGTGTGACAACATGATGGGCACGTCGGTAGACGCGCGATCAAGGTCGTCACGGGTCGGATGGCGGTTCTCGGCAATCAGCGAATCGTCATAACCGTAGCCCACGACCCACTCGCCCGGCCCGGGTTGCGTGCTCTCCATATGCTCGACGATCAAAGTAACCAGATCGTCCATCGTGACCACTGTGCCAACGGGTGGTGATGAGAGGTTGACGTAGTCAATCAGGCGGCCGACAAACGACGTGTGACCGTGGGCATCGATGAATCCTGGAACCAGTGCATCGTCGCCAAGCTCAATGACCCGCGTTGATGTACCTTGCAACGCCATGATGTCTGCGCGACTGCCGACTGCGATGATGTCTGCTCCGCGAACAGCAACCGCCTTGGCGCCCGAAAGCGACGCATCCACGGTAACAATATTGTCGCCGAAGAAGATAACGTCTGCCGGGTTCTCCACAACGGGCGGTGCCTCCACAGGGCCTTGGGAGCAAGCGCCGAGCATGAGTGCGACGAATATAAAACTGACGGAGACTCTTTTCATGAAATTTTCCTCGTTCCGGATACAGCCGTGTCGATCACATCAGCTGTGCTGTATGTCTGGCGATCACCGCTGCTTCGTCGGCCGGCATGGCGCGGATGGTGGGCGGCTTTTTGAGCCATGTTAGCCGATCGGTCACCGATTTCCGGATCGATTCATCGTTGGCGCCGATACCCCCCGTAAAAACCAGCAGATCCAGTCCACCAAGGATCGCGGTGAGCCTGCCGATCTCGGCGACGATCCTGTAGACAAAATAGTTAATGGCTTCATTCGCACGGGGATTGCCGGAGGCCTGTAGCTCGCACATGCCACCTGATTCTCCCGACATGCCGAGCAAGCCACTTTCGTAATAAATCAATCTCTCCAGTGCGTCCGCATCCATTCCGTCGCGGCGCATCAGGTGAATCAATACGCCCGGATCGATGCTTCCGCTGCGCGTCATCATCGGCAGACCATCTGCCGTACTGAAGCCCATCGTCGTCGCAATGCTTTGACCGTCCTTTATGGCACAGAGGCTTGATCCCGCGCCGAGATGCAGCGCGATGACTTTCCGGTCGTCGGCACAATCATCATCCTGCGCCAACTGCTGACAAACATGTTCGTACGACAGGCCGTGGAACCCGTAAGCGCGAATGCCCGACTCCGTCAGTGCGTGCGGAATGGCGTAACCGCGAGCCTCGTCAGGCATGCCGCGGTGAAAGGCAGTATCAAAACAGGCGACCTGTGTCACTTCAGGGAAGCGGTCGCTGCAGGCACTGATGAGGTCCAGGTTTGCAGGTTGATGCAGGGGCGCTAGCGGGCTCAGGGCACGCAATTCCGCGAGGGTCTCATCGGTAACGACGACCGGGCCGTCAAACAACTCACCGCCATGAACGACGCGATGCCCGATTGCCCGCAACTCGTCAATCAAACGATCGCGGCTGATCTCGTCCAGCACCTGGCTGAGACTGTCATCCGGACGTGTGCCACTGATATTGAGTGCGCGAATCAGCACAGGGGAATTGCCGGCTTCGAACAAGCCGCACTTCAGGCTCGATGAGCCCCCATTGACGGTAAGTATCGTCGGGCCCGTCACCGCGTTCGTTCAAACATACTGTTTATACTTGTCGAGGTGGCGCACCGGTTTCGACAGGGCGTCGCGACGGAACGGGTCGCCCAGTTCCTGCGTGCACATGATTTCGACAACAGTCGTCTTGCCGTCTTTCATCTGGGCGTCCACGGCGTCCTTGAGTGCCGAACCGACGTCGCCGAGCTTATCGACAACAATGCCTTTAGCGCCCATGGCCGTGGCAATGCCAGCAAAGCTCTGGTTATCGAGTTCCCCGGCAACGAACCGGCGATCATAAAAGTCCACCTGGTTTTTCTTCTCGGCACCCCACTGACCGTTGTTGAACACCACTGCACTGACCGGGATATTCTCGCGCACGCAGGTCATCGTCTCGCCCATGCTCATCCCCCACGCGCCGTCGCCGGCATAGGAGATTGCAGGCCGGTCCGGCGCCGCGACTTTGGCGCCAATAATAGTCGGAAACGCGTAACCGCAATTGCCGAAACTCATTGCGGCAAAGAAACTGCGCGGATTTTCGAATCGCAGATAGCTGTTCGCCACGGAATTGATGTTTCCAATGTCCGTAGATACCATCGCGTTGTCCGGCATCGCCTTTTCCAGCTCTCGTAATACCTGGCGCGGATGCAGGAACTGGTCGCCCGCACGTTCGATAGCCTCGAGACTGAAGTCATCGCGCTCGTGAATCCATTCGTCGAGCTCTTGTTCCCAGCTCGCCTTTTCGGCGCTGATTTCGGCGGCGCGCTGTTCCCTGTTTTCATCGCAACTGAGCGTTTTGCCGTCGAGGCGCTGCAACAGTGACGTCGCAGCCGCACCAGCGTCACCACAGATACCAACTGATATCCTCTTCACAAGGCCCAGCATCTTGTGATCAGCGTCTACCTGAATGATCTTGGCTTTTTCCGGCCAGTAATCGAGCCCGTGCTGCGGCAACGTCCCGAACGGGCCGAGACGAGTGCCAAGCGCCAGCACAACGTCGGCGCGGCTTATTAGCTTCATCCCGGCCTTGGATCCCTGGTAACCCAGCGGACCACACCAGAGCGGGTGGCTTGCCGGAAACGAATCGTTGTGCAGGTAGCTGTTGACGACGGGAGCACCGAGTCTTTCCGCCAATGCGATGCACTCCGCGACGGCATTTGCATTGACCACTCCGCCACCGGATACGATGACCGGAAATTTCGCCTGCGACATTAATTCCGCAGCATCGGCAAGCGTACGCTCCCCGCCCGGACCGCGGTCCAGGGCGGACGGTTGTGGGATATCAACGTCGATGTCGCCATAAAAAAGATCGCGTGGAATGTTCAGCTGCGTCGGACCCATCTCGGACAGTGCCCGGTCGAAACAACGACCGGTGTATTCAGCCATCCTGGCCGGGTTGTTCAGATGTGCCTGGTACTTGGTGAACTCCTGGAACATCGGCAGCTGGTTACATTCCTGAAAACCACCAAGGCCGATACCCATCGTTCCAGTTTCCGGCGTCACAATGACCACCGGCGAGTGCGCCCAGTACGCCGCGGCAATACCGGTTACACAATTGCTAATCCCGGGACCATTCTGCCCGGTGCAGACACCCTGCCGGCCACTGACCCGCGAATAGCCATCAGCCATGTGAGCGGCGCCTTGTTCGTGAACAACCGGAATAAATCGAATGCCGGCAGGCTCAAAGATATCCATGGCATCCATAAACGCCGAACCCATGATGCCGAAGATATCGGTTACGCCGTGCGCGGCCATCGTTTCGACGAAGGCTTCACTTGGAGTCATACGAGCCATACAGAATCCTCAGATCATTTCTTGGTCTTCTTATTGCCTGCTTATGTCGGTCATCAACGAATGGAGCAGAC
>CAZVWF010000109.1:0-7079 GCA_964630795.1 uncultured Woeseia sp. | reverse complement strand
GCGCGCCCAAGATTCTCCGCGGCATTGTCATACCGGCCAAGCATCAGGTTCGCGAAGGCAACCCAGGACAAGGTGTGAAAGTCCTCCCGACCTTCAGCGGTGCCAAAGCGCTCATTCGCAGCAACCGCAGCGGCATAGGCATCGATATTCGAATTCACGACCTCCTGCCACATGCCGAGTTGAAGAAAAATGTGCGATGGCATGTGCAGCGCATGTGCCGCGGCTGGCGCGATGTCGGCATAGACGACCGCCGCCGGGTAGGCCAGGATCGCATGATCCGGGTCATCGAAAGAGTGGATGATGAAATGCGCGGCACCCGGATGGTTCGGGTTGTCCTTGAATACCTCGGTCGCTATGGCGGCCGCCTGCGCCTGGCGTCGAAAGCCCCGATCGCCGGGACGCACCGTGCCGAGCAAGGACAGGGAGTAGAAAATAGCAATCTCGTGATCGTCCGGCCAGCGATCGTGCATGGTCGCCATGTAATCCGAATACGCGTAGTCACGGGTTAGTTTGTCGCCCGGCGAATAATAGAGAATCTCCATCGCGGCCAGGAACGCCTTTTCCTTCTCGGTGCCCGCTCGAGCCTGCCGCCCTTCCGCTGTCGGCGAAATCTTGTTCAATACGAGCGTCGCTGCTTCGATGGACTGTTGCGCCCACAAAGGATGATTTTCGCTCATGGCCTCGCCCCAGTACGCCATGACGAAGTCGGGATCGATGTTCTGTGCGTCCTGGAATGCGAAGCGCGCGTCGTCAAACTGAAAACTGTGGAGCGCCTTTACGCCGGTCAAAAAGGCTTCCTGCGCGGCCTCCGAACCCGAATTGGGAAACGTGATACTGCCCAGGCCTCCTTCGTCGGCGAGTGTGCTGCCGACTGGCAGCAGGAGACTGAATAGAACGAGAAATGCGCTTTTCCTGATAAACATCACCTTTTCCCCTGGCAGGACATTAGTCGAGTTGATCGTATTCGGTCGATTTCCCTGTGTCCATCGTTCGCCACCGATCGGTGGGATCCGGGCTGCCGTCAGCCTGCTATCCCGCCGACCAAAGCACCTGACGAACGAAAAACGCAGGACCGACTGATAAACGAGCTGGCGAGGCGGGAAGCCCGGGGCCTGCAAATGGTCATCGACCGTCCGGCGTTCAAGTCTTGCTTCGAATGCCCGGTTTTACTGAGGCGGCCTGCCTTCGGTGATCGTAATGATCTGCTCGCTGTAGAAGCCATTGAAGGCCGTTCGACCCGACAGGCTGTAGGCGCCGATATTCCCAAACTCGAGATGATCGCCAGGCCTGATATCCACCGGCAATTCGACATCACCGGGTAATTCATCCTTCGAATCACAGGTCGGTCCAAACAGGCGAAACAAACGCCGCTCACCTTCCAGCGGTCGGCCATCGCGCCATGCTTTCACCGGATAGCGGTCATGCCCTTTAAAACGTAACTCCCAGAAGATGCCGTACATTCCATCGTTCAGAAACAACCGGTCTTCCTTTCGCAGACAGACTTCGACAATGGCGGACATCCCCGGCGCGGCTAACGCCCGCCCGGGCTCACCGAGAATCTCTGCATTCCCGGCAAGTGGCAGTGACGCGATGTCCCGGGTAATGGCGCTGAAGTAGTCATCCAGCGGCGGCACCGAAAAGCCGGGATAGGATTTCGGGAACCCACCGCCAATGTCGAGCAATCGAATCTTTGTCGGTATCCGTTCCAGAACTTCCCTGGCCACGTTGAGTGATTGCGAATAGGCCTCGGGACTGGTCACCGATGACCCGACGTTAAAAGCGAGCGCCGGCTCCGCCCCGGTGGCAACAATGCCCGCAATAATCTCAGGAATATCGTCCGGCGGCGCCCCGAAACGCTTTGACAGATTCACCATCGCCGATTCGTGCGACACCGCCATTCGCGCGAAGACGACAGCATTGGACATGTCGACCTCATCGGCCAGTAAAGAAATACCACTGGGATGATCGACCAGGAAATGACGCACACCGAAGTTCGACTGTGCCGCCGCCGCGGTGCCACGAATCCGTACAGGCGTCATGAAATAACAGGTCGCATCGTCGCACAACGACGTCACCGTCCTGATCTCCGGCAATGACGCGCAATCGAAATGCCGGACCCCGCCGGCAACGAGTGGATTCAGCGCCAGCGGGTAGTCATTCGCCTTAACGGCATAAAGCACCCGCCCCGGAAAACCGCTGACAAAACGTCTTGCGATGCCTTCGTACTCATGCGGAAATACGCAGTACACGGGCTCTGCTGGTCGTTGGGACTGCAGAAACTCTGCGACACTCGCGTATTGCTGTGAAACACCATCCATCGCGGAAGTGTCTGCAATCCTGTCGATTGAGTCCAGCATTACCGCTCGGCACCGAACGAATGCACCTTCTCCGTACAAAGCGCTTCCTGAATCCTGTCGCGATGATGACTCTCAAGGCCGGGCTCTTCCGCTTAATCACGCCAACCCGGGACTGCATCGCGCATCGGGTCGAGTATTTTGACGGACCTGCCCCGCATCATCGACGCATTCTGCGCGACCGAACAAACCTCGCAAGGTACGAAGCCATCCTGTTTACCATTACTGCCTGTCTGCATCAGGGGCGTGAACTCACCGTTACAAATTGATGAATTCAAAGCGGTTTTTCTTGACTTCGCGGTTTGGGGCTATATAGTCCGAAGTGCTTGACAAGTAAGCATGTATTTATGGCCCCAAGCCGAAGTCCCAAAAGTACCTCGACCTGTTTCTCATAAGTCACATCACCACTTTCAGCAACGTAGCCGTCTTCACTGGACGGCGTTTCAGTCTTTGATAAATAGGTATTCATCATGTCAACCACCACAGGAACCGTGAAATGGTTTAACGAAGCCAAAGGTTTTGGCTTCATCGAACAGGAATCAGGTCCGGACGTATTTGTCCACTTCAGTAACATCGAAGGTGACGGGTTCAAGACCCTGGCTGAAGGCCAGCGCGTTGAATTCACTGTCGCCCAGGGCGAGAAGGGCCCGCAAGCCGAGGGCGTAAAAGCGGTCTAAGCGCACATTTCACCCTGACACAAAAACGGGGCCGCGAGGCTCCGTTTTTTTTGGCCTGCAACACGCGGCCTGACGTAGCCAATACTGCCTCAATGGGCGCAGGATCGACCCATTGGCCGCCGCCGTCGGATCACCGGATACGGATATTGCGACCACCGCGCCAGTAGCGATAACGGCAAAAACTACTGACATGGAGCCGCGATTAGCGATGAACTACATCCCTACCCTGTTCGATACCGAAGCGACCCGTAATCCGGTGCTAACATACCCCTCAATACGATGCACCCGACTTACCAGGCAATTACCATGACACTGGTCCGAATAATTCTTGTCGCCGTTGCTCTCGTTGTCATCGCCTTCCTGTGGCAACGAAATGGTCACAATGGCGTCGAACCCGTCCAGCCTATCGCAATACGCTATATCGATTCGGTAGCAGTTTTGCCGCTGGAAAATCGAACCGGAGACACGGCATTCAATCATGTTGGCGTCGGCATCGCTGAAGAAATGACCACGCTGCTCGCGCGCATAGCACCGTTGAAAGTTATTTCTCACCATTCCGCGCAGGCCGTCAACCAGCAAGAACTGACAACCGCCGAACTGGGAAACGCCCTCAATGTCCGGCACATTATTCGCGGGCACATCGCTATGGACCATGACCAGCTAAGCGTCAACGTCCAGCATTTCAATGCCGAACAAAACAACCGGGTATGGGCTGAGGTCATCGATGGTGATACGGATGATCTTGCGGCGTTGCAGGACACGATCGCCCGACTGGCAACCAGCAAGTTCGTGGAGACCATTCCGGGACTCACTTTACCCAGATTTGGCGAACAGGGTGACGCGGGTCCGGGACAGGCCGCCTACCTGGAAGGCAAGCGCTGGATGGGAGAACGCACGGCAGCAGGCTTGCAAAAAGCGATCGCCGAATTTCAACGCGCCATTGAAATGAGCCCGGGATATGCGCCTGCATATGCCGACCTGTCATCGGCGTACGCGTTATCGGTGTTCTATCGCTATGACGTTGGCATCGATGACTACACACTGGCGGCACAATCCCTAGCCTTTGCAGAGCACGCTATCGCGCTCGACACCAACCTGGCAGCAGGCTACGCGGCTCGCGGCTATGTGAGCGCACTGGTCGGCGGTTCAGGCGCCGATGTCGAAGCCGACTTTGAGCGCGCAGCGATGCTGCAGCCAAATACAGCCAGCATCCCGAGCTGGCGTGCACGCTCTCTCGCATTGCTGGGGCAGTTTGAAGAAGCATTTGCCGAGGCGTCCCGCGCCGTTGACCTGGATCCGCTGGCACCAGCAAGGCACATTGCACTCGCCGAATTATCGCTTCAGCTGGGTCGTTATGAGCAAGCCATCGCATCCGCGAAACTGGCTACGGCGCTTGAACCCAGAATCATCCGAAGTCGCGCGATCGAGGCACGCGCACTGCTATTGCACGGAAATCCACAGCGCTGCGCAAGCATGGCACTGGGACCCCATCGGGTCCTGCGTGCGACTTGCATGAAACTGAGCGGCCAGGCCCAGGAAGCCGACGCGATCATCGAGGACGTATTGATGGAGATACGTAACAAAACACTTACCGTGAATGGTTCCACCGACGTCGTGGTCTTCGAGGATCTCGCCGTTTATTACGCACTGCGCGGTGAAGCGGGGAATGCCCTCTTTTGGTCTGCGCGGGCCTATGCTGCATCACCGGCCGGGCTCGAAATTCGTGTCCTCGAGTCAGCCCTTTTTGACCCGGTACGCGGCGATCCGGCGTTCTCCAGCCAGATCGCAGCCATTCGTGACAATCTCTACAGCCGGGTGAAACGGGACAGCCTAGAGTACCGGTAGACGGACTAAAGGCCGAAACGATCGAGCAATCGATGCCACTGAATAATCGGCGCCATAAACCACGGGTTACCGGTATAGAATGGTTTTGTCGGCATCGGCATGTCATCGAACGACGTTCTTCCCGCGTCGTCGTTACCGAGGATCTTTTGCCCCAGCTTCGTACCGAAATAACTCGCCCGCGCCACGCCCGAACCGCAGTAGCCCATCGCGTACCACAGTCCATCGTGGCATCCGAGATGTGGTACGTGGTCAAACGCATAAGCAACCAGTCCGGACCAGCTGTGACTCACGCGGACATCTTTCAATTCCGGGAACACATCAAGCATCGAGAGACGCAGCTTTCCGGCATTAACCACGGGGTTGTCTGCCGAAGTTGCCCTGCCACCGAACAGGATCCGTTTGCCGTCCGGTGAAGGTCGGTAATAGGCCATGACGCGCCGGCTGTCTCCGTACATGCGCCCCGTCGGCATGAGCCGGTCCATCAGGCCGGCATCGATCTCTTCCGTCGCAATGAGGGAGCTTCGAATGGGCAGGACCCGGCGTTTGAACCACGGCGTGGCCGAGCCTGTATAGCCATTAGTACAAACAACCACCTCACCTGCCGAAACGTCACCGCGTGGCGTAGTGACGACAAAACCCGCCGGTATTTTCCGGATACCGGTTACCTCTGTATGTGAAGCCACAGTGGCGCCCGCGTTGGTCACACTCCTGACCAGCCCGTCATGGTACTTGCCAGGATGCAGTCCGCCGTCAATCGTGTATCGAACGCCGCCAAAGAAACGGTCCGTGCCAATTTCCTCGCGTACCCGCTCTCTCGGAACGGGCTCTGCTTCAATGCCGGTGGCGGCGACCTGTGATTCAATTTCTCTTGCCATCGTGTCGTAATGACCCGGCCTGGAAGCGCCACGGAACCGGCCTGTGCGCCGAAAATCGCAATCGATCCCCTCTTCCACAATGAGGTCCTTTACGAACGCGACAAAGCCGATGCTCTCCTTCAGAATCCCATGCGTACGGTCGGCACCGTAGTGCGCGATGAGCCCCTGCACGCCGAGCTTGTGAAAACTCGGACCCAGCATGCCACCGTTACGGGTACTCGCACCAAATCCCAGGATTCCGGCCTCACAGACCAGCACCGAACGACCGGCTTTGGCCAGCACGAGTGCAGCACAGAGACCGGTATACCCGGCACCAATGACCAGAACGTCGGCCTGCTCCGGTAACGGCGATGGCGACTCATCCACGCGCGGCGCGGCATCCCACCAGTAGGGAGCAGACCGCATGCGATCAAAAACATCCTTCAACGTAGCGCTCCGTAATCCGTCGCTGCCCGCATTATGCCTCCATCCGCAATGCACGTGCTATGCTCGGCGCGGGTCGATAGCACAAGAACAAGCATGGAAGATTACGGATTTCTCTCGATCGTACCCCCGTTGCTGACAATCTTTGTCGCTCTGTACACGCGCAACGTTATCGTCGCCCTGGTCATCGGGATCTTTAGCGGCTCACTCATCATCGCCGACTTCAATCCGTTCAATGCCATGTTGGACGCCATCGAAAACCAGGTCCTCGCAGAGTTCACGAACGGTACGCAGTCCCAGGTCCTGATTACCATGATGGTCATCGGTGGCTTCGTTAAATTACTCGAGATATCCGGAGGCGCGAAAGCATTCGCCCAGCGAATGCTGAGCATCGTCTCAACACGCATCAAAGCGCAATTACTGGCATGGCTGTCCGGCCTCGCTATCTTTTTTACGGACTCCGGTAACAGCCTGATCATCGGCCCTTTGTATCGATCGGTATTCGATGAATTTCGCTTGTGTCGCGAAAAGCTCGCTTACATCCTCGATACCACGTCGTCTCCCATCAGCATCCTCATCCCGTTTATCGGCTGGGGCGCCTACATCATGTCGCTTATCGAAAAGTCCTATGCCGAAGTCGGTCTGACGGAAGGCGAATTCCAGGTGCTGATCAAAGTCATTCCCTACCAGTTCTATGCCTTTCTCGCCCTGTTGACCGTGCCGATCGTGATTCTGACGGGCAAGGATTACGGGCCGATGCGACGAATCCAGGCGGAGTTCAAGAACCCGTTACAACCAACGGCCGGCAGCGACAAGAATGTGGAAACCGATACACCAGTGAGTACACCGATGGGCATGTTTCTCTATCCGCTCGGCGTCATGCTGGTACTGGTTACCGCCCTCAT
>CAZVWF010000108.1:0-7100 GCA_964630795.1 uncultured Woeseia sp. | reverse complement strand
AGAAGAGGGTCCTAACAAGGGCTGCCGGCAGCCGGCAATCGATGGCCTGCGCCGAATCGGGGACCGAATCCGCGACCTCGGCGTGGACACGGTCGTCATCGCCGACACGCACTGGCTGGTTAACGCCGGCTATCACATCAATGCCAATACGGATTGCTCCGGCACGTATACCAGCACCGAGTTCCCGCACTTCATTCGCAATCTCGACTATCGCTATGAAGGTGACGCCGAACTCGGCCGGGCCATCGCGGACAAGGCTACGGACATGGGCACGTTTACGCGCTGCCACACCGACATCCCATCGCTCGGATTGCAATACGGCACGCTCGTACCGCTCAAATTCATGGGTATTGAGTCACCGATCAGGATTGTGTCGATAGCGGCATGGATCTATGACGCCGAACTCGAGGAATCAAAAACGATGGGCGAAGCCGTGCGGGCCGCGGTTGAGGCGTCGGACCGCAAGGTCGCTTTCCTGGCCAGCGGCTCGCTGTCACACCGGATTGCGCCAAACAGCGTCGTCGACGACTACCTGTTCCGGAATTCGAGCCCGTTCAATGAAAAGACGGATCTCATGGTCTTGGAAATGTGGCAACAGGGGGATATCCAGGAATTTCTCGACCTGCTGCCACAGTACGCGAAGGACTGCAGCGGCGAAGGCAATATGCACGACACCGCCATGCTGTTCGGCCTGCTGGGCTGGGAAAACTACACCGGCACCGGCGAAGTACTGACCGAGTACTTCCCCAGCTCGGGGACAGGTCAGTGCAATGTCGTCTTCCCGGTGACCTAGCCTTTAACTTCCGTCAAACGCCAATACGAAGCTGACCGGCACCGCAAGACTGATGCTGGGCAGCCCCGCGATCGCGCGAAGTGCCTCAACCCCGTCACCCAGCGCAAATTGCGCCGCGTTGATAATGACCGGTTTACTGGTCGACACCATCAGGCTGTGGTCGCCAATTCGGGCCACGATGACTTCCATCGTCACCGGCTGCTCGGTGCCGTGCAATGACAGCATTGCTTCCACGGCCATGGTCGTCGATTGGCCTGGCTCGAGCGCACCAAGCGCTGCGCTATCGACACGTGCCCTGATGGACGCCGTCGGGTGCTCTGCCGTGTTGAACAACATCTCTCGCATGCGCTCGTCACGCAGTTCGATCGCGGTATCCACACTGCCGAGATCTATGTCGATTGCCACCTGGCCGTCTGCGCTGACATCACCACTCAGCGTACCGAAGCGATGGACTTCAGCGATATTGATCGCCTTGGTGGAAACGAAACTCAGCGCGGACTGATCGCTGTTCAGTACCCAGTCCGCATGGGCCGGCACTGCCGCCAGGAGCGCCAGCGGGATCAACCATTTCTTCATTGTCCTACCTCTCGTTCTTCGTTCTTACAGGGTCGCTGCGACCTCCAGTATAACCGTGATCAGTTCGTCGATATCCGACTCGCGGGTTCGCCAGTTGGAAAACGCGGGCCGGAAAATCGTCCGCGGGCCCATTTTTGAGGTCCCGATCAGGAACCGGCCGTCCGCCATGAGCGCCTCGCCAAGCCTGACATTGAGATCGTCCAGGGCCTCTTCACTCATACCGCCCGGATTGTAGCGGAATGAGACGATGTTGAGTTTTGGGTCGTTCATCAGGTCCAGCTTGTCCGACGCCCGGACCTGTTCAGCACAATACTGCGTGATATCCAGGCAGTGCTCGACGAGTCTCTGCTGCCCCTCCCGGCCATAAGCCTGCAAGGTTGCCCAGACCGCGAAACTTCTTGCCCGCCGCGAACTTTCGGGGCCAATCGCACCCGGAGTCGGTCGATCGCCGTCTGCTTCGGGCAGGTAGTCGGCGTCGTAACGGAAAGCGCGCGCCATCAGGCCGTGATCGCGAACGAACGCGTAGCCGGAGTCATAAGGCACATTCAGCCATTTGTGGCCATCGACCGTAACCGAGTCCGCTTTCTCCACGCCTTCGACGAAGTGCGCGGTTCGCGGCGACGTCGCAGCAAAAAGACCGAACGCGCCGTCCACGTGAACCCAGCAGTTGTGCTCCCGAGCCAGCTCGATCATTTCATTCACGGGATCAAACTCACCGGCATTGACTTCACCGGCATTGACAACAACCAGCGCGGGCGCACCATCCAGCGCCTCGAGCCCCTTCTTGTAGGCATCGAGATCCAGCCGACCAAAGTCGTCCTTGCTATAACGGTGAACATTGCCACGGCCGATGCCCTGGGTTGCAAGACACTTCAAGGTCGCTGCATGGACGAAACCGGATGTCAGGACCGGGCACGGCGGCAATCCCGACATGCCCGTTTCGGAGACGTCGACGCCGTGCTGCTCACCCCACCATTGCCGCCCGGCCGCCAGGCAAACAAAGTTGGCCATCGTCGCTCCCGTGACGATCACGCCGGGCCAGTCTGCCGGCAAACCGAACAGCTCCTTGAGCCAGTTCAGGCCTTGTGTCTCCATTTCCACGCCGGTCGGCGACAGGATCCAGGTGTACGTGATGGCCTCGTAAGCAGTTGCGAGCAAGTCCGCACCCAGTGCCGCCGGCGTGCTTCCACCGATAACGAAATGGTAGGACTTCGGGCCCACGACATTGCCGCCAGCCCGGTTGTTCAGGTCGATCAGGCGCTCAATCGTTGCCGCAGCACCGTTGCCCTTTTCAGGCAACGGCTGCTGGAAGTCGGCCAGGATATTGCCCGCATCGGGCGGCAGTGCAATGCGATCGTCGATGCTGCCAACGACACCGGGCAGCGCTTCTGCCAGCTGACGCATCAGCGCGTCCATTTCCACGCGAAACTCGTCGCCCAGGTTAGGCTCGGTCATGACCTCTGGTTCCTTTTCTCTGCATAGCCGTTTTAGTGGGTTTTCGTGAATCGAGGGACAGTGATTCAGGCTGGCAAGGGTAAAATATCCGGCGCCGGTATTGTCTGTCATTTACCAATTGATGCCAATCAATACGAACTGAACCGGTCAAAACCACCTGGTGACGAAGAATTGCCGAAAATAACCGGTCCGACAGTTGGCTTGCCTGGTTGATTGGGCTGCCGATGCAGGCACCGGCCGAGGAGCTCATCACCAGTCTCAACGAGACCTGTCATAACTCATATTCTCTAGCCAGCGAGGATATTCCCGGTCAATCGCACCCAGTATGCGGCGCCGGTTTCTAGGACCTCGTCGTTAAAGTCATAACCGGGGTTATGAAGCGGTCTGCCGCAGTGCCCGTCGGTGCCATTACCAATCAGCAGGTAACAACCCGGCCTGGCACTCAGCATCCGGGCGAAGTCTTCCGAGCACGCTGCCGGTTCGCAGTCGGGCACAACGCGATCGGCGCCAACGACATCAATGGCCGCCTGCACGGCAATGTCTGTTTCACGATCGGAATTGTTGAGAACGATGAACTCATGCGTGTATTCCAGCTCAACTTCAACGTTATGGGCCCTGCCGATATTGACCACCAGCTCGCGCATACGCGTCTCGATCAGTTGCTGGGTCTCGGTGGACAAGCCACGGGTATCTCCCTTGACGGTGACATTGCTGGGGATGACATTGCGCGCACCGTCAGTGAGCACCTCGGTCACTGACACGACGCCACTCTCCATCGGATTGAGGGAGCGGGCAACCACCGTTTGCAATGCCGATATGATCTCTGCGGCGACGACGACGGGATCCCGTGTCCGGTTGGGCATCGACGCATGGCCACCGATGCCCTTGATCGAAATGACGAAATTATCTTCGAAGGTCATCATCGGACCTTTGCGGACTGCAAACGTCCCCGCCGGAATGCCTGGCATGTTGTGCATGCCGTAGACCGCATCCATCGAGAAGCGATCGAACAGGCCGTCATCCATCATTGCCAGCGCGCCGAGGCCGTTCTCCTCATTCGGCTGGAATATGAAGTGAACGGTGCCATCGATACCGTTGCCGGCAGCCAGCGTCTCCGCGGCAGCCAGCAGCATCGCCGTATGCCCATCGTGGCCACAGCCATGGAACTGCGCGTCGTGCACCGATCGATGTGCGAATGTATTGCGCTCACTGATGGGGAGCGCATCAATGTCGGCGCGGAGTCCGATCGCACGCTCGCTGCTGCCGCGACGCAGCACGCCGACCACACCGGTCCCGCCAATTCCCGTGTGGGTCTCGATCCCCATGTCGTTCAACAAATCGGCGATCAACGCCGCCGTACGCTCTTCCTTGAAGCCAAGCTCCGGGTGCTTGTGGATATCGCGACGCCAGGCGATCCACCGATCTTTAGAGTCACTCATGACACCGATATTAACCTCCCCGGCACGCTAACCAAACAAGACGCTGCTGCCTCCCGTGGTCGCCGGCGGCGGTGATGCGTGGCAACTGCTCGCCATCATCGTGGGGTGTTGTCGGGGAGGATAGCGTCAAGTGCGCGGTATCGCCGGATCTTATGGATCTTTTGCAGCAACGTCTCACCCCGGGTCTCTATCGGTATAGCCCTATTGCCAGTGCGGAGCCAAAGCCATAGTTTTAGCCTATGAGCGTCATCTACTTCACCGCCGTCGCCATTCTTCTCTACCTCGTCTCCGACTGGATCCTGAATCGCATCGAGGTGGCTGCCGGCAAGCGATTTGAGTACCGATCGCTGATATTTTTCGCCATTCTGCTGGTCCTCTCGCTGACCACTTTCTCCCTGATACAGGTCTATACGGGGAATTCCTGATACTCCCTTTACAGGACCTTGGATAGCTTATACCTGACCCAGTCCCGGCAGCCGAAGCAACCGGGGACCGGGTCTTCCTGTCGTACTTTTGGGGAACGCAGATGGAAGACAATCAACAGCCCGACGTGCCTGCGTCGGACACTTCTGAACTAGAACCGATACCAATGATGCAGCGGTTGCTCGACAACCCGTTCCTGTTGTTGCTACTCGGCATCCTCGTTCCAACTATTTTCTACATCGTCTGGGGAATTATCGAAATAACCCAGATTCCGATGGCGGATTAGGGAGGAACTACCATGGCACTGACACCGCCAACAGAAAGAATCTGGTGGAAAGAGCCGATCGCCAAGATCGAGCTCACCTGGATCCTGATCGCCTTCGTGTGGGGACTCATCATGTTCTTCATGATGATCTACTGGCACGGTGCAGGCGAACAAAACCTGTCCAAAGAGGCCTACCAGACGACGCCCGTCAAATTCTCGGCGAAAGCCCAGGAGATGATCGACGCGTATACGGTCCGGGAGGAAAACGGCTATCCGGTTGTCCGGCCGCCGCCCGGGAGCGACGTCTACATGATTGCCCGATTGTGGCAGTGGTGGCCGATTCTCGAACTCGAAAAAGACCAGAGCTACCGATTGCATCTTTCCTCGATGGACTGGCAACACGGCTTTTCACTGCAACCTGTGAACATCAACGTGCAGGTCCATCCGGGCTATGACCTCGTCATGACCGTCAAACCGGATCAGGCCGGCGAGTATGGCGTGATCTGCAACGAGTTCTGCGGTATTGGCCACCACAACATGGTCGGCAAGATCTACGTGACCGACCAGGGAGGACAGTGACATGGCTGAATTCAGAACCTGCCCCACCACCGGCTTCAAGGTAGACCTGAGCGCTGAAAAACTCATCAAAGCCAATGCCGTCGTCGCCGTCGTATTCCTTGCAATAGGCGGATTGATCGGGTTGCTGGTCGCACTGACCCGCTGGCCCGCGGTCCATTTCCTGCCAGAAGACTGGTTCTACCTGGCGCTCACCGCGCATGGGCTGGACGTGCTGCTGGTGTGGATCATCTTCTTCGAGATGGCCGTGCTCTATTTCGCGTCCGCGGTGCTATTGAACTCGAGACTTGCCGGGCCGAAATGGGCCTGGGCGGGCTTCGGATTGATGCTGGTCGGCGCAATCATGGCCAATATTGCGGTACTGCGCGGACAGTCCAGCGTGATGTTCACATCGTACGTGCCCATGATGGCGGAACCGCCTTTCTACCTCGGCATCATATTGTTCGCGGTCGGCGCGCTGATAGGCTGCTTCGTGTTCTTTGGCACGCTGGTCGTCGCCAAGCAGGAAAAGACCTACGAGGGTTCCGTGCCACTTGTGACATTCGGTGCGATTACCGCCGCGATTATCGCGGTGTTCACGATCGCCTCGGGCGCCATCATCCTCATACCGACCTTGTTGTGGTCACTGGGCTTTGTCAGCTACATCGACCCGCTGGTCTACAAGACGATCTGGTGGGGCATGGGACACTCGTCGCAACAGATCAACGTCAGCGCCCACGTAGCAGTCTGGTACGCGATTGCTGCGATGGTGTTCGGCGCCAAGCCGCTGTCCGAGAAGGTCAGTCGCATGGCGTTCCTGATGTATATCCTGTTCCTGCAAATCGCGAGCGCGCACCACTTGCTCGTCGAGCCGGGCTTCAGTTCCGAGTGGAAGATCTTCAATACGAGTTACGCAATGTACCTGGCCGTCCTCGGCAGCATGGTGCACGGCATGACCGTACCGGGCTCTATCGAAGCGGCACAGCGTGCCCGGGGCCTGACCCGGGGCCTGTTCGAGTGGCTGCGTAAGGCGCCATGGAGCAACCCGGCATTCGCCGGCATGTTCATGTCACTCGTTTTCTTCGGCTTCATCGGGGGCATCTCCGGCGTCGTCATGGGTACCGAGCAGATCAACCTGATCATGCACAATACGCTCTACGTACCGGGACACTTCCACGGCACAGTTGTGGCAGGCACAACGCTCGCTTTCATGGCGATCACCTACCTGCTGGTGCCGTTGATCTTCCGGCGCGAACTGATGTTCAAAAAGCTCGCGCAGTGGCAGCCCTACGTCTTTGGCATCGGCGTTGCCGGCATCTCCCTGTTCATGATGGGCGCAGGCACGCTCGGTGTATCCCGAAGGCACTGGGATATGACCTTTGCCGCAGCGCAGCTGCCCTTTGACCATCCATCTGCAGCATTCCTGATGATGGGGTTGAATGGCATCTTCGCGGTATTGGCATCGCTCGGTGGCATCATGTTCATCGTCGTCGTGGTCAGCTCTGTATTCTTCGGCCGCAAGCTCGCGACAGATGAAAAGCCGAGCTACCCGGAAGTGCCGCCGCAGGCAGCTGCCGTTGGTCACTATGGAAAC
>CAZVWF010000107.1:0-7263 GCA_964630795.1 uncultured Woeseia sp. | reverse complement strand
TTTCGTTTGTCATTATTGTTTGTGCGCCTCCGGCAAGCGAGGATAGCGCGAATCAGGGGCTGGCGCTCTCTATTGTGGTCAACGCAGAATCAGCGCGGCGCTCGAAATTGCAGGCCAGCGCACCGGGAAGAAAGACGCAGCAGAATCGCTCTCCGGTGACGAAGACGCCGACCTGTCGTGAACAACAGCATTGCGTTCGATAGGTATTAAGGGACCCGGCCGGACATCGGGCGGTGTCATAATCCGGAAACAAAAAGGCTCAGGCGACGGCGGTGTTTTGCAGGATATCCGAGAGCGCGTTCAGGGCGACATCGACTTCAGCTTTGCTGTTGTAATGCACCGGACCGACACGAACGACACCACCTGAATCGAATACACCCATGTGCCTGGACACCTCGATGGCGTAGTTGTCACCAAACCAGACGAAAATGTTGCGGGCACCCAGTTCCGTCGCTATTTGCTCCGGTGAGACACCGTCGACCGTGAAGGCGACCGTAGGCACGCGCCTGTCCATCGCGTCCGGATCGGTGATGCCGCGCACCTGCACGCCCGCCAGTTGTTGCAGGCCATTAATGAGATGGCTGGCCAGTGTTGCTTCATATTCGAACAGACAATCCATCGCCGCATGGACATATTTTCGCCGCCCCTCGAACGCGGCGTAGCGATCCTGGTAGTCGCCGGCCATCGTTTCACCGATCCACGCAAAGTAATCGACGGCGGCCGTCGTGCCTGCCATGCCCTCGATGCTGGGCGTTCCGGTCTCGAAACAGCCGGGAACCTCGTCGGTCGCCGGGCGCACTTTGTAAGGATCGAGACGCTCCAGCAAGTCATGACGCCCCCAGAGGATCCCCTGGTGAGGGCCGCAGAATTTGTAGGCCGAGCAGGCAAGGAAATCACACCCCAGGTCCTGAACATCGATGGAGACGTGCGGCGTACTCTGCACCGCGTCGACAAAGGTCATCGCACCGACGGCTTTGGCCTTTGCCGCAATGGACTTGACGTCGTTAATCGTTCCGATCAGGTTGTTCGCCGCACCGATGCAGACAAGCTTCGTCTTTTCTGACAACACGTTATCGAATGCATCGTCATCGAATTCATACGTCTCCGTATTGAACGGAACCCAGCGAACCTCGAGACCGAGGTCACGGGCCAGCAGCAACCACGGGGAGATGTTCCCGTCATGCTCCATGCGCGTCAGCACGATCTCGTCGCCAGGGCGCAGCAGGTGACTGATCGAGCGCGACAGGTGCATGGTAAGCGTGGTCATGTTCTGGCCGAAGATAATTTCGTTCGGAGACGCTGCATTCAGCAGATCGGCCATCGCATGGCGAAGCTCGGTAACGATGGCAGTAGCCGATGCCGAATTGCCGAATGGGCCTTCCACATTGGCATTGGTCTCCAACAGGTGTCGACTCATTGCTTCGACCACAGACCGTGGCACCTGTGTACCCGCCGGGTTGTCCAGATAAACGCGCGAGGTGCCGTTGTCAGTGACGGTGAGCGCGGGAAACTTGCCACGAATGGTGTCGAGATCGAAAGTCATTGGCGAAAACCTGGATATGAAAATGGCTAGCGACGTTTGCGTTTATTGCGACGTCGGCGAGACGGCTGGGCTTGCTGCCCCTGACCACCCCACTTCTCCCGGTGGGCATCCGCTGCGCGTTGGCGAACTTTGGCATGCCGCGTGGAAAGTAGCAATGAGCCCGGGTCACAGACCTCTGCCTTGATCAGGCCAAGGTCGCTGGCCGCATCAAAAAGACTGGGATACCAGCGTTCCCAGTTGGGCAGCAGTTCTTCTACCTGGTCGCGGAGACTCATATTTTGAATGTATACGAGCGGTCCGGTCGTGACAACGACGCGGACGATGGAAAAACTTCGGGAATTGCGATAGGCGGCGACGGCCGCCCTTAGCCCGGATACGGGGCGAGTTGCCGTGTGCGATCGGTCAAGGAACTGGTCGTCCGGGGGATCATCCGAAGGCGCATAATAACGGTGTCTGCTGCCAGCTGAGGAAGATTCTCCAGACGATCAAAGACCAAGCGAAAGCGCTATATCTGCCCCATAGGCGCTGACGGCTTACGAGCTTCTCTCCGCCCACAACCTGAGTAACTCTGCTTCCCGTTCCACATCGGGTCCGGCCTTGATCGTCGCGGTTCGCTCTGCCGGCAGCGTTTTCCACCAGGTGAGCGTGTCGCGCGCCGTTTCTCGCGTCGGTCGATTTCTCAAGCCCTTCGCAACGGCACGCGTACCGTCAACTCCATTCAGTGACGCAAACTCGCCGTTCGGATCCTCCCAGATCGGGAATCGGGCCTCCTGCTCATTGAGGAAAGCGGTGCTCACCCAGTGCGGCGTCATGTCCGCAGCTGTAACGGCAAGGCAATCCTCCAGCATATCGCCCATCTTGAACGCGCCGGCCGGCGTCACGGTGTTGTAGGTGCCTGCAATCTGCTGTTCCGCGCAATCAATCGAGAAGTTGGCGAGGTCACGAACATCGATGATCTGGATATCGTCGTCGGGCGTGCCCGGCCACAGCATGTCACCGCCAATCAACGTCCGTGCAGGCCAGTAAGTGTAACGATCCGTACGGTCGCCGGGACCGCAGATATAGGTCGGTCGAAGAATCGTGCTCCTGTCATCACCGAGTTGCTCAAGGACCCGCTTCTCGCAAAGCGCTTTCAGCGGACCGTAGGTCTCGCCGGTGACCTCTTCAACCGTCTCATCTCCCAGCGTGGCCACGGCGGAGTCTTCATTGACGGGTCTTGTCGGGTCGCCATAGACAGAGACCGTCGAGATATACACGTAGTGACCCACGGCTGGCGCCAACAAACGTGCCGAGTCTTCGACATGACGGGGTACGTAGCCCGAGTTGTCGATCACGACATCCCACTTGCCGCCCTCGAGCGCCTGCAGGCCGTTATTGCGATCGCCTTTGTGGAGCTTCAGGTCCGGGAACAATTCGCTGTTCGTCCTGCCGCGATTGAACAACTCGACTTCATGGCCACGTCGCAGTGCTTCGCGCACCATGTGGGGGCCAATAAACCCGGTACCACCGAGAATCAGGATCCTGAGTGGGCCGGATTCGCCCGATACAGTTACCTGACTCTCAGCTTCGCCCGGGCGCAACCCTGCGGCAACCGCCGCACTACCAAGCAAACTGGTCTTCAGGAGTCGACGCCTGGTGTTATTCATTGTTGTTCCCCCTCGTCTGAGAGGAGGAGTGTACTTGCGGGAAGGATTTTTATCGAATGCCGGACGCGCTTATCGCGATTAGCGATAACGATCCATCAGGGCGGCAAGTTTTTCCGAACCGGGATTCAGGTCCTCGTAGGGAACCTGCGACAGCGGCATCTCTACCGTGCTCGCATCCGAGTGCATGTCGCCAGTACTCTCATCAATGTAGAGCAGTCCGGTAATAATCTCACCGTGGTTAATGCTGTCGCGAAGGAATGAAAACGCAGCGGCCCGACTCGTTGGATCATAGTCCTTGTTCACTTTGCGGAAGACGATCTTGCTGCCATCGTGCATCTGGATCGGCATCGCCTCACCTTCGTCGTAAGCGGCGACGATTTCCTCGCTCGGCGCAATGTAGTCGGCGTCAATCACGTGGTGAAAATGCTGGCGAGTGTGTGCGTAACTCTTGGTGGAGCCTTCATTGTCATTGAAGGTGACGCACGGGCTAATCACGTCGAGCAATGCGAAGCCCTGGTGCGTCAAGGCGCCTTTGATGAGCGGCACTAGCTGTTGCTTGTCACCTGAGAAACTCCGCGCGATGTAGGTTGCACCCAGGCCGATCGCCGTACTGACCGGGTCAATGGGCATTTGCCGGTTCGGCTGGGCCTTTTTGGCCACACTGCCTACATCGGCCGACGCTGAATACTGGCCCTTCGTCAAGCCATACACACCGTTGTTCTCGATGATGTAGCACATATTCAGGTTGCGACGAATAACGTGTGCAAACTGGCCCATGCCGATTGACAGGGAATCGCCGTCGCCAGACACGCCGATGTACGTGAGGTCACGGTTGGCCGCATTACCCCCCGTGGTAACCGAAGCCATTCGACCGTGGACTGAATTAAAGCCGTGCGATTGGCTGACGAAGTAGGCCGGCGTCTTGGAAGAGCAACCGATACCACTCATCTTGGCCAGTTTGTGTGGCTCTATCCCCAGTTCGAATACCGCCTGGATGATCGCAGCTGTAATCGAGTCATGGCCGCAACCAGCGCACAGCGTCGAGACGCTGCCCTCGTAGTCGCGCACCGTCAGCCCGAGCTGGTTGCGCGGCATCTTCGGATGGGAGACTTTTGGCTTGGCGATGTAGCTCATCGACTTTCTCCGCGGCTCAGGCCGCCTGGCCTTTTGCGGCTTCCTCGAGGACTCGCTCGATAACGAAGTCCGCGCTGATTGGCAGGCCGTTGTAGTGCAGCATTGATACGAGTTTGTCAGGATCGGCGTCGATGTCGAGCATCAACAGCGTTCGCAACTGCGCATCGCGATTCTGTTCGACAACATAAATGCGTTCGTGTTTATCGATAAAGTCGCGAATAGCGTCAGTGAACGGGAACGCACGCGCCCGGCAATAGTTGAGATTGATGTTCTTGTTGGCGAGCTTCGACATCGCTTCTTTCACGGCGCCGTCACAGCTTCCGATCGTCAGGATGCCGACCTTGTTGAATTTCGAGTACTCGATTTCCGCTTCCGGCACCAGGGTGCGGGCTGTCTCCCACTTGACCAGCAGGCGATCGATCACCTCCTGGTAGGCCTCGGCGTCCTCGGTATAGGCGCCGTACTTCGTGTGGCCGGACCCACGCGTGAAATAGGCACCCTTCGGATGCACGCCAGGCAGCGTTCGATAGGGAATTCCGTCGCCGTCGACGTCGAGGTATCGATAAAACTTGTCCATGCCCTCGAGTTCCTCGGCAGACAGGACTTTGCCTCGATCCGGCTCGTAATTCTCGTCCCACTTCAGGTCCGGGCACATCCAGTCATTCATGCCGACATCAAGATCGGACAACACCATCACCGGGGTCTGCAGCCGATCGGCAAGATCGAAAGCCTGTGGTGCCGAATAGAAGCACTCCTCGGGATTCGCCGGGAACAGAAGTACGTGCTTCGTATCGCCGTGCGATGCATAGGCACAGGAGATCAGGTCGCACTGCTGTGTGCGGGTCGGCATGCCAGTCGACGGGCCGGTTCGCTGCACGTCAAAGATGACTGCCGGCACCTCGGCATAGTAGGCAAAACCGATAAACTCGTTCATCAGTGAGATGCCGGGACCACTGGTTGGCGTAAAGGCGCGCGCGCCATTCCACGCGGCACCAAGCACGACACCGATCGCCGCGAGTTCGTCTTCGGCCTGGACGATGCAGTAGCTCTTGTTACCGTCTTCGTCTTCGCGATACTGACGGCAGAAGGCCTTGTATGCATCCATCAACGATGTCGATGGTGTAATCGGATACCACGCACCGACGGTCGCGCCGGCATATACGCAGCCCAGTCCGGCAGCAGTATTGCCGTCAACAATGATGTGGCCGGCCGTTTTGTCCATCTTTTCGACGCGAACCGGCAAAGGACACTGGAAATGCTCGGTGGCGTAGTTGTAACCCAGCATGATCGCTTCGAGATTCGATTCGATCAGATGTTTTTTCGATGCAAACGTCTCGCCGAGCAGCGTTTTGATCACTTCGAGGTCGATTTCGAGCAATGCGGCCACGACGCCGACGTAGGCGATGTTCTTCATCAAGATGCGCGCACGGGCCGTATCGAAATGCTCGTTACACATTCTCGAAAGCGGCACACCAAAGACGTGAATGTCGTCCCGGTCCAGCAGTCGACTCCGCGGCCAGGTGGAGTCATAGATCAGCCAGCCGCCCGGGCAAACCGCAGCCATGTCTTCCTCGTAGGTTTGCACGTTCATTGCGATCACCAGGTCAACCTGCTCGGTACGAGCCATGTGGCCGTCGCCGGTGACGCGAATCTCGTACCAGGTTGGCAATCCCTGAATATTGGACGGGAAGTAGTTCTTGCCGACGACCGGTATGCCCATACGGAAGATCGCTTTCATGAGCAGGCCATTCGCACTGGCGGAGCCCGTGCCATTGACTGTACCGATCTTGATGGTGACTTCGTTAACTGAGGACACGGTCATTTTTTCCTGGTATTTAGCGCCCTATTCGCCGCCGGCGCTAACGCGCTTCGGCTGGTCCGCGTCGATTTCATCTTTGACGTGTGGGATCAGGATGTCGGATTTTTGCATGTCCCAGGCGCCGGTCGGGCAGCGCTCAGCACACAGACTGCAATGGACACAAAGGTCCTCGTCCTTGACCATGACCCGGGCTGTTTGCGGCAAGACGTCCGATACGTACAAATCCTGTTCGTGGTTTTCAGCCGGCGCGGACAAGCGCGTGCGCAGGTCCTCTTCCTCACCATTCTCGGTAATGGTGAGGCAATTTACCGGGCAGACGTCGATACAAGCGTCGCACTCGATACAGAGTTTCTCGACGAAGACGGTCTGGATATCGCAGTTAAGGCACCGCTCAACTTCCCGGATGGCCTGTTCCGCCGTAAAGCCGAGCTCGACTTCAATATCGAGTTTCTTGAATCGCTCTTTCAGGTCGACGTGCGGCATGATCCTGCGATCGGCGGCATCGTAGTCGTTCGAAAAGCTCCACTCGTGGATGCCCATCTTCTGACTGCTGAGATTTACGCCACGCGGCAGTCGATCCGTCAGGCTCTCGCCACTGCTGTATTTGTGAATGGAAATGGCAGCTTCATGGCCATGCGCGACAGCCCAGATGATGTTCTCCGGGCCCCAGGCGGCGTCACCGCCGAAGAAGACACCTTCACGCGAACACATGAAGGTTGTCTTGTCGACTTCCGGGCAGTCCCACTCGTTGAATTCGATTCCGATGTCACGTTCGATCCAGGGAAATGCGTTGTCCTGGCCAATGGCGAGGATCACATCGTCACAGGGAATGGTGACAACACCGGTCGACTTGCCGCGATCGATGCGACCGTCTTCATCAACGTTGTACTCCATCTGGTCGAATTTCATACCGACCAGCTTGCCGTTCTCGACGACAAATTCTTTCGGTGAATGATTGACGAGGATTTCGACGTTCTCTTCCTCGGCATCTTCGAGCTCCCACTCGGATGCCTTGAAGAAGCCGCGCGGCTTCCTGGCCATGACCTTGACGTCCTTGGCGCCCAGCCGGAGCGACGTGCGGCAACAATCCATCGCCGTATTGCCGACACCAATGATCAAAT
>CAZVWF010000106.1:0-7297 GCA_964630795.1 uncultured Woeseia sp. | reverse complement strand
CATCATGTACTCGTCGGGAACGACAGGTGTGCCGAAATGTATCGTGCATGGCGTCGGCGGGACGCTCGTCCAGCACCTCAAGGAACATCGGCTGCATTGCAACATCGGACCCGACGACCGGCTGTTCTTTTTCACGACCTGCGGCTGGATGATGTGGAACTGGCTGGTCAGCGGGCTGACCGTCGGTGCAACGATTTACCTGTACGACGGATCGCCATTCGCCGAAGACGGTCGCGTCCTGTGGCGAATGGCCGCCGAGGAGAAACTGACGGCTTTTGGCAGTGGCGCAAAATTCTTTTCGTCCACAGAGAAAGCGGGCGTCAGGCCCGGCGACGAGTTTGATCTCTCGACGTTAAAAACCGTCTTCTCAACGGGGTCCGTGCTGGCGCCGGAAAGTTTCGACTTTGTCTACGACGCCATTTCCGGTGACGTGCAGCTCGCCTCAATCTCGGGCGGTACTGACATCATTAGTTGCTTTGCCGGGGGTTGTCCGACGGAGCCTGTACGACGCGGCGAACTGCAATGCCTTGCGCTCGCGATGGACGTGCGCATATTCAATGACGAGGGGGGAACGGTCGTTGGTGAGAACGGCGAACTTGTCTGCTGCAATGCGTTTCCGTCGATGCCGATCGGCTTCTGGAACGATACCGAAAATCGGAAGTATCACGCCGCATATTTCGAGAAGTTCCCCGGTGTCTGGGCGCACGGCGACTATGCGGAGATTACGCCGGAAGGCAGCATGATCATTTATGGTCGATCCGACGCGGTGCTCAATCCGGGCGGCGTTCGAATCGGTACGGCGGAGATCTATCGCCAGGTCGAAAAGCTGGACGAAGTCATGGAGAGTATTGCGATCGGCCAGGACTGGGAAGACGATGTGCGTGTCGTCCTGTTCGTCGTCATGCGGGCAGGGAACGAACTCGACGAGGCGACGAAGCAGGAAATCCGTGCGGTCATCAGGGAGAACACTACACCCCGGCACGTTCCGGCCAAGATTGTGGCGGTCCCGGACATACCGCGAACAATCAGCGGCAAGATCGTCGAACTGGCCGTCCGCAACACCGTGCATGGTCGTCCGGTCAAGAACACGGATGCGCTGGCCAATCCGGATGCGCTGGCACACTTTCAGGACATCGCGGAGCTGTCAGAAGCATGAGCCAGGAAGAACGAATCGGCACGGTGGTTTGTGAGGGTGTCGTAAAGCCGGAATGGATTGACTTTAACCGGCACATGAATGTTGCCTACTACGTGCTGGCCTTCGACCTCGGGATCGACGCGCTGTGGACCAATTTCGGTATCGATGACGACTACATCGCGTCGACCAATGGCTCTACATTCGCCGTGGAATGCCATGTCTCGTATCTGAACGAATTGCACGAAGGGGATTCCTACGTCGTGACTTCGCAACTGCTGGGTTACGACGAAAAACGCATTCACCAGTTCCAGCGCCTGTACCATGCGGAGCAGGGTTTCCTGGCGGCAACGGCGGAGTGGATGAATCTGCATGTCAACCTGGAGACGCGGCGGGTGTCACCCTGGCCTGCGCGTATCTTGCAGCGCATAGGCGACTTTGCGGGCACCCAGGCTGGCGATACTCGCCCTGACGGCGCGGGTCACCGGATGGAAATCAGGAAGCCGCTTTATACCTTGTAAACGAAGATGACCGATGGATACGAGACGATGACTGACAATCGCTACTTGATGGCCATAGACCAGGGCACGACGAGCAGCCGGACGATCGTGTTCGATCGCGATGCAAACGTTGTCGCCAGCGCGCAACAGGAGTTTCCACAGGAGTACCCGCAGCCGGGTTGGGTCGAACACGACCCGGAGGCAATCTGGGACTCTGTAACCGCCGTCACGGCCGACGCGATCAAGGGTGCCGCCGGCGCAGAGATTGCGGCACTGGGAATTACGAATCAACGTGAAACGACGCTGATCTGGGACCGCGACAGCGGCAAGTGCATTCACCATGCGATCGTCTGGCAGGACCGGCGCACGGCGGACTATTGCCGGCAACTCAAAGAATCGGGCAAGGAAGCCATGGTGGCAGCGAAAACCGGGCTGCGGCTGGATCCCTATTTTTCGGCGACCAAGGTCGCCTGGATTCTCGATAACGTCAACGGCGCGCGAGCGATGGCAGAGGCGGGGAAACTGGCGTTCGGCACGATTGATAGTTTCCTGCTCTGGCGCCTGACCGGTGGTCGTGTTCACGCGACGGACGCGAGCAATGCGTCACGAACGCTCCTGTTCAATATCCATACGCAGGACTGGGACGACGAACTGCTCGAACTCTTTGATGTGCCGGCGTCGTTGTTGCCTGAAGTCAAAGACTGCGCTGCAGACTATGGCGTTACTGACAAGTCAGCGATCGGCGCCGAGATTCCGATCTGTGGCGTCGCCGGGGATCAGCAGGCCGCACTGATTGGCCAGGCAGGTTTCTCGACGGGTATGACGAAGAGCACTTACGGAACGGGTTGCTTCGTGATCGCCAATACCGGCGCCAATGCGCTCGAATCGGCGAACAACCTGCTGACCACCGTTGCCTATCGCCTGGGTGGCGAAGTCACTTATGGCCTGGAGGGCAGTATCTTTGTTGCTGGCTCTGCGATTCAGTGGTTGCGTGACGAACTGAATGTCATCGAGGCCGCGCCGGCGACCGAAGCCATCGCGACAGCGACCGGTATTGTCGACCACATTCACGTCGTGCCTGCCTTCGCCGGACTCGGTGCGCCGTACTGGGACCCCGACGCCAGGGGCGCGATACTGGGCTTGTCACGTGACTCGGGAATCGACGAGATCGTTACCGCCACCTTGCAGGCAGTTGCCTACCAGACGCGCGATCTCGTGAACGCGATGTCGGACGATGGCATCGATCCCAGCATCATCCGTGTGGATGGCGGCATGGTAGCGAATAACTGGTTCCTGGAGTTCCTCGCCGGCATCCTCGGACTGCCTGTCGAACGCCCGAAAAATCCCGAGTCGACGGTGTTGGGCGCAGCCTGGCTGGCGGGACTGCAATGCGGTGTGTATGCATCGACCGACGAAATCGCGGCACTCTGGGCAAGCGATGCCGTGTTCGCACCCCTGCTGCCGGACGAACAGCGTGCCGCGCTTTATGCTGGTTGGCAGGACGCGGTCCGCCGGGTCAGGTCATGAATCGCTGATAGATCACGGTACCCCAGACAGCCAGGACGACAAGCAGGGAAAAACCAACGGCCGCCGAGCCCATGTCTTTGGCGCGGCCGGCCAGTTCATGATGTTCCTCGCCGATGCGATCGACGGTTGCTTCGACGGCTGAATTCAGCAGCTCCACGATGATGACGAGCACCAGCGACATCGTGAGCAGCAGGACCTCCATCGCGTTACGGCCTAGCCAGAAAGCGACGGGTATCATCACGATCGCGGCGGTCATCTCCTGTCGAAATGCCGCTTCGTGCCGCCAGGCACTCGCGATGCCTTGCGCCGAAAATCGAGCAGCCAGGATAATTCTGCGAATACCGGTGTTGGCTGGTTTGCCCATCAAAGGTCTCCTTCAGGTGATATCCGGGATACTAAACGATATCGAAGGCGAATCAGCGTGCCGCACTGCACCACGAGGAGCGCCACCTGGTGTCGAACTTCATCGGCACGTCAGACATGCGCGTGGATATGGGCTCGGGGATACGACTGAATCCGCGCGATACGGTATTGCTGGCAAGCGACGGCCTGACCGACAACGTGCACATTCACGAGATCACCGACCTGATCCGAAAAGGGCCCATGGCGGTAGCGGTCAGGTCCATTACAGGCCTTGCAAGGCGGCGTATGACGGTAGAAACCCTGCACCAGCCAAGCAAACCGGATGATATTTCGGTCATCCTCTTCCGCAAGCCGTATGCGCATCCGGCTCGACCGAAGGCCTCATCCGGGTAGGGTAATTCTCACGAGGAGGCCGCCTGCCTGGCGGTTTTCCGCGGTCAGTTGACCGCCGTGCAGATCGACGACAGCGCGCTGTGCGATGGCAAGCCCGAGCCCGGTTCCGCCATTGCCGTCAGCTTCCGCGGAGGCGCGGGTTCGGAAGAAGGGTTCGAACAGGTGTGGCAAATCTTCCTCAGCGACGCCGCTGCCCTCGTCAACGATGTCAATGCACCAGCCCCCGTCGTTGGCAGCGAGGACAATACGCACTTCGCTATCCACCGGACTGTGTCGAACGGCATTTCGAACGATGTTTTCAACTGCGCTCAGGAGCGCGCCTCGATGACCAGGTAAAATTGCATGGGTTATGCTCGCCTCGACGGACACGCGCTCTGCCTTGCACTCGAAGTTGACGTTCTCCACGACTTCACTGATCACATCCAGCAGTTCGACTTCTTGCAGGGATTGTTCACGGTCCGCCTCGAGCTTGGTGTAGCTCAGGATCTGACCTACGAGAGCATCCAGGCGCTTCGTTTCGTCGTTAAGGCGATCGAACTCCGGCAATTCTCCGGACTTTCTTCGAGCCAACTCGACAGCGACACGCATGCGGGCCAGCGGCGAACGCAATTCGTGAGAGATATTTCGCGACAGTTCTGTCTGCTGTTCGGCGGCCCGCTGGAGCTTCGTAGCCATGGAGTCGAAATCGCGGCCGAGCCTCCCGAGTTCGTCGCGCCGTTGGCCGATCGATTCTGCGACCCGCACATCGAGGTTCCCTTCAGCAAGCGCGACCGTGGCATCGCGCAGTTTACGCACCGGCCGGGAGAATGCCGATGCGAGCGCATAGGATACGAGTCCGCTGGTCAACAGTGCAAAGACGAACAGCAAAACACGGATGTCCTGGTTGGCCCAGAAGGCCTCGGGTGCACGCACAGGGGCGACCAGCATCGTCAGTACCTCGCCGGTCGGTGTCACCAGCTGCGGCAGCAGCCGAGATCGCCGCTGGCTGCGATCACCGTCCCGTCGGTCGCGCTGCATCCGTTCGTATCGCGCGCGATGTCGCTCGAACAAGCGTTCGACCGCGAACGGGATGCGATTAAATGAAATATCCTGGCCCCTTTCGTCCAGGAAGAAGATGACCACGCCGTCATCCGGGGGTGTGCCCTCCCGCCAGCGGATCAAGCCTGGCAATCCTCGCTGCTGTAGCGCGGCATTGGCTTCCTGCATGGATTGGCCCGCTTCAAAGTCCTCGATAACCGTCTGTAGTTGTTCGGCGTACAAGAAACCGCCGACTGCGGCAGCACCGATGATCAGGCTGATGACCAGCCAGAACGACACCAGGAATTTCAGGAATAAGCTGCGCATTGACAGGAGCCTCGTATCACGTACCAGGTATCAGCAGATAACCGACACCGCGCTGGTTCTGGATGGTTTCGTTCCGGTTGCCCGCCTTTTCCAGCTTGCCGCGGAGATTGCTGATGTGTGTGTCCACACTGCGATCATAGGGGAGCAGACGGCGTCCCAGTGCGCGCTCGCTCAGGAATTCCTTGTTAACCACCTTGCCAGGCGTTTCCAGGAGACATTTGAGGATCTCGTACTCGGTTCCCGTCAGTTTCAGTTCCTGGTCGCTGACCGCTGCCCTGTGGGTGCGCGTGTCCAGTTTGATCTCGCCGAGCTCGAGCACCTGTTGCTCTTCTGACTGCGGCTGCGCACGACGAAGAATGGCCTTGATCCTGGCGACCAGCTCGCGGGGATTGAATGGCTTTGGCAGGTAATCGTCGGCACCGAACTCGAGCCCGATGATGCGATCCACGTCATCGCCACGTGCCGTCAGCATGACGACCGGAACGTTACTGTTCTGGCGAATCTTCTTCAGGACCTCAAGGCCGCTGATACCCGGCATCATGATGTCGAGAATCACAAGGTCAAAACCGCCCGCCTTGAAGGCCTCGACACCTTCTTCACCGGTATTCCTTACAGTGACTGCAAGTTGATCGATCGCAAGAAAATCTGTCACCATGGCGCCGAGTTCACGGTCGTCATCGATCATCAGGACCTGCGCTATATTGTCGTCATCGGCCATGGTCAGGCATATAGTGCGCTATGGGAGATTTATCGTCGGCCAACTAGCGGGTCAGTGCAACGTCGACCCCTCGTTACTTGACAATTCTTGGCAATACCCGCAACAGTCCTGACGTTCAGTGACATTGGTGGCGTTACTGTCTGCCTATCAGATCCGCAAAAGCGGGCACCCCGGGGGGTAACAAACCGGAGGAAAATGAAATGACCCAAGGTTACATCAAAATCATTGCCGTTCTCGCAGCCCTGGCTGCGTCCGGCAATTTGTTGGCCCAGGATGACAATGCGCCCGGGTATGATCGCGGCAAGCTAGCGGGTGGGCATCGAGGTCCCGGCCCAGCGTTTGGCGATCCGGCGATGATGATCGAGCGCATGGCATCACGACTCGATCTCGCTGAGACGCAACGTCAGTCACTGTCTAACATCATGGAAGCAGCTCGACCGGAGTTTGCGGCACTGCGTGAGGCAGCACGTGAAAACCGGGAAGCGGTTCATGTGCTCGATATCGACGATCCTGACTACGGTGCAGCATTGCAGAACCTGGCGGCAAAAAGTGGCGAGCATGCAGCGGAATTGACGCTTCTGACCGGGCGCGTGCGAGGCGAGGTGGCTGCAATTCTGACCGCTGAGCAACGCGCGACGCTTAAAACACGGAAATCCAGGATGGGTGAACGTCGCCGGCATGGCGGCAGAATGGGTGAACGTCGCCGGCATGGCGGCAGAAACCGGGCTCACTAAAACAATCGATTAAATCGAGGTCTTTCGGCCCGGCATTGCAGCCTTCCCCAGGGTGCACTGCCGGGTTCGTTTTGCTATGTAAAGTCGGCCCTGTTGCAGCGGCCGGTTGCAAACGCCCTGTCGCATTGTGTCAGCGGTATTTTTTCCTTTTTTTTCAGTTAATTAGCGACCTCTAGCAGAATTTTCCGGCCGGCCTGGAGAACGTCGTCCCGATCCAGTCCGTTCGCGGTTGCGGCGGCCCCTTGTGCGTATTATGGTCATGGACAGAAACCAGGACGCGAATACGGTAGGCAGGGACCCGTTTGATGGAACTAAAGGCCTGAAATCGCCCTCCAATCAGGTATGAAGCGAGGATCTGCGACAATACGTCGCGCGCTGGTCCGGCGTTTGGGGCACAGTCGAACTATTCAGAGGCGGTAAGGCGATGAATGCACGCACCCGAAGCAAAAAAGTCACCCTGGCAGCAAGAAACAGCCTGATTGTCGCGGCCGTTTCGGCCGTGCTTGGCGGTTGCGCTGTCAGCGTAGGTACCGGTGGCGGCATGTCGGGTGGCGGTTCTTCCGGTGGCGGCATGTCGGGCGGCGGT
>CAZVWF010000105.1:0-7519 GCA_964630795.1 uncultured Woeseia sp. | reverse complement strand
CTCCAGGCGTTACCTGGCGCCCTGCCTGACGGAGCCCGGACTTTCCTCCAGGCCCTAAAATAAGGGCCCGGCGATTGCCTGGCCGACTCTCACTTTCTGTCCCCGGTCGGGGGTCGGGAATCATACTAGAAAGGCGCAGCCTGTGGGTCAGGAATCGGCCTTCTTCCTGGCCAGCATTTGCTGGTACACCGTATTGCGTGGCACGCCGGTCACGCGGGCCACAATGTCGACGGCCTGCTTGCCGGGCATGACAGGCATGAGTTCGCCAAGCCAACGGTCCGCATCCGCCGCAAAGGTGTCTTCCTCCATGTCGGCAATACCCTCAATCCCGATGACGAACTCACCTTTCAGCGGGATCCGGCCATCCGCAAGGCTTTCGGCCAGTTCGGCCAGGCTCCCCGGGACACATTGCTCGTGCAGCTTCGACAATTCCCGGCCGATGAAGGCCTGGCGTGAATCACCCAATACGGACCGCATGTCGCTGATCGTCTCCGCAACGCGGTGTACGGACTCGAAATACAGTACCGTCCGCGTTTCAGGGCGCAAGACCTCGAGACGCCTTTTCCGGGCCCCCTGGCGTGTTGGCAGAAAACCTTCGAAGACGAAGCGGTCACTTGGCAGGCCGGACGCTGACAGTGCAGCCACCGGGGCTGACGGCCCCGGGATCGGAGAAACCGTGATGCCCGCATTGTGCGCCGCGCGGACCAGCCGATAGCCGGGATCGCTGACAAGTGGCGTCCCGGCATCGGTGACGAGTGCCACCGAATTGCCACTTTCGAGTGCTTCAATCAGCTCGGGCACCACATTTTCTTCATTGTGATCATGCAGAGCCAGCGACCGAACCTTGATGCCGACATGCGATAGCAATCGACCCGTCACGCGCGTATCCTCCGCAGCAATGAGGTCTGCGCGACCGAGCACCTCCCTGGCGCGGGGTGAAAGGTCGTCGAGATTGCCAATCGGTGTCGCAACGACAAATAATGTGCCCTCGCTCAAGATCTTGTATCCACGTTCAGGTATTTTTGAATTGACGAATCAGGCTTAAATGACATCCTGCACGGCATGTCTATAAGCTGGCAAGCGTAATCATGCAAACACCTTACAAAACAATTCGACTGCTGGTCGTCATCGTAGCAACAATGATACTGGCAGCCTGTGCCTCGACCGGCGGCGGTTTTGGCGGCAGTCAGGGCGAACGACGGGCGGAATCATTGTCTCAGTCCGGTCGCTTCGACGATGCGGCCGGCGCCTACATCGGACTCGCCGCAGCAAAAATCGGTCCTGAGCGCGATCGCCTGACTTTGTTGGCAGTGGAGCAGTGGCTGTTTGCCGGCGACGGGCGCCGTGCGAGAAATGCATTGAGCCAGGTTCCTGCCCCGGCGGGTGGTGAACTGCTCTGGCTCTGGAGGGCCAATGCGGCAGCGCTTTCTCTGTGGGAAGGCAGGCCGGAGCGCGCCCTGTCTTTACTGGAATCACTGGCGAGCCAGCCACTTCCTTCTGATCATCGCGCACGCGTCGAAGCGCTGCGTGGCGATGCCTGGTTCCAGCGCGGCGAACCCGCCCGCGCGGTCAATATTTATGTACAGCGGGAAAACTGGCTGAGCACCCCCCGCGCGATTGAGGCCGGTCGCCAACGCCTTTGGACAGGCTTGCAGGTGGTCGATATACAGGCCCTTCGTGACGCGGCCAGCATTTCTTTCGACCCGGTTGCACGTGGCTGGCTGTCACTCGCAGTACTGGCGAACTCTACCGGACAACAAGGCATCGGCTGGGGCAATGGCATCGTCCGCTGGCAGGAGACTTTCGTTAGTCATCCGGCAACGAGCATCCTGACGGACCTCACCTTGCCCGAAGACAGCCTGCTGAATTATCCACGCCAGATTGCATTGCTGTTGCCGCTGTCGGGCAACAGCGCAGCGGCGGGCAACGCGATCAAGAACGGTTTCCTCGGTTCGTACTTTTCTGCGGTTGGCGGCATCGACAATCAGCAACAGATCCGTATCTATGACGTCAATGACGGCGGCGTCAGCAACGCCTACCAGCAAGCCGTACTGGACGGTGCCGAGTATGTCGTCGGTCCGCTGCTTCGCAGAAGCGTCTCGGAACTGGCATCCGAGTTATTGTTGCCGGTACCGGTTCTCAGTCTGAATTACCTGCCGGATAATATTCCGCCACCGCCGGGATTTTCCCAGTTTGCACTGTCGCCGGAAGACGAAGCAGCGTCGGCTGCACAACGCGCAGTCGATGACCGCGGACTGACCGCCGTTGCACTGGTACCGGCGAATGATTGGGGCCGACGGATGCTGTCGAGTTTCGCGCCGGTGTTCGAAGGACTCGGCGGAACCTTGCTCGACTATCAGAACTACGAACCGAACGCCCAGGACTTTTCGTTCGAGATCGAAAACCTGATGGGACTCAGCCAGAGTACGCAGCGTTACCAGCGCCTGCGCGCAAACATCGGCAGCCCTTTGCAGTTTGATCCGCGTCGACGCCAGGACGTTGACTTCATTTTCCTGGCAGCGGATTCAAGGGCCGGTCGACTGATCAAGTCGCAGCTCAAGTTTCATTATTCGGGCGAATTGCCAGTTTATTCGACTTCCTTTATCTATTCGATGGACGGACGATCGGATTCGGATCTTAACGATGTGAAATTTGCCGACGCGCCATGGATCATTTCGCCGCCTGCCTGGATTGCCGACTACCCGCAGATATACGGCGAATACTGGCCGGCAGAACGCCGACTCAGCCGACTGCATGCTATGGGCTACGACGCATATCACCTCGTTGGCGCACTATTCAATGCCGGCGAATACGGCATCGACGAAATCGTCGGAGCAACGGGACGATTGTTCCAGGCGACAGACGGGCGTATTCACCGCGAGCTCGCGTGGGCACAATTCGAGCGCGGCGAACCGGTCGCCCTGCCGGAAGCGAACCAGTTCCAGGACGAGTTCGGTAATCCCGATGCGTCGGGTGATGTGCCGATGGACTGGTCCGACTCCTCTTTCGACTGAGCCGGTATCCGGCGCGTGTGCCGAGAAGCGCGCACTGAAATTCCTGCAGCGACAGGGCCTGCGCCTGGTAAGGCGAAACTTCCGCTGCCGCTTCGGCGAAATAGATATCATCATGCAGGACCGCAATTGCCTGGCGATTGTCGAGGTTCGCTCCCGGGGATCGGCGGGCTTTGAATCACCCGCATTGACGGTCGACGAACACAAGCAACAGAAGATCGCCAGAACCACACTCGCATTCCAGGCACAGTCGGTACACTATCGTGACTGGCCGATTCGATTCGATGTCATCGCAATTCTGGGCACAGATTCAGGCCCGGGCGCGATACAATGGATCCAGGACGCGTTTCGCGCATAAGGACCAACCACGGACGCAATATGGACGCAGAATCACGAGTTAAGTCGCACTTTGCAGAAAGCCTCGAGATCAAGGCGGCAGCAGCGGGCGTGCTTTCCGAACCCATCGCGGAAGCCGGCTTGTTGATGGGGCGGGCCTTGCAGAACGATGGCAAGGTGCTGAGCTGTGGTAACGGCGGCTCGGCGGGCGACGCACAACATTTTTCTTCCGAGTTACTGAACCGTTTTGAAAGAGAGCGGCCCGGCTTGCCCGGCATTGCACTGACCACGGACTCCTCGACGCTGACATCGATTGCCAACGACTATGCATACGAAGATATCTTCGCCAAGCAGGTCCGTGCGCTCGGACGCGAGGGTGATGTGCTGCTCGCGATATCGACGTCCGGCAATTCCGCCAACGTCATTCGGGCGATCGAGGCGGCACACGAAAGAAATATGCAGGTGGTAGCGTTAAGCGGCAAGCACGGTGGCCCAATGGCTGGCTTGCTGGAAGCCGGTGATATTGAAATTCGGGTCCCTGCGGAACGAACCGCAAGAATTCAGGAAGTGCACCTGGTAGCAATTCATTGCTTGTGTGACCTGATTGACGAATACCTGTTCGGCGGCTAGCCGACATTCTCAAGTAAGCGCAGTTAGCGTCAGACCCTCGGCGGCGCACTATGCTCTTCGGTGGAGACTTCGCCAGTCTCATCATTGTTCTAGAAATAGATAAACATCCATTCCTGGAGTCCGTGGTCGTCCCGAATGTGCACGAGCCGACACCGGGCAGCCCGGGTCCGCGAGAAAAAGATCAAGCGGCACCCCGAAAACACGCATTAGCCAAAGCCTGAGCAATTGTGATTACAATCAGGCGCCGACCAAACTGAAAGGACAACAACCATGGCGAGCTACAAACTGATTTACTTCGACTTTGACGGTGGACGTGGCGAGCCGGTTCGCATTGCCTTCCATGCAGCAGGCATAGCGTTTGAAGATGAACGCTGGACGTTTCCGGAATTCCAGGAAAAGCGCGGTGGCACGCGATTCAATGCGGTACCGGTTCTCGAGATTGACGGAAACGCCTTTACCCAGTCCACGGCGATGTGCCGTTACATCGGCAGACTGGCCGGGCTCTACCCGGAGAACCACCTGCAAGCGCTGCACTGCGATGAGGTGATGGACGCAACAGAGGACCTGACCCATGTCATTGTCAGGACGTTCGGACTGGAGGGCGAAGCACTTAAGGAGGCGCGCGAGGCGCTGGTATCCGGATGGATCACCACCTTTCTCAATGGCCTCAATGAATTGCTCGAACGTGGCGGCGGTGAGTACTTTGCAGACAATCGCCTCACGATGGCCGACCTGAAGACATTCCTGATTGTGCGCTGGCTTATGTCTGGCGCCCTGGATCATGTACCGACCGACATCGTTGAAAAAGTGGCCCCGGCCCTGGTGACGCATCATGACCAGGTATCGGCCGATCCAATTGTCACGGCTTACTATGCTGCACGCAGTGCCAATAGGTAACAGTCACCATCGATCAGACACTCAGCAATCGGTAATAGCCCTGAGACGACAGTCCGAAATTCGCGGCAAGCCGGCCGCTGAATTGCCAGGACGAGGTAAGACATGGGAGGCCGCTATGAGCCCAAGCGACCGCCGATGGCGCAGGTGAGCGACGAGATTCTCATGTGAGCCAGGCTGTCGTCGGTACTACTTGACAACTTTGAGGTGCGAGCGGTCGTCCTTGAAACTGTCCTGATCCGGATCATCGGGTGGCTCGGGCTGCTCGTTGTTGCCATGCGAGAAAATCATGCCCTGCCCGGTTTCCTTGGCGTAGATACCCATCACGGACGCCACCGGCACCCAGACGTCAAAAGGGACGCCGGAGAATCGCGCCCGGAAACCGACGCCCGCATTCGTAAGCTTCAAGTTATGTGCTGCTGAGTGACTTGTATTCAGGATGATCTTGCCATCCTTGATGTGCTCGGTGGGCACCGTTACACCGTCGACACCCGTATCAACCACGATGTGCGGCGTATGACCGTTATCGCCCATCCACTCGTGCATGGCACGAATGAGGTAAGGCCGCTTGGATTTGCTGAGATCGGTCATGGCTGCACCGAGGATACCATTACATAGCCGGCATCAAACAAGACGCGGACCTGATACCTATAGACGCATTTCCTGTTCGAGCTCCGTCAGACTTTCCTGAAAGGATCGTCGCTCGAATACACGCTTCATATAGGCCTCGACAGGAGCCGATTGCAAGCCCAGATCGATACCATATACCGGCAGGCGCCAGAGAATCGGCGCGATGGTGCAATCGACCAGTGAAAATTCGTCACTCAGAAAGTACTGCTTCGCAGCAAAAAGCTCGACGCTTGCAAGAATACTTTCGCGAAGCATCTTCTTGGACTTGGTTGACAGTTTGCGATCGCCGTCCATGTCGAACTGCTCAGCGAGCCGATACCAGTCTGATTCGATACGGAACAACGCCAACCGGAACTGCGCACGCGTTACCGGGTCAGCCGGCATCAAAGGCGGATGCGGGAAGCGCTCATCCAGGTACTCGATGATCACGCGTGAGTCGTAAAGCACGAGATCACGGTCAACCAGGGTCGGGACCGTGTGATACGGATTGAGATCCATCAGGTCTTCGGGCAATTCCGGCCCGTCGACGCTGACGATTTCCATATTGATATTCTTTTCCCCGAGCACCAGACGGGTACGATGACTGTGAATACATGTCGGCCTCGAAAATAAAGTCATCACAGACCGGCGATTGGCGATTACTGCCATGATGGAGCCCCCTTGGGAATACCGTTATTTGGTTTTGTTGTTATTGATTTTTAACAGATTGATGACGCCACCGATCAGGTGATGTCTTTCCATACCTGCTTCTTTAGCATGGACGAGATAATCCAGAAGAACATGAGGAACGCCAACACCCAGATACCGAGCGCGCGCCGCTTCGAACGAATCGGTTCGGCCATGTACTCCATGAAGTTCGCCGTATCACGAGCAAACTCGTCAAACTCTTCGTGCGACATTGAACCGGCCATCGCCTGATCGAACTGGACGAATAGCGCCGTACCGTTCTCGTCGATATCAAATTCTGCCGTCTGATACCCCTGCAACTCCCAGAGCACGTGCGGCATGCTCGTGCCTGCAAGTACACGGTTGTCCACACCCGTCGGGCTGTCCGGATCGAGATAGAAGCCCTTCAGGAAGCTGTAAACGTAGTCGGTGCCACGGGCTCGCGCCATCAGCGACAAATCCGGTGGCGGCTGGCCAAACCAGCGAGCCGCATCGTCCATCGGCATGTTCGTCTCGATCGTGTCGAAGGTTTTCTCGGCATTGAACATGAGGTTCTCGATCAACTGATCTTCGCTCAGGTTCAGGTCCCGCCCCAGTGTGTTGTAACGAACGTACTTCGCGGAGTGACAGCCGGCGCAGTAATTCATGAAATTACGCGCACCGCGTTGCAGTGACTCGATGTCGCCCGGATCGTTATTGGCCGGTTCGAGTTCAACTTCGGTAGCAGCGAACGCACTGACACTCAGCAGTATCGCGGCCAGCCCGGATACGAATCTCATCGGTTTATCCATGATAGACGACCCTCTCAGGAACCGGTTTCGTCTTGTCGATGGACGTGTAATACGGCATCAACAAGAAGAAAGCGAAGTACAGAACGGAGAAAATCCGGGCCAGCGTAACGTACAGTCCTTCCGCGGGCTGTAGTCCCAGCCAGCCCAGCATCAGGAAACTGATAACGAACACACTCAGTGCCATTTTGTAGATCCAGCCACGGTAACGGATCGACCTCACTCGAGACCGATCAAGCCAGGGCAGGAAAACCGGCAGGACAACTGACATACCGAAAAGCACGAAGCCCCAGAACTTGTCAGGGACTGCCCTCAGAATGGCGTAATACGGTGTGTAGTACCAAACGGGCGCGATATGCTCAGGAGTCGCCATCGTATTGGCCGGTTCGAAGTTGGCATGTTCCAGGAAATAGCCGCCCATGTCCGGCGCGAAAAAGACTACGCCCGAGAAGATCATCAGGAACACGACGATCCCAACCAGGTCCTTGGTCGTGTGGTACGGGTGGAACGCAATGCCGTCGAGCGGCACACCATCCGGTCCCTTGTTTTCCTTGATCTCGATTC
>CAZVWF010000104.1:0-7582 GCA_964630795.1 uncultured Woeseia sp. | reverse complement strand
ATATACGCGTTGATGCCGGCGGCAAAGGATTCTGCGATTCGCTTGGCATCCGAGCCGTATGCCAGCCACTCCCGGTACATGTCACCCCGATAAAGCAGTAATCGGGAAGCGTGATCCTGCGCCACAAACTGCTCGCCAAACACCGCCGACAGGGTGCCCAGGCCGCGGCGACGCCAGGTATCGATCTGCCAAAGGCGGTCGCGTGCCGCATTGAAGCCCTGTACGAAGAAGGCGTCGTAGTGCGTGTTGGCGTAGATGTGTGGAATGCCCCATTCATCGACAATGATTTCAGCGGGCTGTTCGAGTCCGTCCAGTTCATACACAGCGTCCCGGGCCTGAATGGTTTGACTGGCGAGCAGGCACGCTGCCAGGACGATCGGTATTTTTCTCATGTCAACAACTCCAGGAGTTCCTTCGGGCTATGGGCGATGTGATCCGGGTTCGCCTGGTCGAGTTCGGCGTAATCCCCGAACCCCCAGGCGACGCCGATCGAAGCCACACGGTTTCGCTTCGCTGCATCGATATCCACCGCTCGATCGCCAATCATCACGGTTTTCGTTGCATCGATACCGTTGGCGACGAGGTGTTCGATTTGTGTCGCTTTCTTGATGTACACGTCGCCGCCATCAATAAACGAAAAATAATCGCTGAGGCCGAACATGTCGATAATCCGGCTGGCGTAGTCCGCCCGCTTGGATGTGCATATACCCAGCCTGAACCCTGCATCGTGCAGGCTGTGAATCATGTCCGGCATGCCTTCGTAAACGATGTTTTCGGCATATCCAACGTCGGCGTAACGCTCTCGATAGGTATCGATAAGGCCAATCATCTTTACTTCGTCGACAGGACCGAGAATCGACTCAAATATCTCTGTAAGCGGCGGGCCGATCATCGGGCGAACCTGCGCCGACGTTACAGCATCGTGTCCGAAGGCGAGGAGGGCGTCATTAATGCTCTTGTGAATACCTTCGAGCGGGTTGCTGATTGTCCCGTCAAGGTCGAAGAGTGCCGTACGCCAGGTCACCGGACTGCAGGTAGTCGCCGATATACTGGTTGGCAGCCGCCGATTTTACTGCCGCCTGGGAGGAGTAAACGTGTTACGCGGCGCCGGCTACGCTCGCTCACCGCAGCAGAGGCTACGCCGGCCTGATTCGGATAGGCATGGATCACTTTGTCTCCTAGCCGGGACTCGGCGAATACGGTAATGTCGCCACGTCTCCAAAGAAAAACAAGAGAATCAGCATGATAAAGATTTCGCAGCGCGCGCGCAGGTATTCGCGTGCTCTCGTTCCCGTATTATTAATGGCAGTATCTGCGGGACAGGCCGATCCGATCGCGTTTACCGGCGCCCGGGTGATGCCAGTGACATCGGACCCGATCGACAACGGCGTACTGGTTATCGACGGTGACAAGATCGTCGCGGTAGGCGCAAAAAGCGACGTTCGCATTCCCCGGAATGCGGAAATCGTCGATGTATCCGGCCAGGTCATCGTTCCCGGTTTTGTCGATACGCACAGTCATATCGGCGAGCCGGCTGGCGCCGACCGATCGGCCCCCATTCAACCCGAAGCTCGCGTAATGGATTCGCTCAATGTGCGCGACGCCGGCTTCAAACGGGCACTCGCAGGTGGGATCACGTCGGTCAACATCATGTCGGGATCCGGCCACCTCATGAGCGGCCAGACCCTGTACGTCAAGTTACGCGAAGGTAACGACATTACGGCGATCGCCTACAAAACCGATGACGGCAGCGTCCACGGCGGCATGAAGATGGCCAATGGTACGAATCCGCGGCGAGATCCGCCGTTTCCGGGTACACGTGCGAAGTCAGCTGCGCTGGTCCGGCAAAGGTACATCGCCGCCCAGGAATACATGGCAAAACTCGAGGCTGCGGAAGATGATCCGAGCAAGATGCCGGATCGCGATCTCGGCATGGAAGCGCTCGTCGAAGTACTCAATGGCGATCGCATCGTGCACCATCATACTCACCGTCACGACGACGTGATGACCGTGTTGCGGCTGCAGGAGGAGTTCGGTTTTCGCGTCGTATTGCATCACGTCAGCGAGGCGCACCGGGTGGCGAATGAGATCGCCTCGGCAAATGCCCCTGTCTCGCTGATCCTGATCGACAGCCCGGGCGGAAAGCTCGAGGCACAGTTCTCGGATTTGAACAGTGCGCCTGCGCTGGAGCAGGCCGGTGCGAGCGTCAGTTTTCACACCGACGATTACATCTCTGACTCACGCCTGTACATGCGGCAGGCCGGACTCGGCGTGCGTGCCGGCATGACGCCTGCCTTCGCGCTTCGGTCCCTGACACTGGCCGGTGCGGAAATGATGGATCTTGGCGACCGCATTGGTTCACTGGATCCGGGCAAGGATGCAGATTTCGTCATCCTGTCGGGAGAGCCAATCAGTGTCTATACGCGTGTTCTGGAAACCTGGGTGGAAGGTCAGAAACGTTTCGATATCGATGACCCCGACGACCGTGCGGTGGCGGAAGGTGGATTCGGTGTTCTGCACCCCTCGGTAATGACCGATTTTCACGGCTACGGGGAGGGTCACTAATGAAACCTCTCAACAGGATGCTCGCCGCTTCACTGCTGGTGAGCATTACGGGTGCTGTGTTCGCGCAGGACATCGCTGTCCGTGGCGATCGCATCTATACGGCCGCGGGTGATGTCATCGAAGACGGCGTCGTGGTGGTCCGTGACGGGAAGATCGCGGTAGTTGGCGGCGCGGACGATGTCTCCGTACCGACAGGAATGGAAATACTTGAGGCCCCGGTTGTAACGCCCGGCCTGATCGACGCGCATACGGTCGTCGGCATGGTGGGTTACCTGTCGCAGGCCGGCGACCAGGATCAGCTTGAGCGATCGGCATCTATCCAGCCGGACCTGCGTGCAATCGACGCTTATAACGCGCGTGAACCGCTCGTTGAATGGCTGCGCGACTTTGGTATCACGACGATTCACAGCGGCCATGGCCCGGGCGAAATCATTTCGGGTCAAACACTCATTGCGAAGACGCGTGGGGACACGGTCGGTGAGGCGGTGGTGCAACCGGTCGCTATGGTCGCAGCAACGATAGGTGAAGGCGCTGTGAAATCCGGTGGTGCCGGCAGGAACACACCGGGAACCCGCGCGAAAGTTGCCGCAATGCTGCGGGCCGAATTGCTTAAAGCACAATCGCATGCTGAGAAAGTCGCAGCCGCCGATGGCGATGACGAAAAAGATCCGCCGCCGCGGGACCTCAGGATGGATGTTCTGGCAGACGTGGTATCCGGCAATACGCCTCTGCTGGTGACGGCCCATCGCCACAACGACATCATGACGGCACTGCGAATTGCAGACGAATTTGGCATTAACCTGATTCTCGATGGCGCCGCAGAAGCCTACTTGCTACTGGATGAGATCAAGGCGGCCGGTGTGTCGGTGATAGTGCATCCGGCTATGGCGCGTGCGAGCGGTGAGCGCGAAAACCTGTCGTTCACAACCGCGGCCAAACTGATCGAAGCCGGTATTCCGACTGCCTTCCAAAGCGGCTATGAAGGCTACGTGCCAAAGACCCGTGTGGTGCTTTACGAAGCGGCGATAACGCTGGCGCATGGATTGTCATTTGACCAGGCGCTGGCTGCGGTAACGATCGATGCGGCCAGGATTCTCGGGATCGACGACCGGGTTGGCAGTATCGAGGTGGGTAAGGACGGTGACCTCGCGCTTTATGACGGCGATCCGTTTGAATACACGAGCCACGCGATCGGTACCATCATCGACGGTGTACAGGTGAGCGACACCGTTAAATGACATCATGCTGCGAGCGACCGAGTGGTCGTTCGCAGCACTAAATTTTTATGACAGAAGCCGGTGCCGTTTGGCGTAGTTCAGGCACAGATAGCCGACGATGACCGTAAAGCCGCCGTATACCGGGTAAAACCAGGTGCCAAAGAGTGCCCCTGGCCGTGCGTCGCCTGCCCAGAACAAGGCAAAGAACGTATGGCAAACAGCGAGCAGGAAGGTCCAGAAGAGCAGGTGTTTTGCCCATCGTTGGCCATCCATACCGGCCCGTGCCAGATTGCCGAAGTAGAACACGAGCAGCAGGATCATTGTCGGAATCACGAAATGCTTGCCGAAGATGAAGTTCCAGAGCACCGCCAGGAAAGCAATCGCCGAAATCAGTGCTGCGAGTGCTTCCAGTGAGTTATCAAGAGAGAGCAGTTTCTTCATTGTTTTTCCCTATGCTGTTCGTGCTTGCTGCAAGTCAAGCGCCGTGCGCTGGCAGCATTGTAACTCAGTGAAATCGGTCTGCCGGGCGATTTTATATACTGACCGCATTGCGATGGAAAGTAGTCGATGCAGGGGGATAGCATAGTGATGCCACCTATCAACGTAGCCGTTGTAACCGGTGGAGGCCACGGCATTGGCCGGGCGATTTGCCGGAAGCTGCACGCCGAGGGCATCTCGGTTGCCGTCGCCGATATTGAGGAAAACGCTGCCCGGACTGTGGCAGCAGAGATCGGTGGACGCGCCTATGGCATCGATGTTGGCGATGAGACACAGGTGGCCGCGCTCATAGCCGGGGTGGAGCAGGAGCTGGGTGCGATTGACCTGTTTGTTGCCAACGCAGGTGTTGGGTTCGGGGACGGTGCGGAAGGTGCCGCGGCGAAAGCGGGCGGCCAGAATCCCGTGGATGATCGCTGGGCGGCGTCATGGCAGGTGAACGTCATGGCACACGTCTACGCGGCACGTTACCTGGTGCCCGGCATGATTAAACGGGGTGGCGGCTACTTCGTCAGCGTGGCGTCTGCCGCGGGCCTGCTCAGCCAGATCGGTGATGCCGCGTATTCGGCGACAAAACACGCAGCTGTCGGTTTCGCCGAATCCCTGGCCATCACGCATGGCGACGATGGCATCCACGTGGCTGTGGTTTGTCCGCAGGCGGTGGCGACACGAATGATTGGCATCGAAGATGACTCCGACAGCCTCGAAGGAGGCTTTCTCGGCAACGATGTCGATGGCATCCTGGCGCCGGGCGTGGTGGCCGACGCGATCTACGAGGGTCTTGAAGAGAAACGATTCATGATTTTGCCGCACCCGTCAGTGACGGACTATTTCGGCCGCAAGGCAGGCGATTACGATCGCTGGGTTGGGGGAATGCGTAAATTCCGTCGGCGCCTGCTTGATGGCTCGAAGGACTAGCGTATCTTGAATACGGTTTTGCCGGTGATCCGCCGTCCCGCGACATCGCTGTAGGCCTGCACGTAGTCTTCGAGTGCATACGTTGCGGTGATGCGCGACTGAATTTTCCCTTCAGCCAGCAAGCCCGCCATTTCACGAATATTCTGAATGTGCTTGTCCGGATTCAGGACTGCCCACTGACCCCAGAATACGCCCTTGATGCTCGCTTCTTTCAGCAGGGCGAGATTCGCCGGGAATTTCGGGATATTGCCAGCAGCAAAGCCGACGACGAGGTAACGTCCTTGCCACGCGGTTCCTCTCAGTGCCTGTTCGGCCAGGTCACCACCGACCGGGTCGTAGACCACATCAGCGCCCTTGCCATTCGTCAGTGCACGAATGGCCTCCTTTAAAGGCTCATGCGAGTAGTTGATTGTCTCGTCAGCACCCGCTGACTTCGCGAACTCGAGTTTCTCATCCGTGCTGGCCGCCGCGATAACACGTGCGCCCATCGCTTTGCCAATTTCAACGGCGGTTGTGCCAACGCCGCCCGCGGCGCCGAGCACGAGAAGCGATTCACCTTTTCGGATATTGGCGACATCCTTCAGCGCGTGATAGCTCGTGCAAAAGGTGATCGGAAATCCGGCGCCCTGTTCGAATGTCATGCCTTCCGGCAATGGGAATGCGTGCCTCTCGCTGACCGCCATTTTCTCGGCAAAGCCACCGCCTATCGGAGTTACGATGACTTTGTCACCAATAGCCAGTCGCTGGACCTCCTCGCCCAATTCGGTGACGACACCGCTCGCTTCGTATCCCGGAATGAATGGCGGTTCCATGCGCACCTGGTATTTGCCCGCAAAGACGAGGATGTCCGGGAGGTTAATGCCGGCGGCGTGGATGTCGATCAGGACCTCACCTTTGCCCGGGACCGGGTCGTCAAGCTCTTCCAGGACCAGGCTTTCCGGTGGACCGAATGCCTTGCAGACAAGCGCCTTCATCAGGACAGGTCGATGCCGAGATTGGTGGCGGCTTTCATGGCCAGCTTGCTGGCCTGTTCGAAGCCCATCTTGAGCGCTTTCATTCTGGATTCGTCCGTAATCGAATTCCACGCATCGGCAACGCCTTCGGCGCTCAGGTTTTCAGGCAGCAGGTTGATGCCGTCGGTTTCAAATCCCTTGAATACGGCAAACCCGCCACCACCAGCGGCCAGGACGGTCCGGCTTGGCGCATCGGGCGAGACGAGGAATACAACGCCGGGGCTGACGGTCTCCGGGGCGAGGAGTTCGAATGCCTTTTCAGGGAACAGGCCTTCGGTCATCGCGGTGCCGGCGGCGGGTGCGAGACAGTTCACGCGGATGTTGTACTTCTCGCCTTCAAGATGCAGCGTGTTCATCAGACCGACCATTGCCATTTTTGCCGCTGCGTAATTGGCCTGGCCAAAGTTACCGTAGAGGCCCGTGCTCGAACTGGTGAACATCACGCGACCATATTGTTGCTCGCGCATAAGTCCCCAGACCGCCTTTGTGCAATACACGGAGCCCATCAGGTGCACGTCGATAACGAGCTGAAAGTCGTCGAGCGACATTTTGTGAAAGGTCTTGTCACGCAAAATGCCGGCGTTATTTACGAGTATGTCGACGCGGCCCCATGTATCCATCGTCTGATTGACCATTGCAACGACGGCATCGTTGTCCGATACGCTGCAGGCGGCTGCCATTGCTGTTCCACCTGCCGCCTCGATATCATTCACAACGGAATTGGTGTCGTCTTCGCCGAGGTCATTGACGACTACCCTGGCGCCGCGCTCCGCGAGCGCCAGCGCGTGGGACCGGCCCAGTCCGTGTCCGGCGCCAGTGACGATGGCTACCTGTTCATCGAGGTTGATACTCATGGTATTTCCTTTTCTTGCGGGTCGATGATGAACATCGACAAAATCTCGGCAATCAGCGCCGGGGTGGTTTCGTTTTCAATTTCAACGGTGACATTTGTCTTGATGAGCCATTGGCCCGGGCGTTTCTCAGCCAGCTCCGAAATGCGACCGACCGCCCGAACCCGCTGTCCGACTTTGACAGGTGCCAGGTAGCGGACTTTGTCCGAACCGTAATTGAGCCCCATGACCAGGCCTTCCGGCGTCGGCCGGCAATCGCCGAGCAGGTCGGAAAGGAGCGATAGCGTCAGGTAACCATGCGCGATCGTTGCGCCAAAAGGCGTTGCTGCTGCCCGTTCCGGGTCAACGTGGATGAACTGGTGATCGTTTGTCGCATCGGCGAACTGGTTGATTCGCTCCTGGCTGATCTCGAGCCACCCGGACGGTTCGAGTTCGGTACCGGCGAGGCCGGCGAATGCTTCAAGACTGACGGTCGCTGCCATGCGTTATTGCTCCAGGTACGGGCGCAGTTCATGGCGAGCGA
>CAZVWF010000103.1:0-7704 GCA_964630795.1 uncultured Woeseia sp. | reverse complement strand
CTAATTCGGTGACTCGTGCGCCTTCTTTTCTTCTTTAGAGATGACGGATGCTGCTTCGAGGATGACCATAAACGTAGTAATGACAACGATTAAGTCGATCGTGACCAGCAGCCAGTTACCAGCTTCGTAGAACTCTTTGAGTTTGATCAGCGCCGCCCAGGACGAGGTGATCAGCACGAAGATCATCGGTACCATCGTGTACCGCGCCGGCCGGCCCAGCTTGATCAGCATGACGCTGATAACCAGCAGGGTCAGTCCCGCCAGGATCTGGTTGGTCGAGCCAAACAAGGGCCAGATGATCAGGCCGCCACTGCCGGATGCGCCACCCGCACCAAATGCGAGAAGCAGACAGCAGGTCACCGCAATGAGGGTCGCGAGCACACCCTTCCTGAAGACCGGGATGTTATAGATGTCGCCCCATTCCTGGATGATGTAGCGCTGTAACCTGACACCCGAGTCCATTGTGGTACCCGCAAACAGCACAACCATTGTCGCCAGGAGCGTCTGGGCGATACCGAAAGGCAGACCCCAGCCATTGGCAATCATTTGCGCACCACCCTGGATGAAGGTGCCCGCACCTGCCGTACCGTACTTGTCGTAGATCTCGTGCCAGATTTCCGGCGTTGCCGCCAATGCCGCGCTGCTCACAGCAACCAGCGTAATGAGGGCCAGCGTGCCCTCACCCACGGCGCCGAGATAGCCGACAAAGCGGGCATCCGTTTCCTTGTCGATCTGCTTCGATGTCGTGCCTGAGGCCACGATACCGTGAAAACCGGACACCGCGCCGCACGCAATAGTGACAAAGAGTAATGGCACAAGGGATGGTGCGTCCTCGGCCATCTGATTATTGAAGGCCGGCGCAGAAATGTCCGGCATGGACAGCAGCACCGCCCCGTACAACAGAATCAGGCCGACGATCAATTGCATGCCATTAATGTAGTCGCGGGGTTGCAGCAACACCCAGACTGGCAGCATCGAGGCAATCGCTGCATATATAAAGAGAATGATGATCCAGTTCGCGTTGGGGCTCAGGCCGAACATCGACTCCGGGAGTGCGATCGGCAGGTTGCTGCCAATGATGATCGAACCGTACAGGGCAGCCACACCGACTACAGAGAGCAGGCCCAGACTCCAGTTCCGGTGCAAGAGCTGACCAATGATCAAAGCAACGACAATGGCAGACCAGGCCGGGAATACCGCAGTCGATGTCTGCACGAACGCGCCTGCAATCACCACGCCAAATACGGCGTTTACCATCAATAACACGAGGAAGATCACAACCATAAACAATGCGCGGGTCCGGCTACCGACCACCTCTTCCGACAAGGCGCCAATGGACTTGCCCTTGTGCCTGGCGCTGGCCCACAGCGCGCCGAAGTCGTGCACACCGGCAAAAAATATCGTGCCAAGCGTCACCCAAAGCACCGCGGGTACCCAGCCCCAGTAGACCGCGATGGCCGGACCGACGATGGGCGCCGCCCCGGCGACAGAGGTAAAATGATGCCCCCAGAGCACATACTTGTTCGTCGGGTGATAATCGACGCCGTCGTTTAGTTCGTGCGCCGGCGTGACAAAATTCGCATCGAGCTGGTAGATCTTTTCAGCGATGAATTTCGAGTAGACGAACCAGCCGAACGTCATGCCGGCTATGCCCATTACGACAATCATTACGGATTGCATAGGTTTTCCCCCGCCAGGAGCCAGAGACCATTGTTGTCGTTGTCACTCTGGCCCGAATTAAATGGTTGTTACGCCAGGGCTGCAGCATCCTGATGCCCGGCCCCCGGCGGCCGAGCTTAACCGCTGTCGGTCGATTGTGAAAGTTCGGCCGCGCCGTCATCCCGAAGGAATCGTCCGTAGAGTTGCACAAGTCCCCAGAGTATTGCGCCAACGATCACGAGCAACATGACCCAGCGAATAACGGCGGCAAAGAACGTGGCATTCATCACCGGCCACTGAAAGCTGTACTGGGCAAGTTCCGAGGCACGCTCGCTCAACCAGTGCCAGCCGCTGTGGGCGAGTATCGCCGATAACAGGATGGTGCCCATGCGTTCCGCCACGACATGTCGAAACAGGACATTAATGATGGGCACCGCGAGTACGATGATCATCAGCTGGCCAATCTCGACGCCAATATTGAATGCCAGCAGGGATGTCACGAGGTGACCACCCGCAAATTGCATAATCTCTGACAACGCAAACGAAAACCCGAAGCCGTGCACGAGCCCGAAGGCAAAGGCAATGATCCATCGTTTCTCCCACTGACCCCCGACAATGTTTTCGAATGCCATGTAGACGATCGATGCCGCGATAATCGTTTCGATAAGCGGCGGGAACCAGAGGAAGTTTGGCGTCATGCCGAACACCGAGGCGATCAGCGTGATGGAGTGCGCGATCGTAAACGATGTAACGATGACGACCAGCGGCCGGATTTTCCGAAAAGGAATCAGCAGGCAAATGACGAACAGCAGGTGGTCGATGCCGTCGAGGATATGGTCGATGCCCGACCCGACAAATCGGAAAAATGCGTGATGCCAGCGCGGATCGAGTTGTAACAGGCCCGGGTCTCCGGAAAAGCGGTAGAGCCGCTCGGCCCCGTCAACGTGCAGATAACGCACGATGGTCGTCGTCTGGAGCCCAAGGCGGGCAAACTCCGGCGCGATAGCGAAGTCGGAGGCTGCGGAACGGATCGGATACCGAATCAAAATGTCCAGCAAAGCCTGGTCACGAAGCAGCTCCTCGCTATCATCGAGGGGCGGGTCCATCACCGTCGCCAGCGCGGTATCGTAGCTATCAAACGATCGGTCGGATGGCAGCGCGAGGCGCGTCGCCACGATTTCCCATTCCGTGAGCGGCTCATCATTCTCGTAGAGCGTAACTTCCTGCGCAATCCAGATCGTGGCAGCGTTATCGAGGAGCTCGTCTGACGCCGAGATGACGAGGTATCCGGGACCGGTCTGCGGAAACAGAAGGTCGCGCATGGCGTCGAGCGGCACCCGCACGAGGAAGTCGAGTTCGTTGGCCCCTGGCTTGATCATCGTCTGGATCACGACGTCCGTCGGCACTTCATGGGCAAGCGCCGGCTCGCGTGGCGCGAGCACAAGGGCAGCAAGGAGCGTCATCTTGATGACAGCTGAAACTAAGGGCAGGACTCTGAACATCACTGTTTTCGGGGCCTTCGGCGTCTTCAGGTTGACGATTCTTATCGTTGTTTGATCGGGATGTAAATGCCAATCCATAGTATACTGCCGGACAAACGAGAGACATCGCCAATAAAAACGCCAAGGGGGAGCAGCGGAAGATGACGAAGAAGCACGTGTATACGGCAGCCGCCGTCGTAGCAGTCCTGGTCGCATTGGGGCTGGCGCAGAATACGCTGGACCAGTCGGCGGAAGCGCAAGGCAAGACGGCACCGATGTTCGAGGTCGATCCGTTCTGGCCTAAACCACTGCCCAACAACTGGATCCTGGGGTCCACAATCGGCATTGGCGTCGATTCCCGCGATCACATCTACATCATTCATCGGCGCGACACATTTAACGAGCGCACCGAAATCGGCGCAGCGACGGATCCGGTTAAGGCCGACTGCTGCATTCCTGCGCCAAACGTTCTCGAGTTCGATCCGGACGGCAACCTGGTCAATCACTGGGGCGGACCCGGCGAAGGCTACACCTGGCCGGCCTCGAACCACGGCATCACCATTGATCACAAGGACAACGTCTGGATCGGCGGTAATGGCCGCAATGACGGGCATATCCTGAAATTCAGCCGCGACGGCGAGTTCCTGGCTGAATATGGCGAACCCGGCGCAGAGACAAACAGTCTCAGCATGACGACGTTCGGCAGCGTTGCCGAAGTCTCAATCGATGAGGAAGCCAACGAAGTCTACGTCGCAGACGGTTATCGCAACCGGCGTGTTGCTGTCATCGACGCCGAAAGCGGCGACATCAAGCGTTTCTGGGGTGCCTATGGCAACGAACCGGACGATACGAATCCGGGACCGTTCGTCCCCGGGCAGGAGCCCGCACAGCAGTTCCGTACACCCGTTCACTGCGCCCAGCCCTCCAACGATGGCCTGGTGTACGTCTGTGACCGTGTGAACAACCGCCTGCAGGTATTCCAGAAAGACGGCACATTCGTCGAAGAGCTATTCGTCAAGCCAAACAGCCTGGGCGACGGTTCCGTCTGGGACATCTCCTTCTCGCCCGATCCGGAGCAGACGTTCATCTACCTCGCTGACGGCACCAACCGAAAGATTTTCATCATCGAACGCGAAACCCTGGAGATTCTGACGAACTTCGGTGCAGGTGGCCGAAATCCCGGCCAGTTCTTCGCCGTTCACGGACTGGTGACAGATTCGAAAGGCAACATTTACACCACCGAGACCTATGAAGGAAAGCGGGTGCAGAAGTTCACCTATAAAGGTATGGGACCGGTGACGGTAATGGACCAGGGCACGCCCTGGCCCGCCGACAAAAAATAACGATTCCTGACGCTGGACCACTGGCTAACGCAGCACGCCACCAGTGGTCAGCAACAGGCGGAGAAACCAGCTGATCTCGCCGGCGGAACACAGCATCTTGCCAGCTTTCAGCTAGTATTAATGTAGTCCAATTTCACACTCAACCAAAGGCAGGAAGACAGCAGTGAATCCACAACTTTCACGCCGACGTTTCATCAAAGCCGTAATTGCTTCGAGCGTCGCCGCTGCATCCACCTCAGGCGTTCACAATGCCCTGGCCCAGGACGGGTCGCGCGGTGCCGTCGAACGACTGATTTCCCTCAACATCAATGGCCAGACCCGTCGGGTCGACGTCGCGCCGCACGAAACGCTTGCACACACGCTGCGCTACAAGCTCGGACTGACCGGCACCAAGATTGGATGCAATCGCGGCGAATGCGGCGCTTGCACCGTCATCATCGACGGGATTACCAACTACTCCTGCTCGACATTGACGCACAGCGTCCGGACGCGTGCGGTACGCACCGTCGAAGGATTGCAGGCCGCGGACGGCACACTCCACCCCGTACAGCAAGCCTTTATCGACGAACTGAGTCCGCAATGTGGCTTCTGCACGCCGGGCCAGGTGATGTCAGCGGTGGCATTGCTGGATGAGAACGCATCGCCCACACGTGAAGAGGCACGCCAGGCCATGGCGGGCAATCTTTGCCGCTGCGGCGCCTACGACCACTATTTGAATGGCGTCATGCGTGCGTCCGGGCAGAACTCATGAGCGACTACACTCTCCTTGGCAAGGACTTCACGCCACCCGACGTCACCGGCAAAGTCACCGGCAAGGCCAAGTACGCGGAAGACTTCAAAGTCGACGGCATGGTTTATGCCCGCATGTACACGAGTCCGATGGCTCATGGGCGCGTCACACGAATCGACACCTCCACAGCAGAGGCGATGGACGGCGTCGTCGGCATTCTGACGGCAGAGGATGTTCCGGAAGTCGAGGCACCCAATGCCGCGATTCTGACCAACTCGCCGGCCTATATCGGCGATCCGATTCTTGCGGTCGCCGCCGAAACGGAGCAAATCGCCGAAGACGCCATGGCGGCCATCGAGATCGATATCGAGCCGCTGCCTTTCGTCACTGATCCGCTGGACAGCTTGCTCGAAGGTGGCGCGAACGCGCGTGAAGAAGGCAACGTCTATGCACGTTCCCGCGAAGGCTCCGGCTTCCGCGAGATCAAGTGGAGCCAGGAACAGGTCGATGCGTTCCGTACCGGCAAGGAGCCAACCGGCGAGTTCGTCAGTGAATGGGGATACGGCGAACTCGAGCAGGGCTTTGCTGACGCCGATCTCGTCTTCGAGGAACCGTTCGTCACGATTGGCTATGCGCACATGAGCATGGAGCCACGTACGGCGATGGCCTACTGGGAAAACGGCAAGTGTTATGTGCACGGCTCGGCGCAAAGCCAGAGCTTCTGGATGCCGGGCCTCGCCAGAATGCTGGGTGTCGAAATGAAGGACGTCTGCCTGATCAGTGAAAACACGGGCGGGGGCTTCGGCTCAAAGATCGGTGCCTACCCGATCGCTGTATTGCCCGGGTATTTCTCGAAGAAGATCAATCGTCCGGTGCAACTGCGTGTCACACGCGAACAGGAGTACTACATGGGCTCAGCCCGTGTCGGATTCCAGGGCTGGATCAAGATGGGCTTCTCGGCGGACGGCAAGATCACCGCTTCTGACGTATTCATCGTCGAAGATATCGGGCCGAATGCGACGGGCGGTGACGCTTCGTCAGCAGGTGGCGCGATTTCCCTCGTCTACGATCCGACCGCCATGCGCTTCCGCGGCGTACCCGTCTTGACGAACACGACACCGCGCGGTGCGCAGCGTGGACCGGGCCAGAACCAGATCGCGGCCGTCATGGCTCCGATCATGGACAAAGCTGCGAAGCAGCTGGACATCGATCCGGTCGAGATCCGCAAGATCAACTCCGCGAACAACGACACAATCGTTTATGCAGATCGTAACCCGGTAACCAGTGCCTACATGAACGAGGCGCTGGACCAGGGCGCGGAAATGTTCGACTGGGAAAACCGCAAGGCCCGGCCGAAACGCAATGGCAACAAGGTACGTGGACTGGGCATCGGCCAGGGCTATCACTCGGCAGGCGCGACCGGTTTCGACGGCCTGATCCGCATTACGCCGGACGGCCGACTGCATGTTCACACCGGTGTCGGTAACCTGGGTACCTATTCGTACGCGACGACGTCCCGCGCCGCGGCAGAAGTCCTCAAAGTCTCCGAAGACAACATGGAAATCCATCGTGGAAGCACGGACAACCACCTGCCCTGGAGTTCCTACCAGGCCGGCAGTGTCACGATCTTTGCGCATACGCGAACCAACTATGTTGCGGCGATGGATGCGCTGGACAAGATGAAGCGCATTGCTGCTGACACGATGGGTGGCGCGCCGGAAGATTACGACATCGACGGTCAACGCGTATTCCTGATCGACAACCCGGCACAAGGCATGTCGTATGGTGCGATTGCTGCCCGGTCAATTCAGCTCGGCGGTGAATACAGCGGCGAAGCCTATCCCGAAGATATTCACGAAATCACACAGCGTGCTGTGCAGAACCTGGCCGGCACCGGTCTCGTCGGTGTCGCGAAGGACAATCTGCATCAGGAAGGCGTGATACCGGGCCTCGCGGTCGCGTTCTGCGAAATTGAGCTCGATCTCGAAACGGGCAAGTACGACATCCTGGATTACGTCGGCATCGCCGAGTGCGGCACCGTCATGCATCCGAAAGGGCTTGCCCAACAGATGAAGGGCGGCGCGGTCTGGGGCTTCGGTATGGCCAAGTCGGAACGTCATGTCTACGACCCGCAAAACGGCCTGCCGGCAAACGTCGGCTATCACCAGTGCGGCATTCCAAGTTATCTGGACGTGCCGTCCGTAACGCGGACCGATGCCGTCAATCTGCCCGACCCACAAAACCCGTTCGGTGCCAGGGGTATCGGCGAGCCGGCGATGGGTTGCTCGGTCGCTGCATTGCAGTCGGCGATCTCCGATGCGCTGGACGGACACATTTTCGGCAGATCGCCGATCACGCCGGACATGGTCGTCAACCATGTCATGGGTCGTGATCAGTCGTACAAGCCGCTACAAACCAACAACTTCTGAGGTAACGATGGCTTCTTTCGATGTAATGCCAGAAGTACAGCTCTACCAGCCGGTGGAGCTTG
>CAZVWF010000102.1:0-7924 GCA_964630795.1 uncultured Woeseia sp. | reverse complement strand
GCTGGGTTACGAAGAAAAAGCATCGCCGTTACGCCGAACTGTGACCATCGAGGAGATCGGCAATACTGCAGCGTTCCTTTGCTCCGACCTGGCCAGCGGGATCACCGGCGAAACGACGTTCGTCGATGCAGGCGTCAACATCATGGGGATGACTTTCGACGACGCATAGTTTGCGTCGCGCCGATCAGCTACCGTCGAGCAAACCTGTACAACGACCGGCATCCGCCGGGCTGATCCTGCCCCAGGCATGACGCGGTTAGGCGTCTTCTTCGATATCGACGTTCGTCTTCTCGCCGTCGAGGCGTGCCGCAATAACGGCGCAGCATGAGTCTCCAAAGATATTGACACTGGTCCTCAGCATGTCGAGGACCCGGTCGAATACCATCAGGACACCGATCGCTTCGACCGGCAAACCAACCGCACCCAGGATGATCGCGATCGCAACCAGCGAGGCCGACGGAACGCCCGCGACACCCACCGACGTCAGCAATGCGATAAAGACTATGGAGAACTGTACCCCCAGGGTCAGTTCCAGTCCGTAGGCCTGGGCCAGGAACATAGCGGCGGCGCATTCATACAACGCCGTACCATTCATATTGACGGTAGCACCGAGGGGCAATACAAAACTGGAAATCTTGTTCGAGACGCCTACCCGCTCTTCCACGCAATCCATCGTAATCGGCAACGTTGCCGACGAAGACGAGGTGGAAAACGCCGTTAACATTGCCGGCGCCATCTTGGGAAACATGGCGTATGGCCTGACTTTGCCGACGAAGCGAAGGAATAACGGCATGGTGACCGTGATATGCAATGCCAACGCGATGACGACAGTGATGGCAAACATGGCCAGCGGGCGCACAGCACTGAAACCGGCTTCGGCAACCACCTTGGCGACAAGTCCGAAAACACCGATCGGCGCGAACTTCATGATCCACTCTGTCATCTTCATCATGACGTGAAACACGCTGTCCCAGAACTTGAACAGTGGCTCTGCGAGCTCGTGCGCCAGGTGCGTCATGAAGTAGCCAAACAACAGGGCAAAGAAAATGATACCGAGCATCTGGCCATCGGCGGCCGCCTGCACAATATTAGGAGGCACCATGCTGTGAAAAACCTGCGCAACGTCGCCGGGTCCACGACCTTCAGCGAGAGCAACCAGTTCGTCAGCAGAGGCGTCCAGTGCCAGCATATCGCCCACCGGGGCGCCATTCTGATAGCCGGGACCCAAGATGTTGACCAGCATCAGGCCAATCATGGTGGCCGCCAGCGTGGTCACGAGATAAAACAGCAGGGTACGTCCGCCCAGTACACCCAGGTTACCGCCGGAGCCAATACCAGCAACACCCATGACAATCGACGAGAAGATCAACGGTACGATGATCATCTTGAGCGCGTTCAGGAACAATGATCCGACGTAGTCGAACAAGCCGATAAAGCTGATGCCGATAAATGACGGGTCTTCGATACCGGAAGCAATGGCAGAATTAACCGCCCACCCGGCAATGCCTGCCAACCCGATGGCAATCAGAATTTGCCAGTGGAGTTCGATTTTTTTCATTGGCTATCCCCGCAACCGTGCGCCTGCATCATGTCCGTGACCGCCGCGGACATCCGTCGACAGCGATCACATCATACGTGGGTTATTGCAGGAATTCAGGCGTCGCCAGCGCACTGTCGCTGCGATCGATGTCCGCGTTACGCACGAGCTCATTCATGTAAGCGTTAAGATCCTGGGCACCGGCAGCCGATTGCAGCGATAACTTGCGTTGATCGCGCTCGGCCAGCGGGATCATCTCCGGTGCGCCTGGTATCACCTGCTTGACCATGAACACTACGTAGTCACCCACGGTCGTAATCGTACTCCCCAGGCGTGCATTGCCCGTGGTCGGCTTCTTGGCACGGAAGATCGCGTCCATGACCGCCGGGTCCATGCCTTCCTGGAAACGCGAAACGCGTACATCCGGCTGGTAGGCAGCCTCCAGCTGAAACGCCAACTCTTCGAAATCCTCGCCCTGCTCCAGCGCCTCGCGAAGCCGTCGTGACCGGTCATCGATGATGTTAATGGCACGATCCGATTGCAAAGCGAACACAATGTCGTCCTTGACCTCTTCCACAGGTCGACGGGCTTCTTCATGATAATCCGTTACCCTGACCATGATCGACCGGTCCGCGTCAATTTCTACAAGATCGCTGATTTGCCGGTCTGTCAGAACAAGCGGGTCGAAGACCGCGTCGATGACTGTCTGATTAGCGTCGAACGGTTCACCGCCATTGCGGGTAAATTCGGTCACCGACTGAACCGCGAGACCCGTGCTTGCCGCGATACTTTGCAAGTCATCTGCATCAAACACGGCGTCGGCAAGCTGACGTTCGAGATTGCGGAACTGATCCTCCACGCCCTGCTCGCGAAGCTCCTGAAGCAATTCGCCCCGTACCTGCTCCAGTGGCATCGGGCCACCCGGGATAATTGCGTCCAAGCGAATGATGTGAAAGCCGAATTCGCTTCGGACCGGACCCAAAACCTCGTTGGCATCCATCGAGAAGATCGCGTCCCCAAGCACACCCGGCATTTGCGAATGCATCAGCGTGCCGAGATCACCGCCCATTTGTGCAGAACCACCATCCGCCGAATACTGCCTGGCCAGGTCCTCAAACGGCTCTCCTGCCTGCACCCTTGCGGTCAAGTCGGCGGCCTGCTCTTCCGCGGCCGCTTCATCGTCTCCAAAAAGAGTCAGGATATGGCGCGCCTGCCGTTGTTCGTCCTGCAGGAAGCGACTCGAGTTGTCTTCGTAGTACTGCTGCAGAACGTTCCCGGCAACCTGGATTTCCGATGCAAGCTGATCGCGACGGACTTCCAGGAATTCGAAGTCGACAGATTCCGGTGCCCGAAAGTCATCTGGCCTCGCCTCGTAATAGGCCTGCACATCTTCGTCCCTGACCACGATCGTGTCGGCCAGCGCCGCGATGTCGAAGGTCGCAATCGACGCCACACGCTGTTCTGCGATCAGGTTCAGGTGACGCCGATACTCGGACGGCGTGACGAATGATGTCGCTGCGATTCCACGCTGCAACTGGCTGCGGCGATAGGCACTACGCTGCTGTTCCTCGAACATGCGTCCATCGATCACCCGCTGAGCCAGCCATCCGTCATAAAGATCTTTGTTGAAGACGCCATCAACCTGGAATTGCGGTTCCGACTGAATCGCTTTGACAATCTGCTCATCGCCAACCCGGTATCCTTCATCGACTACATGCACTTCGAGTGCCGTATCCCGGATCAGGCGTTCCAGCGTGCTGGCTCGAATCGCCTGCAGCATGGTCGGCGAAAGACTCGTGTAATCCTCCCGCGCCAACAGCTCATTCTGATAGGCGTTTTCGAGCTGAAATATCGAAATATCGACGCCTTCAACGGTGGCCGCATTTCCCGCGTTCAGGAAATTGAAATTGCCAATTCCAAAGAAGACGAAAGAGATGCCGAGCATGCCCAGCAGGACGATGGCGAAAACGCCGGTAAACTTCTCACGAATATGTTGCAGCATAAGGCGTGTCTGTCAGGTAATTCAGCCCCGGCTGAATAAACCGTGGGGCAAGGAAATGGTTCGTCCGGGGCCGGCCCGCAACGAAAATATGGCGTGCGATAATACGCGAGCCGACCGGCGAGGCCAAGCGATCTCAGACCCTTTTAAGCGCAGAGAATCAATAGCATGCGAGTCCGACGTCGGCAGGCGGGGTCAATTCCGGGTGGCACGGAAACAATTAGACCGGACGGACCAGTGCCGCTCCGCCAATGACCGTTCGCCCCTCATGCCCAAAGACACGTATCCCATTGGCTGCGGCTTGATCTTTTGTGGCTCGGATAACCGGGAGCGCCACAGCCATCGGACCAAAAAAAGCCGGGCCCCTTTAAGGGACCCGGCGTTTTCTGTGGCGGAGTGGACGGGACTCGAACCCGCGACCCCCGGCGTGACAGGCCGGTATTCTAACCAGCTGAACTACCACTCCGTCACCTGGTGGGTGCTGACGGGATCGAACCGCCGACCCTCGCCTTGTAAGGGCGATGCTCTACCAGCTGAGCTAAGCACCCAGTGGTCGGAATCGACCCCCCCGACCCGAAGGGCGCGCTAGTTTACGGCATCCTTCAGGCCTTTGCCAGCCTTAAATCCAGGCACATTGCTTGCACTGATTTGGATCGCTTCACCCGTTCTCGGGTTGCGCCCCATACGAGCTGCACGATGTTTTACCTTGAAGGTACCGAAGCCTACCAATGAGACTGAGCCACCACCTGCGAGCGTCTTCGAAATGCTGTCCAGCACGCCGTCAACCGCTTTGGTTGCATCTGCTCTCGACAGTCCTGCCGAGGCCGCAACCGAATCAATAAGTTCTCCCTTGTTCATGCATTCACCCTTGCTATTAATGATCAAAATTAATAATGCGGAATGCCAAAAGAGTCGTCCCGCATCTCCGTGCGCGAATCGTTTTCACGAATCGCATTACCCTAACGTAATGGAAAATTTCCGTGGAAATCCCCAATGCCTTGCCAAGCTTGACTTTCAGCCTGAACAAAACACGCGCAAACTTGTACCACGCGGTCTTAAAACCGTCAACAAGCCCAGTGATTATAAGGGTTTCAGCGTTTAGTGGGGACGAGCGATATCGTTGTCTTTTTGGCCCTTGCCGGGTGCCTTGGGCTTGCCTTTGGCAGCCTCCGACTTGGCCTCTGGAACCGGCATGTGTTGCAACGCTACCTCAAGTACTTCATCGATCCATTTCACTGCAACAATGTTCAGTTTGTCTTTGATGTTCTTCGGTATTTCTGCCAGGTCTTTCTTGTTTTCATGCGGGATCAAAACCGTCTCGATACCGCCTCTGTGGGCTGCAAGCAACTTCTCTTTCAGACCCCCGATCTGCAATACTTCGCCACGCAATGTGATCTCTCCCGTCATCGCCACATCACTCTTTACGGGGATGCCAGTTAATGCTGAAACCAGGGCCGTACACATGCCAACTCCCGCACTCGGACCGTCCTTTGGCGTCGCGCCTTCGGGCACGTGGACATGAACATCCAGTTTCTGATGGAACTCCGGATCGATACCTAAAACCCCGGCTCGGCTCCGAACCACGGTCATTGCCGCCTGGATCGATTCGGTCATGACTTCGCCCAGCTGGCCGGTATGCGTCAGCTTGCCCTTACCCGGTACGACGGCGCCTTCAATGGTCAATAGCTCACCACCAACCTCTGTCCAGGCCAGACCTGTAACCTGACCGACCTGGTCGTTGTCCTCGGCCTTGCCGTAGCGGTGCCGGCGAACACCGAGGTACTTCTCCAGGCTTTTCGGCGTAATCCGGATAGCCTTGTCCCGCGGCTTCAGCAGCAGTGATTTGACGACTTTGCGACAAATCTTCGAGATCTCGCGTTCCAGGTTACGCACGCCGGATTCCCGCGTGTAATGCTGGATAACGTCCAGGACCGCAGATCTCGTAATCGTCAGCTCTTCTTCCCTGAGACCGTTTTCCTTCATCTGCTTCGGAATCAGGTAACGGGTCGCAATATTCAGCTTCTCGTCCTCGGTGTAACCGGGAATCCGGATGACCTCCATACGGTCCAGCAACGGCGCCGGGATATTCAGGCTGTTCGCCGTGCAAACGAACATCACGTCGGAGAGATCAAAATCGACCTCTAGGTAGTGATCTGCAAAGGTCGAATTCTGTTCCGGGTCGAGAACCTCCAGAAGTGCGCTCGACGGGTCGCCACGGAAATCCATCGCCATTTTGTCGACTTCGTCGAGCAGGAACAGCGGATTCCGCACCGTGGTCTTGGCGAGGTTTTGAATAATTTTGCCCGGCATCGAACCGATGTAAGTCCGCCGGTGGCCGCGGATCTCCGCCTCATCACGGACACCGCCCAGCGACATCCTGACGAACTTGCGATTAGTGGCTCGTGCGATGCTCTGCCCCAGTGAGGTCTTGCCGACGCCCGGTGGACCGACCAGGCAGAGGATCGGGCCTTTTAATCGCTTGACGCGTTGTTGAACGGCCAGGTACTCAAGGATACGTTCTTTGACCTTCTCGAGCCCGTAGTGATCTTCTTCGAGCACTTCCTCGGCCCGATTGAGGTCTCGTAATACCTTGCCGCGTTTCTTCCACGGCGCTTTCAGCAACCAGTCGACGTAATTCCGTACGACGGTCGCCTCCGCCGACATCGGCGACATCAGTTTCAGCTTGTTGAGTTCAGAGGTCGCTTTCTCCTTCGCCTCCTTCGTCATGCCGGCTTTTTCAATCTTGTTTTCGAGATCCGCCAGTTCGTTCGGTGCGTCTTCCATTTCGCCGAGCTCTTTCTGAATAGCCTTCATCTGCTCATTCAGGTAGTACTCGCGCTGGCTTTTTTCCATCTGCTGCTTGACGCGGCCGCGAATTCGTTTCTCGATATGCAGCACATCGATTTCACCCTCGATGATACCGAGGATTTGCTCGAGCCTTACTTTGACATCGCGGATTTCGAGAATGCGTTGCTTCTCGGCCAGCTTCAGCGCCATATGAGCGGCAACGGTGTCGGCAAGGCGTCCTGCCTCATCGATTCCGGAGAGCGAAGTCAGGATCTCCGGCGGCACCTTCTTGTTCAGCTTCACGTATTGTTCGAACTGGGCGATGATCGAACGCACCAGCACATCGACTTCGCGTTCGTCGTGACGGTCTTCTTCACTCAGAATCGTAATCTCTGCAGAGAAATGATCGTCGACGATTAACTTGTCCACCTGCGCGCGTTCACTGCCCTCGACCAGGACCTTCACCGTGCCGTCCGGCAACTTGAGCAATTGCAGGATCGTCGCCAGCGTACCGACGCTGTAGAGATCCTCTGGTCCGGGATCGTCCAAATCCGCCGCCTGCTGGGCAACCAGCAGGATCTTCTTGCCGGAATTCATGGCGCGATCCAGCGCAACGATGGATTTCTCCCGGCCCACAAACAACGGGATCACCATGTGCGGATAGACAACGACGTCTCGCAGCGGCAACACAGGTATACCCCGTGTATCACCGTCCAATTCCGTCTCGGACGTCTCGTTCTCGAACGCTTCTTCTGACACTGTTTAAAACCCTCGCAATTGGCCAATCATCAAGCTTGGGCTGGGACGTATGTCCAAATCGGCTGGAATCAAGCGGTCGACAGACAAACGATGACCGAAACACGCGCCACACACTGCGACGAGAGATCACTCCTGGCCTGGCTGTCGCTGCCCCGGGGCCTCCCAAGCTGACCTCCGGGACAAGAAAAAAGGGGCTATACCCCTTTTTCCTGAAACTGTTCTCTAGCTGTCAGAACCGGTGGGCCGTTCCAGCTGTTCCGTATTCACAGCCGGCGGTTCATCTGACTCGTGAATGACATACGGCTTGGTTTCACCATTGACCACCGCCTCGTCGAGCACGACCTTTTTCGCACTGGATGAAGACGGCAGGTCATACATCGTATCCAGCAACACGCTCTCGAGGATCGTTCGCAGACCACGCGCGCCCGTTTTACGCTTCATTGCACGCCGTGCAACCGCAGCCAATGCATCCTCCCGAAACTCGAGTTCGACGCCTTCCATGTCAAACAGCTTGCGATACTGTTTCGTCAATGCATTCTTCGGTTCCTGAAGGATGCTGACCAGTGCGTCCTCATCAAGTTCCTCGAGAGTTGCAACAACAGGCAGGCGACCCACGAATTCCGGAATCAGGCCGAACTTGATGAGATCTTCCGGTTCTGTGCCGTGCAGCAGTTCGCCCACGTTTTGCTTTTCCTGATCAGTCTTGACATCGGCGACAAAACCGATGCCGCTCTTCGACGAGCGATCGAGGATAATCTTTTCGAGGCCCGCGAACGCGCCGCCACAAATAAAGAGTATGTTGCCGGTATCCACCTGCAGAAACTCCTGCTGTGGATGCTTGC
>CAZVWF010000101.1:0-7979 GCA_964630795.1 uncultured Woeseia sp. | reverse complement strand
GCTCCTGGATCGAGTGCGTCCGGCAGAACTTGGGGATAGTGCGGACCGGTTTGATTTTAAAGGAAAAGTTGGCGATTTCGAACGGTTGTGTGAAATCTCGGAAGCCGAGCTAAGGACGGTTCCCGGGTCCGTACAGCCGTGCGACTGGCAGGATTCTGCCGTCCGGGTCAGCCTTTCGTTTGCCTGGCTGGACCCGGGTATGAGGGTCGTTGCGGCGACGGGGCAGGTGGCCGCCGGATTGCCGGTGGTATGTCAGCGTTGCCTCGAACCGTTCGAGCTGGTCATTGAAACGCCGATCAGGATGTTGTTCGGCAAGTCACTGGATGACCCCCGCTACGCAGACTACGATGTGTGGGAGGTCGACGGGACAGCCATAGTGCTGCGGGATGTCGTTGAAGAGGCGCTTGTCATGGCCATGCCGCTGGCGCCGCTGCACGACGCGAGTACGTACTGCGGCCGGCAAGCAGAGGAGATTCCGGCAGCACATCGGGAAACGACCCGGCCTTTCGCGGATTTAAGGACCCGGATGGAAGCAAAGGATTAAAGCGTGTCGGGCAGGGTGCCCGGCAGGAGAAAGACAATAAATGACAGCCAGCGGGCTGTCGTTCACTGGAGATTCAGATGGCAGTTCAAAAAAGTCGCCGGACCCCGTCCACCCGTGGCATGCGGCGTTCCCACGACAAACTGAAAAAACCGTCGCTGTCGGTTGATCCGACGTCGGGGGAAACGCACCTGCGTCACCGGGTCACTCCGGACGGTTTCTACCGGGGCAAGCAGGTCGTCGAGCAACCTGAACCGGACGACGACGAGTAGGCGTTCACGATCTTCGGATAGGCCAGGGTGGAATCATCCAGTAGTGGCTGACTGACCGACAGATACCGTGGAAACCACATCCGTCATTTCTCTCGATGCAATGAGCGGCGACCTGGGCGCCGAGATTGTCGTGCGCGCCGCAAAAGCGTCGCTCGATAAACACGTCAACCTGGAGCTCATCCTTGTTGGCGACGAAAAAGAGCTGACCGGTCACGTCACTCGAATCGTCGGCAACGAACCGCGTCTCAGGATCCGGCACTCGACAGAAGTGGTCGGTATGTCCGAAGCGCCGGCGGATGCATTGCGCAGGAAGAAGGACTCCTCGATGCGCGTCGCCATCAACCTGGTAAAGAACGGGGAGGCCGCAGCATGTGTCAGCGCCGGCAATACCGGAGCCCTGATGGCAACCGCCAAGTTTGTTTTGAAAATGCTGCCGGACATCGATCGACCGGCGATCATCGCTGAATTGCCGTCAATCGGCGGTACGGTCCATATGCTCGATCTGGGCGCAAATACCGTTAACGATCCGGAACAGCTGTTCCAGTTTGCGCTCATGGGCTCCATCGTGGTCTCGGATATTTGCGATATCGAGCGGCCCAGGGTTGCCCTGCTTAATATCGGCGTTGAAGACACGAAGGGCCACGATACAGTCAGGGAAGCGGCGGCCAAGCTCAACCAGAGCAGCCTGAATTATGTCGGATTTATTGAAGGCAACGAGATTTTTTGCGGCAAGGCAGATGTGGTGGTCACCGACGGGTTTACCGGCAATGTCGCGCTGAAAACGATGGAAGGTACGGTTGGACTGGTCTCGCACTATTTGAAGCGTGCCTTTACCAGGAATCTGCTGGCCCGTCTGCAAGCGGTTTTTGCACGTCCGGTTCTCAACGAACTGAAGATGGAAATGGATTCGCGCCACTACAATGGCGCCTCCCTCGTCGGACTCAATGGTATTGTTGTCAAGAGCCATGGCAGTGCCGATTCCTATGCCTTCGAGCATGCCATTGAGAATGCGTTGATCGAACTAAGGAAGCAGGTGCCGCAACAGATCGGCAGCCTGTTGGAACAGGAAGCGGCCTGAACAGATACCCGGTTCGACGCCGCCGGTAACGAAAGCAACGGGAAGTCGTATGATCTATTCGCGAATCGCCGGTACCGGTCGTTATCTGCCGGAGAAAATTCTGACGAATGCCGACCTCGAAAAGATGGTCGACACCAGCGATGAGTGGATCCAGACGCGAACCGGTATCCGGCAACGCCATGTCGCATCCGAAGATGAGCTGACATCCGATCTTTGCGTCGAAGCAGCCAGAGTTGCGCTGGACTCGGCGGGCGTGAAAGCCGAGGATATCGATGCCATTTTTGTCGGCACAACCAGCCCGGACCTGATTTTCCCCAATATCGCTACCATCATTCAGCACAAGATGGGGATTCCTGCCTGCCCGTGTTACGCCACCGAGGCAGCCTGTAGCAGTTTTGTCTATGCGATCAGCGCGGCCGACAAATTTATTCGCTGTGGCGATCTGAAAAACGTGCTCGTTATCGGTGCCGAGATCATCACCCGGTTGATTGACTGGAGCGATCGCAGTACCTGTGTGCTGTTTGGCGATGGCGCCGGGGCCGTCGTACTGCAACCCTCCGACGAACCCGGCATTATGTCGACGCACCTGGGTGGTGACGGACAGTACAAAGAACTTCTCTATTATCCTGTCGGTGTCTCGAACGACCTGGCCGCTGCCGGCGTTGGTGATTCGCGCATCCTGATGAGTGGCAATGACGTTTTCAAAGTGGCCGTAAAGACCCTCAGTTCAATTGCCCAGGAAGCACTCGACGCAAATAACCTGACTATCGACGATCTCGACTGGCTCATTCCCCATCAGGCCAACCTGCGAATCATCCAGGCCACAGCCAAACGAGTTGGCCTGTCGATGGACAAGGTTGTTCAGACGGTGCAGATTCACGGCAATACATCGGCCGCCTCCATTCCACTCGCTCTCGACGTTGCGATTCGGGATGGCCGGGTCAAGCCGGGTCAGCTCTTGCTGTTTGATGCCTTCGGCGGTGGATTTACCTGGGGTTCGGTGCTGCTGCGCTTTTGATTTTCTTTCTGGCGCAGGGCGCGTCGCCAGGATTCGTTGCCAGCGTGCGGTCAATTTCTTCGCTGTCCTGTCGCGCGCCAGTCCGCGTTTTATCAGTGTGGTGGCCGGTTTCGCGGGACCTTCAGGTCGCGTCCGGAAAACAAGCGCAAGCCGCGACCGCTCATTTCGAGCGTAATTTTCATCATTGCGTAGCGATGGGGCAGGGATGCACAGGCTACCGGCATGCCGGGACAGAGTAAGCGGCCAAAAAAGAGCGTAAATTCAAGCACATCAGAGCGGTCTTTAAGCGGCTTCTGTGAAATAATAGGCAGGCATTGCCTAACTGCCGATCTTGTCGTGAAACTCGTCATAGGAAACAAAAATTACTCGAGCTGGTCGTTACGGGCATGGTTTCTGCTCCGTGAGGCGGGCATCGAGTTCGATGAAGTGCGGATACCGCTGGATACCGACACGTTTGCGGACGACATTGCCGGGCTTTCGCCGACCGGGTGCGTTCCCGTTCTGATTCACGGTGGCGAACAGATCTGGGACTCGCTCGCCATTGCGGAAACGGTGGCCGAACAGTGGCCGGAAAGCAAGCTCTGGCCGGCGGACCCGATTGCCCGCGCGCACGCGCGCTCCGTGAGCGCGGAGATGCATTCAGGGTTTGTCGCATTACGTGAAGCGATGCCTATGAATTGTCGTGCCATGGGTCGTAAAGTGGCATTGCCGGATGAAGTGGCGGCAGACATTGACCGGGTGTTTGCAATCTGGTCGGATTGCCATCACCGATACGGCGACAGCGGAGAATGGCTGTTCGGCAGGTTCAGTGTCGCTGACGCCATGTATGCACCGGTCGTGATGCGATTCAGATCTTACGGCATCAATCTGCCGGATTCAGCCAGCGTCTATCCGAAGCGCTTGCTGGAAAGCCCGGCTATCCAGGAATGGCTCCTGGAGAGCGAATCGGAAACAGAAGTGATCAGCCAGGACGAGAAAGGACAGTGAAAACTAACAATCGACTTGTCGCGGGTTTACTGACCGCGTGCATGCTGCTTTCGACGTTTGCCGTTCGGGCGGAGATGTATGACCTGCCGCCCGAGGGCAATGACGTGGTCGGCGCAGTCACGATGATCACTGCACGCGCGGATGACACCTTGCTCGATATCGCCCGGCGCCACGGCATGGGTTACGAGGACATCGTACGTGCCAATCCGGATGTGGATACCTGGCTGCCGGGGGAGGGCACGGAGGTCATCTTGCCAACACGTTATGTGTTGCCACCGGGCCCGCGGCGCGGTGTGATTCTGAACCTGGCCGAATACCGGCTTTATTACTTTCCGGAACCCGAAACGGGCAAGCCGGCTGTTGTTATGACCTACCCGATCAGCATAGGGCGCATGGACTGGGAAACGCCGCTGGGTCGAACCTCGATTATATCCAAGGTGCGCAATCCCAGCTGGTATCCGCCGGATTCGATTCGTGCGGAACATGCGGCCGAAGGTGACATCCTGCCGCGGATCGTGCCGCCCGGTCCTGACAACCCGCTGGGCGAGTACGCCATGCGCCTGGGATTGCCGGGATACCTGATTCACGGCACCAACCGGCCAGCCGGCGTCGGCATGCGGGTCACACATGGCTGTATCCGCATGTTCCCCGAAGATATCGATTACCTGTTCGGCCGCGTGGATGTCAGTACGCCGGTCCGGATTATCAATGAGCCGGTCAAAGTAGGGTGGAACGGCGATGAACTGATCGTAGAGGTTCACGAAACGCTGGAAGTCGCAGAAACCGGTCCTGCGGTCGAGTCATCGCTCGGGGGCGGGACACCCGAAGAACCGCCGCCGCCGCGCGATGCGATGACGGCGCTGACCGAACAGTTTGTCGTAGCGACCAATGAGCATCCCGGCATGCTCGACTGGGATGCAGCAGAAGTGTTGCTCGATCGGGCCGACGGCATTCCTGCCGTTGCCGGGCGCAGAATAAAAGACGCCGCGACAAGCGCGGCGTCCGAATAAGCCTTAAGAGATAACCCTTACTTGGCTTGTGAGCGCTGGAACATGCGTTCCAGGCGGTCACGGTTTGTATCGCAGCAAGCCTGCGCTTCGGTAGCGGCGGCCAGTGCCTGGTCTGCGGTGCTTTGAGCGCTTGCTGCAGCCTGTGCGGCGCTGTCAGCAGATGCGCGTGCGGCCTCTGCAGCAGATTTCGCTGCTGCTGCATCACGTGCTGCTGCGTCAGCAGTCGCCTGCGCTGCATCAATTGCTGCCTGGCTGGCGCAACCAGAGGCTACGCCCAGGACCAGAACGATGGCGCCCACTTTCAATACTTTCTTAATCATTGTCCGATTTTCCTCTGTTGGGATAAAACTGCAGGCACATTATTTCGCAAAGTTCCTTTGTCCGCAACGAAATTCCTTGTTTTTCTTAGAGTTTGTCGCGCTTCACAGGCAGCTATCCCGGGTTATTTGCTCGTTCACCGGCCGCTTTTGTTTGAGCGGGGTGATTCGCGGTCTGTGCGCCGTCGTTCAGTTCAGGCGGGACGGTTGTGGCCACTGTTTGCCAGGTTTTGTCGGCCGGGGTCAGATGAATCGGAGGCGGCGCGACTCACGGACGCCAAATCATGCTGACAGAAAAACATTTGACGCGCACAAATACATAGATATAATCACAGTACTGTTTATTCATACAGGTATGTTCAAATGCGGCAACTGACCCCCAGGCAGAGAGAAATTCTTGAGCTTATTCAATCATTTATCGATGAATTCGGCATGCCGCCAACGCGCGCCGAAATTGCTCGTGAGCTCGGTTTCAAATCCGCCAATGCGGCCGAAGAGCACCTGCGGGCCCTGCAGAAAAAAGGAGTTCTGGAGCTGGTTCCGGGTGCCTCGAGAGGCATCCAGCTCAAGGATTCCCTGCGCGAGCAGCTGGGTCTGCCGCTGATTGGCCGGGTTGCAGCGGGTAGCCCGATTCTTGCCGAAGAACATATTGAAACGCACTACCGTATGGACCCGGCACTGTTCGATCCCAAGCCGCACTATCTCCTGCGGGTACATGGCATGAGCATGAAAAATGCCGGCATCCTGGATGGCGACCTCGTTGCCGTTCATCGCACGCCGGAGGTTCGCAGTCGGCAAATCGTGGTTGCCCGGGTTGAGGACGAGGTCACGGTCAAGCGATATCGGCAGGATGGTTCCGTGGTCTGGCTATTACCTGAAAACGAGGATTTCGAACCTATCGAAGTCGATCTCGCAGAACAGGCAATGGTCATCGAAGGCGTCGTTGTCGGCATCATCCGTGACGGTATGCCGCTGCACTGATGACCGATGCGCTCGACAACCTGTTGCAGAACCCGCGTATCTGGCGGGGACAGGGGCGGGCGGAGACAGCAGGCTGGAAAAATCTCGCCAGCGGATATCCGAAACTGGATCAATGCCTGCCGGGCGGAGGCTGGCCACGACACGCCCTGACCGAAATCCTGCTGGATCACTATGGCACCGGGGAACTGCAGCTCCTGATGCCGGCACTGGCCCAACTGAGTCAGCCGGAAGAAGGCTGTGAGGTCATTCGTGATGCGGGCTGGATCGCCTGGGTTGCACCGCCGTTCGAACCCTATCCGCCTGCATTGCAGCAGTGGGGGGTTAACCTGTCCCGGGTACTGATCGTACGACCGAAGACGGCAAAAGAAGCACTGTGGGCTGCTGAGCAGGCATTGTCTTCCGGTAATTGTGCGGCGGTTTTGCTGTGGTCGAATGCACTCGATGATGCAACCAGCCGGCGTTTACAGATTGCGGCAGAAAAAGGCCGGAGTTGGGCGATCGCCTTTCGCTCGTTGCAGGCCCTGTCACAGCCATCGGCCGCAGCGTTACGGATACGTCTCGATGCGGGCGAGCAGGGCACCGATCTCGGCATTCTGAAAAGCCGTGGCGGCCGGCCGTCACTGGTCCGGGATTACGCTGGTCCAAGGAACCTGTCGAGTACCTGGCGTTGATCACGCCATGGCTGCACCGGAAAAACCCGTAGCCCGCCAACGGGACACCGCTCCGACCCTATCGATAAAACGTGCAGATCGTCGACAGGTGTCGCTGCCATTGGTACTGGCAGCAGCGCCTGGTGTCGACCCATCATTAAGTCCCGTCATTCCGCTGCGGCAATTGTGGCTGGGCATCTGTTTGCCGACTTTGCCACTTGAAGCGGTAGTGGATGACGATGGACCGGCTGCTGTTTTTGAAGAGCAAAAGGGTGTGCGAAAGATCCTGCTGGCCAATCGGTCCGCCATGGCTCAGGGCATTCGCCCGGAATTGACGATAAATGCGGCACTGGCGTTGTCACCGGCATTGCAACTCGAGGAAAGGAACCTGGTACGGGAAGCACGGGTTCTCAAGGAATTAGCGGCGTGGTCGGAGAAATTCACATCGTTTACCGTGATTGAACCGCCCTCGGTGTTATTACTCGAGATTGCTGGCAGCCTGACATTGTTTGGTGGTATCCGGGCATTGCGACAACGCATTGTCCAGGGTTTGCAGAGCCAGGGGTTTCATGCCGGGGTGGCGATTGCGCCCACACCGCTTGCCGCGACCTGGCTGGCCAGGGCCGGACAAAAAGTTTGTATTCGTGACTCGAAAAATCTTGTCGGGAAGCTCGGCCCGTTGCCGTTGACCTGCCTGGAGTGGCCGGATTCGGTGACATTGTCACTACGGGGTATGGGCGTGACGACGGTGGCGGAAGCGCTGCGTTTGCCAAGACAGGGCTTCGCCAAACGTTTCGGGGCTGCTCGTTTGCTGGCGCTCGATCGTGCCCTTGGGAAATTGTCGGACCCCCGGGTGAGCTACCGGGAGCCGGAACGATTCTTTGCTGACTTTGATCTCAACGAAGAGCAGGACGATGCCACGCTGCTATTAAACGCCTGTCGCGAACTGCTGGTACGCCTCGAGCGGTTTTTGCTTGGCCGGCAAACAGCCGTGCAGAAAATTGAGTTCAGCTTCTTTCATTTGCAGCATTCTGCAACACGACTTGGTCTGGGCTGTGTACAGGCAGATCGTGCGGTACAGCACTGGTTCGATTTGCTCGAGATCAAGTTTGACCGTCTTGCGTT
>CAZVWF010000100.1:1947-7981 GCA_964630795.1 uncultured Woeseia sp. | reverse complement strand
TTCGACAGGCATTCGACAACCTGGTCGATGTCAGAGCCGTAGGCGACACCGACCGGAACGCGAATGCGGTGCCTGGCCGAAGGGCCACCGGCCTCGTTAATGATTTTCGCATTGCCGATCACACCGTTAGGGATGGTGATTTCGACATCGTCGCGCGTCAGGATACGCGTGCTGCGCAAACCGATGTAGGTGACTTTGCCACGCTCGCCCGAGTCGAGGGTGATGAAGTCGCCGATCTTGTAGGGCGCATCGGCAACGATGGACAGGCCGGCAAACAGATTCGACAGTGTGTCCTGCGCGGCAAAGCTGAGCGCGAGACCAACAATACCGGCGGCAGCAAGCCATGCGGCAACGTCGATATTCCAGGCCAGGAAGACGAAATAAATCGCCAGTGCGAGCAGCGTAATCTTCAGGACGTTATTCGCCAGCGGCACCATGCTGGCGTGCAGGCGGCTGCCGCGACTGCGCGACAGTACCGACAGAAGGACACGGGAAAGATGGCGGAAGAAGTTGTACCAGATGACGATGGCAATCGTCTTCAGGATGCCCTGTGTCAGAAAGGCCGGGGTATCGGGCAGACCGATTCGATCGGTCGCGAGCGCCAGTCCCAGCAAGACGAAGGATACAAAGATCGGCTTGTGCAGCAGGTCGACAAGTTCATCGTCGACCGTCGTGCTCGAACGTCCCGCGATCTTCGCGACCACCCTTGAAATGAAGAATTCGGCAATCCTGCCTATGACAATAAAGACGAATGCCAGTGCGATCGCCTGGATGTAGACATTAGGCCCCAGGAGCTGAACCCAGGCTTCGATTCGACTAAAGACTTCCTGCACGGTTACTAATGCGAGTCGTGGAGCAACTCAATTTTTAGTCGCGCGGTTGATCTTCAGGATTGGCCGCCATCCCGAAAGTGCGCACTTCCGAAATCTCCTGGTTCTGTGGTTGCCGGTTGTGCTGACCGGACGCATCGGCTGCCGCTGCCGGGCGCATCGGCAATTGCTGCGTCTGGGCACTCAGGACCTGTACAAAGTTGTTGGCAGCCTGTGGTGCAGCATTGCCGGAACCGGCGAAAATCTGTTCAGGCGTAATCTGGGCGGATCCGTAGAAAGCCGCATTGGCCTTTCTGTCCATCGTCACGCCAGCGCCTTCGAGTGCCACACCCGCAAACAGTCCGCGGCTCCTTGAATAGGAGTACACCTCGGATTTGAATGTCACGTCGGTGTGCGCGCCGGCAGAACGGCCGACAGGGCCGGCGGCGATGGATGCATCAGCACCCAGCGTCAGTTTGCCCTGTGAAATGCCGTCGACGCTCGAACGCGTTTTGAAGACCAGGATGACATCTGTGGACTGTGCCCCGGCCTGGAAGCCGAAACTGCCACCTGTCAGCCGGATGAAGGCCGGATTGCTCCAGGTGTTGTCGTCCTGGCGAACCACCAAGACACCCTTGCCATGGCGAGCGCCGAGGCCAAAGCCAACCTTGATGACACGTGGGATCACGGCAATCGCGTAGGCCCTGGAGAGCAGCGCTGGCGGCACGCGCTGCTCGGGAATGCGCAATAGTTGATCGACGATGTCGGTCGCGTCATGTACGCGGTTCTCCTCCTTGCTGGCGGCCATGGCAGGCCCGGCAGTCACGGAGGCAACGAGGAAGACGAGGAGTAAATGGCGTATACGCATGATTCTATTCCCGTGTGCGAATATTGGTATCAGTCGCTGTCGCCGCCCAAGGCTAACAGCTCTTTAATAAGTCAGAGTCCGGCAGCCCAATAAGGCGACCGTGGGCGACATAATACGCCATTTTGGCGGCGGACTCACCGAAATTCGGGAGTTTTCAGGTCGCCGAGAGAATGGGTGGCACCGGGCATTCCAGGCTGGCGCAGATGGCTCGCAGCAGCTCGGCCTCGCGCAGGGTCAGGCGATCGTCCTGGCTGATCGTGGCGGTCACCGCGTCGACCAGGCTCTTCCGGCCGGCGGGATTGATCATACTCAGGATGGTGAGGGCGTTGTCCAGGCGCTGCACAGACCGGTGGTCGCCGGGCGTGGTGGCCACTTCGCCGGCCCAGCCGCCGAATATGCGCAGGCCGGCTTTGCAGGCACTTTTCTCCGCTGCCTGATTGTTGCTGCCCTGGTGGGCAACGATGCGTATCAGGTCGACGGCAGCCTGCCGCGCAGCGTCTTTCGATACGCGATTCTTGCGTGAGGCGGCCGCCGGTGCTGCCGCTTGCTCGAGATGCCTGGCAATAATCCTCGAATAGCAGTACTCCCGCAGGTCGATGTCACCATCGATTTCCATCAGCTTTCGCATCAGATCGATGAGGAACTCGAGGCTTTCCGCCAGCCGTTGCTTGAGCGCCGGAAAAGAAATCTCCAACAGGGGCAGCCGGTAGCGGGGTCCGACGGACTGGAGCCCTGTATGGAAGCCCCGGACCTGCGCGCCGCGTTCATCGCCTAACTGGCTGTCGATCAGCGAGAGCTGCCGGTCTGCATGTGCGTCGTCAATAATCAAGGCCAGCGCGAGGTGATAGGCGTCATTCGGGGAGTGTGCAGCCTGGAAGAGTTCCGCGGGAATTGATCGATGCAGTTGTCTCGCGAGCGCCAGGTGTTCCGGGCCCGGATTACCGATAGAGGCGACGATATCGTCATCCGGCAGTGTCCCGGGGACCTGCGGCGTATCCTGCCGTTCACCCGATAAACCGGCGGCGGCTTCCGGGCGCAGGGGGGCACGCTGCCGGCCGTGCTCGACATGAGGATAGTCTGTTTCACGAAAATTCGGCTCGAGTGCCTGGATGCGCTTGGTCAGCGGTGGATGCGTCGCAAACATCGATGAGAGTTTCGGCATGCCGTTCGCGAACAGCATGTGACTGACCTCTTCAGGGTCCGCAGACTGTACATAGGAACGTTGTGAGTAACCGCCAATCTTTTTAAGCGCATTGGCGATTCCGTCCGTTTGCCGCGTGAACTGGACCGCGGAAGCGTCGGCCAGGTATTCCCGCTGACGGGACACCGCCGCCTTGATGAGCCGGGAGAAAAACACACCGATCCAGCCGAGCACTGTGAGTCCGAGCCCGATCGCCAGGAAGCCGCCACTGTTGCCGCTGCGCTTTCTCGAGGAAAAGCTCGAATACCGCGCACTGCGCAAGATCGCGCGGCCGATCATTCCAACGACCATGATGCCGAACAGCACGCCCATCATGCGGATATTAAGGCGCATGTCGCCGTTCAGTATGTGGCTGAATTCATGCGCAACCACTCCCTGCAATTCCTCGCGATTCAGGACTTCGAGCGTGCCACGGGTGACGGCGACCGCGGCATCCCCGGGACTGAAGCCAGCAGCAAAAGCATTGATGCCGGCTTCTTCCTCCAGGACGTAGATGTCAGGAACCGGCACGCCGGATGCGATCGACATTTCCTCGACCACGTTACGAAGACGTTGCCGCTGAGGATCGGTCGTGTTTGGTGGCACCAGTGTGCCACCCATCTGCTGGGCCACCTGGCCACCACCACCCGACAGCCTCGCCGTCTTGAACAGGCTGGAGCCGACGATCAGCCCGAGTGCCGCCAGCGCCGACCCGGCAATCACGCTGGTATCAGGCTGGATGCCAGCCTCCGTCATGCCAACCGCGATCACCAGTGTTATGCCGGCAACGATCAGTGCGGTCGCAACGATGTAGACAATGACCAGCCAGCGTGTTGCGCGACGTGCCTGGTCCTGGGCGTCGAAAAAATTCACGATAGCGCTTCCCGCGCCTCAGCCGGCTCAGGAAAAATCGACTTCAGGCACTTCGCGTTTCTCCGGTGAATCGATTTCGAGAAAGCTCGCCAGCTCGAAGCGAAACATGCCGGCGATGATGTTGTTGGGAAAATTTTCGGCCTTGTTGTTGTAGGCAAGAACCGCATCATTAAATGCCTGGCGGGAAAACGCGACCTTGTTCTCAGTGCTGGTCAGTTCTTCCTGGAACTGAATCATGTTCTGGTTGGCTTTGAGGTCCGGATAGGCCTCGGACAGGGCGAAGAGGCGGCCAAGCGCAGCCCCAAGGGCGCCTTCGGATTCACCCAGCTGCTGGATGGCAGCGGCATTCGAGGGGTCGGCTTTCGCAGCGTCGAGGCTTGAAACCGCCGAATTCCTGGCGTTGATGACAGCTTCGAGCGTCTCGCGTTCATGCTTCATGTAGCCTTTCACGGCTTCGACCAGGTTCGGGATAAGGTCGTGGCGACGTGTCAGTTGAACATCAATCTGCGCAAAGGCGTTTTTGACACGATTTCTGAGATTGATCAGGCTGTTGTAAATACTGATCGCGTAAAAGATGACCACGGCAATCGCCGCAAGCAAAATCAGGAATGACGTCACAGTTCACCCCCCTGTAATTGGCTAGTGGCAGTAAGGATAAACCCTCGTTCGGGAATTCACTAGGAAAAAGCCTTTGGACGGTTCTGGAAGGCCTTCGAAGCCGGTACAGCGTTGCCGGACTGGGCCGGCAGGCAATAACCACGTCCGGGGACGGTCAAAATACTGACTTCGGGAGGGTCCTGTGCCGATTTCTCGCAGGCGCCTGCCATGAAACATCTATTCCAATTCGTCGTCCGCTTGTTCAGACTTGGCGCTATAACGAAAACTGTCGACTGGCCAGGTAATGACGGAATACCACGCACCGCTTAAGGACATGCGCTTCGCGCTCCGGGAACTCGCCGGGCTTGATGGCGTACTGGAACTGCCAGCGTATGAAACGATTGACGGCGACACAGTTGACCAGGTCCTGGAGGGGGCCGGCAACTTCGCTCGTGACATCCTGGCGCCGCTGAACATCCCGGGAGACCGGGCCGGCGTCAGCGTAGTGGACAGACAGGTGCAGGTGCCGGACGGCTTCAGCGAGGCGTATCAACAGTTCGTTACGAACGGCTGGCCTTCACTGACCGGGTCTGTGGCCTATGACGGCATGGGTTTTCCGCATGTCGTTGGCCTGGCGGCATTCGAGATATGGAACTCCGCCAACATGGCGTTCGCTTTGTGTCCGATGTTGACTGGCGGTGCGACGGGTGCCATTGCTGCACATGCCTCTGATGACTTGAAGCAAAAGTTCCTGCCAAAGATGATCAGTGGCGAATGGTCAGGGACGATGGTGTTGTCGGAGCCGCATGCGGGATCCGATCTTGCGGCGATTTCGACGAAGGCAGTCAGGGAGGGCGATCACTATCGCCTCACCGGTACGAAAATCTTTATCACGTGGGGTGATCATCCACTCGCGGAGAATACCGCCCACCTTGTATTGGCTCGACTGGATGATGCACCTGACGGCATTCGAGGCATATCAATGTTCCTCGTGCCCAAGTACCTCGTAAATGACGACGGTTCGCTCGGTGATCGCAACGACGTGTATCCGGCCTCGGTCGAACACAAACTGGGTATTCACGCCAGTCCGACCTGTGTCATGAACTTCGGTGAATCGACAGGCGCCATCGGCTACCTCGTTGGCGAAGAAAATCGTGGCATGGCCAACATGTTTACGATGATGAACCAGGCGCGGCTTGAAGTTGGTGTGCAGGGTGTCTCTCTCAGCGAGCGGGCATATCAATTGGCACGCGCCTACGCACGTGATCGCGTGCAGGGACTGGCACCCGGCAAGGAAGGCCGCGTGACTATCATTCATCACGCGGACGTCCGACGGATGTTGCTTCTGATGAAGTCACAAATCGAGGCGATGCGTGGCGCGTCCTACAATATGTGTGCCGAGATTGATCGTTCGCACCACGCCGTCGACGCCGGGGATCGGGAGCGCGCTGCGACTCGGGTCGCGCTTCTTACGCCCATTATCAAGGGTTGGTTGTCGGAGACCGCACAGGACCTCACGTCGCTGGGTATTCAGATTCACGGCGGCATGGGTTTCGTTGAGGAAACCGGCGCGGCGCAACACCTGCGCGACGCGCGAATCCTGCCAATCTATGAAGGTACGACGGGAATTCAGGCGGCGGATTTTGTAGGTCGCAAGATACTCGCCGACGAGGGCAGGGCGATGAAAGCTTTGCTCGATGAGATGCG
>CAZVWF010000100.1:0-1847 GCA_964630795.1 uncultured Woeseia sp. | reverse complement strand
CAACATCGCATTGCCATCTGGGATGTGCTGGCCGCATCGGTTCGGCCCGGCAGCATGGATTCAGCGATTGTTGAAACGACGGCTCGTCCGAACAACTTTGCCCGTTTCTTCAGGGAGCAGTCGGACATTTCCCTCGTCTGTTTTAACGGCCGGAAGGCGGCGCGATTGTTTGACAGACTGGTTGTGCCGACGCTCGAAAAGCGCTCCAATACCCGCCGATACCAGGTAATGCCGTCCACCAGTCCTGCTTATGCGTCCATGACGTTTGACGAGAAACTCGAGCACTGGCGGGTCGTTCAGGACGCGGCAAATATGCGATAAGGAGAAGAAGATGATTGGATACGTAATGCTTGGCACCAATAACTTCGACGCAGCGGCGAAGTTCTACGATGAACTCGTGGCTACGCTCGGCGCAGGTCGCTTTATGGAATCGGATTCCTTCATTGTATGGGGCACAAGCCCGGGCGCCCCGTCGATCTCGATTTGTCGACCGCATGACGGCAATGAGGCGACCGTAGGTAACGGTGTAATGGTCGCCATCGCAGTGGATTCGCGAGAAAAGGTCGACGAGTTGTATGCCAGGGCGCTCGAACTTGGCGGTACCGATGAGGGTGCCCCCGGTCAGCGCATGGATAATTTCTACGCTGGCTATTTCCGCGATCTGGACGGCAACAAGCTGAACGCTTTCTATTTCGGCGACTAAGCCTGCCGCTATATCGCGCTGTCGCCGGTTTCGCCGGTACGGATTCGCCAGACCTGTTCCAGCGAACTGACAAAAATCTTGCCGTCACCCACCTTGCCTGTCCTGGCGCTGTTGATGATGGCCTCGATCACCTCGTCCAGACGCTCGTCCGAGACTGCTACTTCAATTTTGGCTTTTGGCAGAAAGTCGACGACGTATTCCGCACCGCGGTAGAGCTCGGTGTGGCCCCGTTGACGACCGAATCCCTTGACCTCGCTGACGGTCACTCCCTGGACGCCGACCTCGCTCAATGCATTCCTGACATCATCGAGGCGAAAGGGCTTAACGATTGCGGTAACGAGTTTCATTTTCGCTAGATCCTGGCTATACGTGGTTAATGCGCTCAGAGCATGACTGTGCCGCCGTCGACCATCAGCGTCTGGCCAGTGGTCAGTTTGCTCATATCACTCGCCAGAAACAAGACGGCGCCGACGATATCTTCGGTCTCGAGGGGTTTGCGAACAGCCTGCTGAGACAAAGTTACTTCAACAATTTTATCGCGTTTGTCGCCGAAAACTTCACTGGTTGCGTCTGTATTGACGACATTGGGAGCGACGGTGTTGACACGAATATTGAAGCGCCCGATTTCCCGGGCAAGGCCCCGGGTGATCCCGATCACGGCAGCCTTGGATGCCGTGTAATGCAGTCCATTGGGCATACCGTATGTTGCTGCAAGCGAGCTGATATTGACGATCGCACCGCCGTCTCGTTCACGCATTGATGGCACGACCGCCTTGCAGCATTGCCAGATTCCTTTCACATTGACGTCCATCGTCGAATCCCATTCTGATTCATCGAGCTTGTCGAAAGGGGCGAACGTCAGGCTGCCGTAGAGGGCGGCATTGTTGATCAGTATGTCGACGCCACCAAATGCGTCGACCGTTGCGGCCGCCATTTCCTTTGTGCTTTCGGCACTGGTGACGTCCGTATTCAAGGCGAGCCCCTTTGCACCTTCATCTTCAACCGCCGCAAGCGTGTCGCTACAGTCACGCAGGTCGCAGGCGACGACCCTGGCGCCGAGACGGGCAAACTGTCGGGCATACTCCTGGCCGAGACCCCGGGCTGCGCCGGTTACGATGACTACCTTGTTATCGAAGTTCATGGG
>CAZVWF010000099.1:260-8067 GCA_964630795.1 uncultured Woeseia sp. | reverse complement strand
AACCATGCGCGAACTTTGGCGCGACTCCGTGATGACGCGAGATATCCCAGCTGCGGATTGAGCCAATCGCGGCTCGGCTGTTCTTCTTTCGCGGTAATGATCTCGATCTTGTCGCCATTTTGTACCCGGTAGATCAGCGGTACGATGCGGCCGTTTACCTTTGCGCCACGGCAGCGATGTCCGATCTGGGTGTGGACATGATAGGCGAAGTCCAGTGGCGTTGCTTCAGCCGGCATCTCGACAACATCACCCCGCGGGCTGACCGCATATACCCGGTCTTCGAATACATCGCCGCGGAGTTGATCGAGCAGGTCACTTTCACTACTGGATGGGTCGAGCAAATGCCGCAGCAAACGGAGCTTCTTGTCGAAGCCCGCCTGCATAGAGCCGCCTTCCTTGTATTTCCAGTGCGCCGCAACGCCCAGTTCCGCGTGCCTGTGCATTTCGTGGGTGCGGATCTGCACCTCGATCGACTGTCCCTCGGGCCCAATCAATGCGGTATGCAACGACTGGTAGCCATTATCCTTGGGATTGGCGATGTAGTCGTCAAATTCCCCTGGCAGGTAGGACCAGATGTTGTGCACGATTCCCAGTGCCGCATAACACTCGGCAATGTCTTTAACGAGCACCCGGATCGCGCGGATATCGAAAATTTCCTCAAGACGCTTCTCCTTGCGCTGCATTTTTCGCCAGATGCTAAAGATATGCTTCGGTCGACCGGCGATCTCAGCGTCGATTCCGTGCTTTGATAAACTCGATTTCAGGATCGACTGGACATCGGCAATAAAATCTTCGCGCTCGACCCGTTTCTCATTAAGTCCTTTCGCAACTGCTTTGTAGACGTCAGGTTCTAGGAATCGAAAGGCCAGGTCCTCCAGTTCCCACTTGATCTGCCAGATGCCGAGCCGGTTCGCCAGCGGCGCATAGATTTCCTGGGTTTCAATGGCAATTGATCGACGCAAGTCCGGTGCGGCATTTTTCGCCCCCCGCAGCCGATACACCTGCTCGCCAATCCTTGCGATGACCAGCCGCGGATCGGAGACAACCGCGAGCAGCATTTTGCGAAGCGCTTCGGATTGTTGCGTAGCCAGTGCTTCGCCCGGCTTCCAGTCCTTCGGCAGGGAGAAGCATCCAAGCTGCACCAGCCCCTGGACCAGGGCAGGGAGTTCCTCGACCCCCGTTTTTTGCAAATCCCTGGCATTTAACTGGCCATCCCGTGCGGCCGGGTAAAGTTGGACCGCAAGATCCAGGAGAGGTGGCAAGCTCAGTGGCTCGAGAATTGCACAGATCTCCTCGCCCTCACGACGCTGGGCACGGGTCGACGGATTGTCGGGGAGCGCATCGAGGATTGTGGCGGCTTTTTCGACGAGCGCACCCTGACGGTCCGTCATATCCCGGGTTTCGTCTTCGATTACAGGCATTTGGCGCACGTCTGGAGGTGTGTGAGATTCAGAGAACGGCTATCATACGCCTGATTTTGGGCAACACATGACTTTCAGGTGAGCGGCGCGGTATTTTCCGTGTCACCGTGTACGCGTAATCGGTCACTCGACTGGCAGGAATCGATTCAGATGGCAGGACACAGTAAGTGGGCGAACATCCAGCACCGCAAGGGCGCCCAGGACAAAAAGCGGGGCAAGCTGTTTACCAAGCTGATTCGTGAAATCACGGTGGCTGCACGCATGGGTGGTGGCGACATGGCGGCCAACCCGAGGCTGCGACTGGCCGTGGACAAGGCCAAAGCCAAGAGCATGCCGAAAGACAACATCGAGCGCGCCATCAAGAAAGGCAGTGGTGACACCGATGGTGCCGACTTTCAGGAAATTCGTTATGAAGGCTACGGGCCGGGCGGCACCGCCGTCATGGTCGACTGCATGACGGACAACAAAAATCGCACTGTCGCCGAGGTGCGCCATGCATTCACCAAGTTTGGCGGGAATCTTGGTGCTGACGGCTCCGTCAGTTACATGTTCCGCCACGTGGGGACACTGGACTACCCGCCGGGCAGCGACGAAGACGCTATCATGGAAGCCGCAATCGAAGCGGGCGCCGAAGACGTGCTTGTGGACGATGACGGTTCTATCGAGGTGTTGTCGGAGCCCGCCGAATTCGAGTCCGTGCGGGATGCGATGCGGGGGTCGGGACATGACCCCGAGAATGCCGAGTTAACGATGCGAGCCGACAACAACACGGCGCTCCAATTGCAGAATGCGAGCTCGATGGTCAAGATGCTGGAAATGCTGGAGGACCTGGACGACGTGCAGAACGTATACAGCAATGCGGATATCCCCGATGACGTACTGGCCCAGCTCTGAGGTGACGATTGACTGACACGGTGCGTATTCTTGGCATCGACCCCGGATCTCGATTGACGGGCTTCGGCATCGTTGACTGTGAGGGCACCGGTGCTGCTTACGTCGCCAGTGGTGCCATTCGCAGTATCGAGGGGAGCTTTCCAGACCGGCTCAAACAGATTTACCGGTCTGTTGCAGAGATCGTGGAGGAATATCGTCCGCAAGTGGTCGCGGTCGAGAGCGTATTCATGCACAAGAATGCATCGAGCGCACTTAAACTCGGTCACGCACGATCAGCTGCCATCTGTGCGACGTTCTCGCTGGAGTTGGAAGTGGCCGAATATGCGCCAAGGGCGATTAAACAAGCCATCGTTGGCACAGGTGCTGCAACCAAGGAACAGATTCAGCACATGATCGTCAATCTTCTGAACCTGGAGAGTGCGCCGTCGGCAGATGCAGCGGACGCCCTCGCGGCCGCCCTCTGTCACGCCACTCAGCGACGACTCAACCGTAATACGGGGCATGCAGTGCGCGTGGCAGGGATTAAATGATCGGCTCACTTCGCGGCAAGCTTCTGTCCCGCCAGGCGCCGACTGCGCTTATCGAGTGCAGCGGCATTGGCTACGAAGTGGAAACACCCATGTCGACTTTCCTGGCGTTACCCGCAGACGGCAACGAGGTCTTCCTGCATACGCATCTCGTTGTGCGGGAAAACGCGCATGCGTTGTATGGATTTGGATCGACTGAAGAGAAGGCTTTATTTCGAGCGTTGCTCGGCGTGAGCGGAGTGGGTGCCAAGATGGGCCTCGCTATCTTGTCTGCAATGACGGTGCCCGATTTCGAACGATGCGTGCAGCTGGAAGATGCAGCGTTACTCGTCAAAATACCGGGTGTCGGCAAGAAGACCGCGGAGCGCCTGATTATCGAAATGCGAGACAAGATTGAGAAGACACCGGACCTGGCTAACGTTTCCGGCCCGAGTTCGGCGCCGGCCGATTCCCGCAGTGAGGCGGTCGACGCCCTGGTCTCCCTTGGCTACAAGCCGAGCGAGGTCAAGAAACTCCTGTCGACTGTCGACGTAGAGCATATGTCTGCGGAAGATATTATTCGCATGGCCCTGCGTCAGGCAGTGAGCTGACCATGAGCAGTATCGAGCACGATCGCTTGACCAGCGCTGCGCCGAAGGACGAGGACAGGGCGTTTGATCGTGCGATCAGGCCACGGCAGCTTGACGAGTACGTCGGACAGCCCAGCGTCAAACAGCAGATGAATATCTTCATTACGGCAGCCCGGAACCGCGAAGAGGCGCTGGATCACGTCCTGATTTTCGGCCCGCCGGGACTTGGCAAGACAACGCTGGCACATATCGTCGCCAACGAAATGGGCGTGCACCTGCGCCAGACATCAGGGCCTGTGCTGGAGCGTCCCGGGGATCTCGCGGCGATACTCACCAACCTTGAACCTAACGATGTGTTGTTCGTGGATGAAATACATCGACTGAGTCCCGTTGTAGAAGAGGTCCTGTATCCGGCCATGGAGGATTTTCAGCTGGACATCATGATTGGCGAAGGCCCTGCTGCACGTTCGATCAAGCTGGATCTGCCACCTTTTACGCTCGTCGGCGCGACGACGCGCGCCGGCCTGCTGACGTCGCCACTCAGGGACCGCTTCGGTATCGTGCAACGGCTCGAGTTTTATTCGTCGACAGAACTGCACGATATCGCCTGCCGATCGGCCGGAATTCTGAACCTCAAAATGGAGGACGACGGGGCAAGGCAGCTTGCGAGCCGGGCCCGCGGCACGCCCCGGATCGTCAATCGGCTGCTACGCAGAGTCCGCGACTATGCTGAGGTCGAAGCGGACGGTGTTGTGACAGAGTCTGTCGCGATCAGGGCAATGGACATGCTTGAGGTCGATCCGAACGGTTTCGATGCAATGGACAGGCGGCTTCTGCACACGATCATTGAGAAATTCGATGGCGGACCCGTCGGGGTGGAATCGCTCTCCGCTGCCCTCGGCGAGGAGCGGGGAACGATCGAAGACGTGCTGGAGCCCTACCTGATACAGCAGGGTTTCATGATGCGTACCGCACGGGGGCGAGTCGCCACGAACAACGCCTATCTGCATTTCGGGCTGACACCACCGACCCGCGAGGTGGCACCGGAATTGCCGCTTTTCGATAAATCCTGAGTCGGAAGGGCTGCATGAGCGACTCGAGTGACCCGACACCCTTCGAATGGCCGATTCGAGTTTATTACGAAGATACGGATCTCCAGGGCGCAGTCTATTACGCCAACTACTTCCGATACATGGAGCGCGCACGCACGGAATGGTTGCGTTCTCTCGGGGTTGAACAGGACAAGTTGCTGAACGAGGATCGGCGCTATTTTGTCGTCGTCGATACTTACGCCGAATTTCTGAAGCCTGCGCGTTTCAACGAGATGTTGATTGCGACGGCGAGCCTGGAGAAGGTGACCCGTGCGACGTTTTTGATTGAACAACACATTTATCGGGAAAGCCTTGCCGGCGACTTGCTCTGCCGGGGCAGGGTCAAGGCCGCTTACGTTGACGCAGATACGCAAAAACCAACCCGTGTACCTGCTGCTATTTTTGAGGAAGGTATGTAAATGAATATGAATATGGACGTCCTTCAGCTGGTGCTGGAGGCAAGTTGGCCAGTGCAGGTGGTCATGCTGCTCTTGTTGGCCGCGTCATATGTGTCCTGGCGGATAATCTGGCAAAAGCGGGGGCTTATTCAAAGGACCAGGATGGCGTCAGACGAATTTGAATCGTCGTTCTGGTCCGGTGGCGATCTCAATACCCTTTATCGCAGCGCTACTCGCCAGAAGGATGGTAGTACCGGCATGGCCAGCATCTTCGAGGCGGGGTTTCGGGAGTTCAATCGCCTGAGCCAGGCCGGTGACGTCTCCGCCGAGAAGTTGGTTGACGAATGCCAGCGCGCAATGCGGGTCGCACAGTTGCGCGAAGTTGACCGCCTTGAACAGGGGCTCGCGACGCTGGCGACGATCGGGTCGACCAGTCCCTATGTCGGCCTGTTTGGCACCGTGTGGGGCATCATGAGTGCCTTTATGCAAATCGGGAACATGCAATCGGTCACCCTGGCCACTGTGGCAGGTCCCATTGCAGAAGCGCTGATTGCGACGGCGCTCGGGTTGTTCGCAGCCATTCCCGCGGTCATTGGCTACAACCGCTATGCGGACAAGGTTGTCCGCCTCGAGATTCGCTACGACGGATTCACGGAGGAGTTTTCGAGCATCCTGCAGCGCCATGCGCGCGCGAAGTCGAAGGTGAGCTGACATGGCCTCACCCTTGCAAAAACGCAGACTGATGGGCGAAATCAACGTCGTTCCCTACATCGATGTGATGCTTGTCCTGCTGATTATTTTTATGGTGACTGCACCTCTGCTGACCCAGGGTATCGAGGTAGACCTGCCTGAGGCAGCCTCCGAACCGATCGGCGGAGACCAGAACGACATACCGATTGTTCTGAGCGTCGACGAAGCGGGTAACCTGTACATCAATATCGGTGACGACGAAGACGTGCCGCAGGGCAGTCAGGAGATCATCGCCCGAACGGCGGCGGTTCTACGAAATCGGCCGGAGGCCCCGGTGCTCGTTAAGGCCGATCGGGGGGTCCCATACGGCAACGTCGTCGGCGCCATGGTGCTATTGCAACAAGCCGGTGCGGACAGGGTAGGTTTCGTGACCGATCCACTCAACACGTATCCGGTGCCGGAGTAAGCGGAAGCATCGGCAATGATCGGCCGCTACGAAATAGCCTCTCACCTGATGTCGGTGGTGATTCACGTCGCCATCTTCGGTGGGCTTTTTCTCGCGTTTGACTTTCCGACACCTGTACAGCCGGCGATACCGCTGGCGATTGAGGCCACCCTGGTGACCGAAGCTGAAATACCTGCGCCGCCTGTGGAGCGCGCTCCCGAACCCGAGCCGGAACCCGACAACAGCGTTTCAGAACGAGCGCGACTGGAAGAGGAGAAAAGGCAAGCTGACTTGCGCGCGGAACAGGAGCGCATCCGCCTCCAGCAGGAGGAGGACCGCAGGCGTCGAGAGGCAGAGGAAGCCGAGCGGAAGCGACGCCAGGAGGAAGAGACCGAGCGATTGCGTGTCGAAGCGGAAAGGCGCCGGCAGGAAGAAGTGGAAAGACAGCGTGCCGAAAATGAACGCCTGCGCCGGGAAGCGGAGGAAGCGGAGATTGAGCGCCGGCGGCAGCAGGAACTGGAAGCCGAACAACAACGCTTGAACGCCATTCAGGCCAACGAAACCACGGCCTGGATCTTCGCCCTGAGCCAGGCAATTTCCAGAAACTGGGTGCCGCCCGCATCGACCCCTATTGGCCTGGAATGCGTAGTTGATGTCCGCCTGTTATCCAACGGTACCGTGGCGAGCGTCAACGTGGGTCGTTGCAATGTCTCCAATGATGAAGCAATCCGGCGATCAATCAGGGCCGCCGTGGAACTTGCGTCCCCGCTGCCAACACCCGATAACCCCAGAATTTTCCAGCGGGACTTGCGAATCACGTTCAAACCTGAACAATAAGGGCACCTCTGGAAAAGCTTGGGCCAAAATCATGAGAGATTTGCTTGTCCGGTGGCTGGCTGTATCGGTATTGCTTGGGGCAATGGCGGCGCCTGCCTACGCGCAGCTTGAATTCGAGATTACCGATTTCGTCGGTAAGCGGACGCCTGTCGCTGTTGTCCCCTTTGGCTGGGAGGGTGAGGGTGCTCAAGCCCCCTTCGACTTGGATGGTGTAATTGCCGCAGATCTGAACCGTTCCGGACGATTTCGCCCGATTCCGGATGGCGACATGCTGCAGAAGCCGACAGCCAGCGTGGATATCGACTTCGACGACTGGTCAATCCTGGCCGTCGAGGCTGTCATCATCGGCAAGATCACGCAAACCGGTGCCAACGCCTACAGCGTGCAGTTCCAGGCTTTTGATGTTTTCAAGCGCGAACAACTCGTTGGCTATCGAATGCCGGCCAGCCGGGGAACCATGCGGCGGGTCGCGCATCGTGCAGCCGATATGATTTATGAGAAGTTGACCGGTATTCCGGGGGTATTCGGCACCAAGGTGACGTATGTGCGCGCCACGGGACGCGAGGATAATCGCAAGTATTCGCTGATCGTCTCGGACATGGACGGTGAAAACCAGTTTACGATCATGGAATCAACGGATCCCATCATGTCACCGGCATGGTCGCCTGACAGCCGGCAACTGGCGTATGTATCTTTTGAGAACAACGTATCGACGATATTCGTACAAACACTTCGAACCGGGAACAGGATCAAAGTATCGAGCCGCGCCGGCATCAACGGAGCGCCGGCATTCTCCCCCGATGGCCGCAAGATCGTCCTGACCCTGGGCGGCGTAGACGGTAACCTCGACATCAATATCCTCGATTTACGCACTCGCGCACTGAAGCGCCTGACGACTAATCGAGCGATCGATACGGAAGGCACCTGGTCGCCGG
>CAZVWF010000099.1:0-238 GCA_964630795.1 uncultured Woeseia sp. | reverse complement strand
ACATCGGATCGCGGTGGATCGCCGCAGATCTATCGAGTGAGCGTGGAGGGTGGTGCGCCACAGCGTGTCACCTATGAAGGCAGCTATAATGCGAGGCCGCGGTTGTCACCCAACGGTGACCGGCTGGCGATGGTGACACTGGATCGGGGCAACTATCGCATTGCGGTGCAGGACCTGGACGATGGCGATTTTCTGATCTTGTCGACGGGCCGGCAGGATGAGTCGCCCAGAATTGCGC
>CAZVWF010000098.1:0-8105 GCA_964630795.1 uncultured Woeseia sp. | reverse complement strand
CCAGCAATAATCTCGTCAAAACTGCCGGCCACCGGATGGTCGCCAACAATAACGTTGTCATCCCTGACCAGTTGTGCGGTCTGCATACCGGCGTCTCGAGCGGCGTCCAGTTCTTCGGCAACGTCTGACAGGAACAGTATCTCTGCGGCATCGACGCCGATTTCAACGGCAATTCGCTCGTAAGCCTCCGCTTCTTTTTTGTGACCGATGTTGGTGTCGAAGTAGCCATGAAATAAACGGGTCAGGTCTCCGGCATCACTGTGGCCGAACAAGAGCTTTTGCGCGCCAACCGAGCCGCTGGAATAGACATAGAGACGGATGCCTGCCTCGTGCCAGCGATGCAGCCCGGCAACGGCGTCGTCGTATACGTGACCGGTGAAGTCGCCTGATTCGTAACCATTCCGCCAGATGTGGCCCTGCAGCGTCTTGAGTGGCGTTGCCTTGCGATCCTCCGCGATCCATCCGAGGAGGATTTCAATGACGCGCGCGGTCGATGCCCCTGTCTCACCGGCTTCGCTGCGTACGTCTTCCAGGATACCGGCGATCGTCGAATCGCCCTCGTTGTCACGGACAAACTCAGCGAGCGCCCCGCTGGCATAGGGAAACAATACATCGTGAACAAAGGTGATGGCGCTCGTCGTGCCCTCAATGTCCGTCAGGATGACACGCGGTTTCATGCAAGCCTCGCCAGCGATTCCTGCCAGAGACACTCAAACAGAAACTCCAGGCCCTCAACGTGCCGTCGGGCTTCGTCGATATTCCTGCCCCAGGCATAAAGCCCATGTCCGGCAATCAGGAAACCGGGTGCCTTTAGTCGACTGTCTTTCCACGCTGTCGTCACCTGTTCGGCCAGCGCGTGCATGTCCTGGTCGTTTTCGAATATCGGAATGGTTACGGTTTCCTCGTGGGAGGAAACATTGTGCAGCGCTTTCTGCATCTCGTAACCCGTGACAGATAAGGAGTCACCTGCATGGCGTGACAAAATCGTTGATACCACCGAATGCGTATGCAGCACGGCGCCGACGGCATCGTCCAACAGATAAAGGCGCGTATGCAGGGGCGTTTCCGCCGATGGCTTGCAGGCCGGATCCACGGCGCCGGTATCGAAGTCGCACATCATCAGGTCATCGATGGTCAGACAGGCCTTGTCCCGACCCGACTGCGTAATCAGGCAATGGCAATCGTCGATGCGTACGGAGAAGTTTCCGCTGGTCGCGCGACACCAGCCGCGTTCGCCGAAATCTCGGCAAACACCGCAAAGCTGTTCAACGATGTCAGGATGGTCTGCAGGGGTCATGGCCGTATCCTAACCGAACAGTATCAGGGCTGCCGTTGCGAGTATCAGTACGCCCATCGCTGCATTCATCCAGGTCGCGGATCGACCGGTGGACAGGTAACGACTCAGTGTATTGCCGGCAATCGCCCAGGTTGTGCATGCCAATGTTCCGACCAGGAAAAATACACCCGACAGAATCAGCACGCGCTGCCACGGTGATTCCGCAATCGCGATGTAAGCACCCGCTGTGGAAATCGCTGCCACGATACCTTTCGGATTGATCCACTGGAACAGCAGAGCCTCGACGAATCGAAACGGCCGCGATATCGGGGCCGCTTCCATCCGGGATTCAGTCGACGTGTCCTTTATCGCAGCGCGAAAGAATCGAAGCGACAGCCAGACCAGCCACGTTGCCCCGAGCACCCGCAGGGTAGTGATCAGCCAGGGCCAGCGGGCGACGAGCGCGCCCAGACCGAAGACCGATGCTGTAATCAAGGTCGCGAATCCGAGCTGAATGCCGGCGAGATGCGGCACGGTCCGGCGCAAGCCGAACAGGGCGCCCGAAGACATCAACAGCAGATTGTTGGGCCCGGGTGTGATCGACGTAATGAAAACGAACCCGATCAGGCTGACGAAGAGAGCGGTGTCCATCGCTGGTAGTCAGTCGTCGCGGGTTCGAAGATCTGCAGCGGTCATCGGCGAAGACAACAGTTGTTCGAATCGGGCCCAGCGTTGTTCATTGCCGGCATGGTCTCGTTCCACCCAGTTGCGAACGATGTCTTTCCCGAGGTTGTAGTTGATGACGTAGCTGCGATAGGTGTCGAAGAAGTCAGTCCTCTGACGTGAGCGTCCGGGTGAAGTCAGCGCGTAGCTCACCAGCCAGTCGACGGCCTCACCGCGAGAGATATCGCCATTGAGGTAGTCTCGCGCCGCTTCATTTCCGGCGTAATCGAGCTGAGCGAGTAATGCCAGTAGTTCGTAATAGCGATTGGCGTTTGCCGAATCAAGCCCGGCGAGGGGGAACAGCACATCGCGCTCAAAGGCGATGCGTTCCTCACCCGGGAAAGCGAGCTCAATGCCGTAATTGCCGCTGCCTTCGGCGATCAGTGATTGCGGACTGAACAGCGGATACAGTGAAAACTCGGACCAGCCCCGATCGGCCACGAGGTTCTCCTCCAGCAGTGCGTTAAACGTGTGGTGCCCGGGGTATCCCTCGTGGCAACCGAGGTCGACCGCCCGGTTGATCAGTATGGGCAGATCTGTATTGATCTGGATCAGGCTCTGGGCGTTCCCCTGGTACCAGTTGTAGCCTGACCAGGGCTTGTCGTTGACGTATTCGAGTGCAAACGATTCGTTCGCGGGTAATGCTATATACAAGCGTGTGCGTCGACGGCACTCGGCAATCGCCGCATTGAATACAGCGTCCAGTTTCCCGGGCGGTATGACGAACTGGTCGCGAAAGGCCGCGACACGCCCGGACAGAGGTCCTTCTCCTCCGACCAGCGCATCGATCTGTTCCAGGATTGCTTCAAAATAAGCAGCATCGTGGTCCGGCGCTGCAGCGCCGAAGAGCCGGCGGGATTCTTCGTCAAAAGAGAAGCGCTCCCCCATCAGCATGGCCAGTCTCGTTTCGAGGGCGAGCAACCGGCCTGTGAGTCCGTCGACACGCATCTGCTCCATTGCATCAGTTGCGGCGGGCAGGTCATCAATCTGCTGCTGCAGCGTCCTCACTCTTTCCGCGATTTCATCAACGGCCAATCGTGTGCCGTTGACCTCATCCTGAATGTCCCCAGGGCCGAAATAGGCATCAACATGCCCGGCATCGTGCAAACCCATGCTGAGTTCGAGGAACAGGTACTCGCGGACGATCTGGTCCATGACAGCCCCGCCACTGCCCGAATCGCTGCCCACGCAGCCGGTCAGGGAAAAAATAACGAGCAAAAAGACGATTTTTGATTTCATTGAGCCGATCCGGCGCTAAACTGTCGTATATAGAACATAGCCGAACAGCATAAACGGATCATTACCGATGCGAAACCAGTCCAGTCAATGGTTGATCCCCCTACTTCTCGCGGCAGGTGCCGCGGGTGCACTGTGGTATTACTGGGCCCAGGTCAGTCAACCGATCGAAGCGCCGGTTCCTGAACCTCCGGTTGCCAGCGAGCCTGAAGAAGCGCCTGCACCATTGCACCCGCTGAAGACTATTGCCGAGCCCGGCGAGCGTCGTCCGGGCCTCGTTCCACTCCCGGCCCTCGATGAAAGTGATGCGTACCTCAAGATCGAAATCGTCGATATCTTCGGTACGTCGGTCGAAGACCTGCTCGCGGAGTCGGGCTTGATCGGGCGAATCGTCGCGACAGTCGACAATCTGCCGAGGTCCCACGTAGCCGAGAGAATTCGCCCGGTGGGCAGGCTTAATACGACATTCGTTATCGACGGACTGGACAACAGCGGGATGGATCGGATCAGCCCGGAGAACTATCGGCGCTATGACGTCATCGTCGGGCTGGTGTCGGCGGCGGATCTGCAGCAGGTGGCAGAGGTGTATCGCCGCTACTATCCGCTTTTCCAGAAGGCCTTTGTCGAACTTGGCTACCCGAATGGCTATTTCAATGACCGTCTCGTCGAGGTCATCGACCATCTGCTCGAAACGCCCGAAGTCGCAGATCCGGTTACGGTCATTCAACCGCATGTTCTGTATGAATTCGAAGATGCTCGACTCGAGGCGTTGTCGAGTGGCCAAAAGCTGTTGGTCAGGATGGGCAGCGAGCATACGAGCACAATCAAAGAGGCGCTACAACAATTGCGAGGGCACATCACGACGATGTAGGCATTGGACGAGCCGACGATCTATGGCCTGCTCGAGCAAAGAAAGGCAACAAACAAAGCAGTCACTCGGGGGAGTTTCATGAGGTTTTTTACCGTCGCGCTTTTCGCGCTGGGTTTCGGTGTCGCGTCCGCTGCGGACAACATCGTTGGGTTTAATGCTGCCGGCAGCGCGGAGCAACGCGCACTCGAATCGGTTCTGGATTCGACAATCGACGCAACCGAAATGGATGGCTGGCTGAAGCGGCTGTCCGAACGCCCGCATCATGTGGGGTCGCTCGCGAGCAAAGAGAATGCCGAGTTCATGGCAGCACTCCTCGAATCATGGGGCTATGATGTCGAGATTGCGGACTACCAGATACTCCTGCCTACCCCGCGGGTGCGGGAAGTCGAGCTTGTTGCGCCAGTGCAATACACCGCAGGGCTGACCGAGGACACCATACCCGGCGACCCGAGCACGGCGATGACCGACAGCCTGCTGCCACCCTACAACGCGTTTTCCCGCGACGGCGAAGTTGAAGCTGAGCTCGTCTTCGTCAACTACGGTATCCCGGAAGACTACGAGGTGCTGGAGCGCTACGGCATTGATGTTACCGGCAAGATCGCAATTGCCAAGTACGGACGTTCCTGGCGGGGCATCAAACCGAAGCTGGCTGGCGAAAAAGGCGCGATAGGAACGATCATCTATTCCGATCCGGCCGACGACGGCTATGGCAGGGGTGATGTATACCCGACGGGTCCGTTCAAGAACGAGAGCGGTGTGCAGCGAGGGTCCGTCATGGACATGCCAACCTATCCTGGCGATGTGCTGACGCCGGGTGAAGGTGCGACACCGGACGCACGGCGCCTGCGACGCGAGGAAGCACCGACGATCACCAGGATCCCGGTTTTGCCTATCTCCTACCGCGACGCGCTGCCATTGCTCAGCGCCATGGGCGGGGAAGTCGTACCCAATGAATGGCGTGGCGACCTGCCAATTACCTATCACCTCGGGCCGGGACCTGCCCGCGTCCGAATGAAGGCCGAGTTCGACTGGAACATGGTGACGGCCTACAACGTAATCGCCCGGCTCGAAGGCAGCGATTACCCGGACGAATGGGTGATCCGTGGTAATCACCACGACGGCTGGAACCATGGTGCCGCCGATCCGCTTTCCGGGATTGTTGCCATGCTCGCAGAAGCCAAAGGTGTCGCCGAGCTGGCGAGGGCGGGCAACCGACCGCTACGAACGGTGATCTACGGGGCCTGGGACGCAGAAGAACCCGGCCTGATCGGCTCGACCGAGTGGGCGGAGCACAATGCCGATGACCTGAAAGAACATGCGGTGGCGTACCTGAATACAGATGGCACGAGTCGCGGCTTCATGAACATCGGTGGCAGCCACGTACTCGAGCGCTACCTGAATCAGATTACCGAGGAGATCAATGACCCGCTGGTCGACATGAGTCTGAAAGAGCGCCGCCGGGCTGCCATGCTGGTTAACGGTAACGAGCGGGTGCAGACTGAAGCACGCAATCGGGATGACCTGCGTATCAGCCCGCTTGGATCGGGTTCTGACTACACACCGTTTTTGCAGCACCTTGGCATTGCCTCGGCAAACCTGAGTTTTGGCGGTGAAGCGTCAGATGGCAGTTACCACACAATGTATGACACCTACGCACACTACACGCGGTTTCGTGATCCGGGGCTTGTCTACGGCGCACAACTGACCAGGGTGATGGCGCGCGCAACCTTACGACTGGCTAATGCGCCGCGTCTGCCATTCGAGTTCAACGGACTGGTCGATAACATTGCGCTGTACGTGAGTGAGCTCGAGGCGCTGGCTGACATGATGCGCAGCACGACAGAACGCGAAAACCGATTGATTGCTGACGGGACTTATGCAGCGGCAATGAATCCGGGCAGGACGCTGGGCCCGCCGTCGCCCAAGGCGCCGGTGCCGTATTTTAATTTCGCGCCGCTACAAAATGCCTTGTCACGACTCGAGGACGCGGCCGGTGCCTATGACCGGGCCGCCGGTGCGTCAGACATGACGAACGAGGAGATCAATCGACTGCTTTACACGAGCGAGCGCCTTCTGACGCGCGACGAGGGGCTCGATGGTCGTGCGTGGTACAAGCACCATATCTATGCGCCGGGCTTCTACACAGGCTATGGCGTCAAGACCATCCCTGGTGTTCGCGAGGCGATAGAGCAACGTGATTATGACAAGGTCGAACCACAAATCGATATTGCGGCGGGCGTGTTGAACGGCATGGCCGATCGAATCGAGATGCTGGCCGATATGCTGGAATGAGAGTCGTCATGAAAAGATTGCTGTGTTTGCTGTTACTGGCGTCAATGAGTGGCGTTGCCTGCGGGCAGGTATTACCCGGGGTTCCGGACGGCGCCCAGGCCGTGTCCCTGGCGGGCACGCCACTTTATTCGCCGGAGCCGGGTGCACGGGTTTTACAGGCGCTCGAAACGGCAAAGATGGACTACGAAACCGACCCGGATAACGCTGACAACATCATCTGGTACGGCCGGCGAATCGCCTATACCGGCGACTACCGCGGCGCCATCGAGGTCTTTTCCGAGGGCATTGAGAAATTTCCGGATGATGCACGCATGTACCGTCACCGGGGTCATCGCTATCTGTCGATTCGCGAGTTCGATCGCGCCATCGACGATCTCGAACGAGCGGCGACGTTGATCGAAGGGACCGAGAACGGTACCGAGCCCGACGGGGCGCCCAATGCGCTGAATATTCCGGTCAGCAGCCACCACGGCAATATCTGGTATCACCTGGGGCTGGCTTATTATCTCAAGCACGACTGGGACAATGCTTACCGTGCTTACAAGAATGGTTTCGATGCGGGACGTAATGATGACAATCGCGTCTCAACCTCGCACTGGCTGTATTCCATTTCCATGCGTGCCGGCGATACCGAGCGCGCGGAGCGTGCCCTTGATGCCATCAGGTCCGATATGAACGTGATCGAGAATATGTCGTACCACAATCTTTGTCTCTTTTATAAAGGCGAGCTGGCACTCGATGACCTGTTGCGAAACAGCGATGGCAGCCCGGCCGGGGCCGCCGTCATGTATGGCGCCGCAAACTGGCATTACGTTACGGGTGATACGGAAACTGCGCGCGAAATGCTCGAGGCGCTGGTCAATTCACCATCGTGGTCGGCCTTTGGTGTGATTGCTGCAGAGGCTGATCTCGCCGCGATGTAGCGGCGACTACAAGGAGACTGCCATGAGGAAGTCACTTGCATTAATCCTTCCCATATTCATCGCTGCGTGCGGGCAGCCGGCAGACTCGCCAGCGCTGGTCGAGGTCACGCGGCCCAACATCGTCATGGTATTGGTCGACGACCTCCGTTGGGATGAACTCAGCGTTGCCGGGCACTCCTATGTCGAAACGCCCAATATCGATCGAATTGCGAAGGAAGGCGCCTACTTTGTCCGTGCGTTTACGACTACGCCATTGTGTTCACCGGCACGGGCGAGTTTTCTGACGGGCCAGTATCCGCACACTAACGGTATTACCGACAACCTTGCGCGAAACGAACAAAGTCACCAGCTTGAGACATTTCCGAAGATGCTGCAGGCCGAGGGCTATGACACGGCGTTCATCGGCAAGTGGCACATGGGGAACGACGACACGCCGCGGCCCGGTTTTTCAACCTGGGCAGGCATGAAGGGCCAGGGCGAAGCGATCAATCCGGAATTCAACTTTGACGGCGAGCGCCGCCAGGTGGACGGCTATGTCACCGACATACTCACGGACCTGTCGATTGACTTCGTCAACAAGGACCGGCAATCACCATTTCTGCTGTACGTCTCGCACAAAGCGCTGCATCCGAATATCACGCAGCTGGACGATGGCAGCACCGCTGCCTCGCCGAGCGGGGTGCCCGGCTTCATCGCAGCCGATCGGCACAAGGGTCGTTACGAGAATGCACCGGTACCACGCCGGCCGAACTCGGGGTTGTCGCCAACAGACAAGCCGGCATTG
>CAZVWF010000097.1:0-8126 GCA_964630795.1 uncultured Woeseia sp. | reverse complement strand
GCCTGCTTTTCGAGTTTTGCCCAGCTATCTCGCAGCGTCACAATCCGGTTGAAGACCGGCTTGTCCGCCGAGTGATCAACCGCGTCAGGGCAAAAATATCCCAGGCGTTCGAACTGCACGGCCTTCTCCTCGCCGGACAGCGAGGGCTCGAGCCTGGCCTGAACCACCTCCAGTGAGTCCGGGTTCAGGTGTTCGTGGACGTCGTCATCGGCGCCCGGGTCCGGCACCGTGAACAGGCGATCGTAGAGGCGCACCTCGGCATGCACCGCATGTCCTGCGGATACCCAGTGGATCGTACCTTTCACTTTTCGATCACTCGAGGCACTGCCACTTCGTGTTTCAGGATCGTAGGTACAACGCAATTCGACAATATTGCCGTCATCGTCCTTGATCACTTCCTCACATTTAATGATGTACGCGAAGCGCAGTCGGACTTCACCCTCCGGTTTCAGGCGAAAAAATTTTCTCGGCGCCTCCTCCATGAAGTCGTCCTGCTCGATGTACAGCTCCCTGCTGAAGGGTAACTCGCGCGTGCCGAGCTCCTCACGTCCCGGGTGATTAAGGGCCGTCATCACCTCCACCTGGTCTTCGGGATAATTTGTCAGCACAACTTTCAACGGCCGGGTCACCGCCATACGACGTTCTGCCGCCTCGCCCAGGTTTTCACGGACCGAGTTCTCGAGGACGCCCATCTCGATCAGGTTCTCTTTCTTCGTAATACCGACGCGGCCAATAAAGTCGCGCAATGCCGCCGGCGGATAGCCGCGCCGACGCATACCCGCAAGGGTCGCAAGCCGCGGATCATCCCAGCCCGACACTACGCCCTCTTCCACCAGCATGTTGAGTTTCCGTTTGCTGGTTAATGCGTACGCCAGGTTCAGGCGTGAAAATTCGATCTGGCGCGGGCGGTTTTGAGGCGCCAGCTGATCGAGGAGCCAGTCGTAAAGCGGTCGGTGATCCTGGAATTCCAGCGTGCACAGCGAATGCGTGATGCCCTCAAACGCATCAGACAGTCCGTGCGCAAAGTCATACATCGGGTAGATGTTCCATTTATCGCCGGTATTCTGATGCGCGATATGACGTATTCGGTACAGCGCCGGGTCTCGCATATTGATGTTCGCCGAGGCCATGTCGATCTTCGCACGCAAGACGTGCGCACCATCCTCGAACTCACCAGCCTGCATGCGCTTGAACAGGTCCAGGTTTTCTTCGACGGACCGGCCACGGTAAGGACTGTCCTGGCCCGGCTCGGTCAGTGTACCGCGGTACTCGCGGATTTCCTCGGCGCTCAGGCTGTCAACATAGGCCTTACCCATTTCGATGAGTTTTATGGCCGCCTCGAATAGTTGATCGAAGTAGTCGGAGGCATGGGTCAACCGATCGTCCCAGTCGAATCCGAGCCAGCTCACATCGCGCTTGATCGCCTCGACATATGCCTCGCTTTCCTTACCCGGATTGGTGTCATCAAATCGCAGGAACGTACGACCGTCATTCTCCTCCGCGACACCGAAATTCAGGCAGATCGATTTGGCGTGCCCGATGTGCAAATAGCCGTTCGGTTCCGGCGGGAATCGGGTGGCAATTGCGTCATGTTTTCCGCTGGCCAGATCGTCAGCAATGATCTGGCGGATAAAATCGATAGGTTCGTTGTCGCTCATAGTGTTCGGGCAATCCAGGACAGGCTGCGCAATTGTACGCACGAACCGTTTCTGTACAATAGCGCGCGAATCGATTACCCCGCAAACCGCGCGAAAAAATGCCAAAAATTCAATTACCTGACGGCTCGGAACGAGTGTTTGACGATGCCGTCACCGGCCTCCAGGTTGCCGAGTCGATCGGCAAGAGCCTCTTGCGCGATGCGGTGGCCATTCGCGTGGATGGTGAGCTGTGGGACCTGGCCCGGGATATCAAGACCGATGTCTCCGTGGAGATCGTCACCCGCGAGTCGGACGACGGGCTCGAATTACTGCGCCACGATGCTGCGCATGTCATGGCCGAAGCGGTCAAGGAGCTGTGGCCGGAGACCCAGGTCACCATCGGCCCGGCAATCGAAAACGGCTTTTATTACGACTTCGCACGCGAGGAGCCCTTTACCGAGGACGACCTCGCGGTCATCGAGGCGCGAATGAAGGAAATCGTCGACCGGGACGAATCCATTGAACGCCAGGTCTGGGAACGCGACAAATCGATCGCCTTTTTTCGCGACCAGGGCGAAGAGTACAAAGCCAGGATCATCGAGGATATCCCGGGCGATGAAACGCTGACGCTCTACCAGCAAGGCGACTTCATCGACCTGTGCCGCGGCCCTCACCTGCCGTCCACCGGCAAACTGGGCAAAGCCTTCAAGCTCACCCGGGTATCCGGTGCCTACTGGCGCGGCGATTCGTCCAACGAAATGCTGCAGCGAATTTACGGCACTGCGTGGGCACACGAAAAACAACTGCGTTTGTACCTGCAGCAACTCGAGGAAGCAGAGAAGCGGGACCATCGACGACTCGGTCGCATCATGGACCTCTTTCACTTTCAGGAAGAAGCGCCTGGTGCGGTTTTCTGGCACCCAATGGGCTGGACGCTGTTCCAGAACCTGATCGCGTACATGCGCGAGCAATTGGTCGTTGGCGGCTATCGTGAAGTCAACACGCCCGAAGTTGTCAGCCGCTCGCTCTGGGAAGCGTCAGGCCACTGGGAGGCTTTCGGCGATAACATGTTCACGACCGAAACGGTCGACGGTCGGCAGTACGCCATCAAACCGATGAACTGTCCCGGCCATATCCAGGTGTACAAACAGGGCATCACCAGTTACCGGGACCTGCCGAGACGAATCGCCGAGTTCGGCAAGTGTCACCGTTACGAACCTTCCGGCGCCTTGCATGGAATGATGCGCGTTCGTGCATTCACCCAGGATGACGCGCACATCTTCTGCACCGCTGAACAGATCACGGATGAGTCGATTGCGGTCTGCACGCAGCTGCTCGACATCTATCGCGCATTCGGTTTCGAAGACGTTCGCATCAAGTTTGCGGACCGACCTGACATCCGGGTTGGTGAGGACGCCGTCTGGGATCAGGCAGAAACGGCGCTTCTGAAGGCGCTCGAAGCATCGGAACTGGAGTACACCCACAACCCGGGCGAAGGCGCATTTTACGGACCTAAGCTCGAGTTCGTTTTACGCGATGCGATCGGCCGCGACTGGCAATGTGGAACGTTGCAGGTCGATCTCAATATGCCTGGACGATTGGGCGCCACCTACATTGGTGAAGACGGCGAGAAGCACACGCCGGTCATGCTGCATCGGGCGATATTCGGTTCACTCGAACGCTTCATCGGCATACTGCTGGAACATCACGCAGGCAATCTGCCTTTGTGGCTCTCGCCGCTTCAGGCACGAGTCCTCACGATCACCTCGGACGCAAATGATTACGCGATGGATGTCGTCGCAAGGCTTCGGAGTGCCGGCATCGCCGCCGACACGGATCTGCGCAACGAGAAGATCTCGTACAAGGTGCGCGAACACAGCGTCTCGAAGGTACCGGTCCTGATGGCCGTCGGACAACGCGAGGTCGACGAAAAAACGGTGGCCTTGAGGCGACTCGGCTCCAGGAAACAACAAGTCGTCAGCCTGGACGATGCCATCGAGGCACTCTCCGGCGAAATCGCTGCACGGGGCCAGACCACCTGACGCGAGCAAACTGGCATTTCAGCCACGTAATGCCATCGACAACGCCTGTCTTGCCCTGGAAGAAGCCCTGCTCGACGATGCGCCGGCGGTCGATCCCACCGGTGACGAAGACTAGTCGGGCAGCGGCACCATGAGTTTCTGGTGCATCTCGGCAATAATCGATAAGGCTATTGCCGCCGGCCCGCGACCACCGATCGCCAGCCCCGCCGGGCCGTGTACCCGGCCCTCAAGAAGCTTCCCTTTTTCCCCGAGCTCTCTGAGCAGTCGCCGCCGCCTGTCGATCGGCCCGAGCAAGCCGATGTAATCGATGTCGGTGTCGGCCAGTTGCGCAAGATATTGCCGGTCACTAACGAGGTGGTGGCTCATCACAATAACGGCTTCGAATTGTCCCAGGTCGATCGCCGACGAGAGTCCCTCGACCGGAACACACAACACATGGTCCGCCGCCGAGAAATCGCCGGACTCGATGTAGGCAGGCCGGTGATCCTGGACAGTGACTCGCCAGCCAAGTTCAAGCGCAAAGCGAACAACTGGCGCTGCATCAAGGCCGGCACCGAGCACAAGCACTTTCGGTGGTGGCGTCAATGCACTGAGGAGGATTGTCGCCTCGCCCTGTTCGCTGATGTACGCCATCGTGCGGGATCGCGGGACTGCGAATGCTCCCCTGGCTTTTTGCCAGACATCATCCTGCACGTCACTGCCGATGTTTGAAAAAGCTATATTGCCGTTGACAGTCACCAGTGACGATCCCGCAGGCAGCGTGCCAATGTTTGATTCTACGACTGTTGCGGCCATCTCGGTCGTATCGCCATCCAGTGCCATGACAATTGTCTGAAAGGGTTCGTAGCCCTCATCAGCCAGGAGCGGTTGCAGGAGGATCCGCATCAGGCCGTCGCAGCCCACGCCCAACCCCCATAACTCTTCGTCATTCGTGCCAAGGTCATAGGTAACCGCCTGAGGCTGGCCGGTGTCGACCACCTGGCGGGCGCGTTCGGCTAGATCGCCCTCTAGACAGCCACCGGACAACATACCCTGGAAGGTGGCCTCGCCGGTGATCAGCATGTGTGCGCCCGTCTTGCTATAAGTGGAGCCTTCTGTGTCGTAGACGGTAGCAAGAACCAGCGGCTGCCCTGTTGCGGACCAGGTCGAAAATGCCGTCTTTAGTGCGGTCGCGGTCATGCGGCGACGCTCATCCGGTGCTGGAAACCTGCCGCCAACAGGCGTCCAAGGTCGCTGAGGCTGGTAACGTTGTGGGCCGGGAGGAATTGGTCAACGTGCGGCATCATCGTCCGAATGCCCGCTGCCCTGGGTTCAAACTCGTCGTAGCGCAACATCGGATTGAGCCAGATCAATTGTTGTGCGCTGCGTTGCAGTCTTGCCATCTGAAAGCCGAGATCGGCCGTCGAATCCCGTTCCAGTCCGTCGGATAACAGCACCACGATGGCACCGCTACTCAGGACCCGGCGACTCCAGTCGACGTTAAATCGTTCCAGGCTGTCGCCAATACGTGTACCACCATCCCAGTCGCGGACTTCCTGGGCGACACGAGCCAGAGCCTTGTCGACATCCCTGTCTGTCAACCAGCGAGAGATGTTGGTCAGCCGGGTACCGAATACAAAGCTGTGAACCGCGTGACCTCGTGAACTCAGCGCATGGGCGAAATGCATGAACATGCGCGAGTAACGACTCATGGAACCGGAAATATCACAGATCAGAACCAGTGCCGGCGGCCGCACGCGGCGCTTTTTTCGTGCGAGCTCGATCAGCTGCCCATTGTTCTGCATCATTTTTCTCATCGACTTCTGCAGATCATATCGCCGGCCGCGCACATGGGTTTGAAATCGCCGTGTCGGGACAGCGCGCACGATATCTGCAGTATTACGCAACAGCTGTTTCGCCTGGCGCAGTTCGTCGAGGCTCATTTGTTCGAAATCCTTGTCACGTAAAACTTCCTGACGTGACCAAGAGCCGTCGTAGTCGATATCAATGAGCACATCGTCGCGATCGTCCGAGTCCGGCATCGTCATCGTCTCGAGCAAACGGCGAATCGCCTTTTCGCCGTCGGTACCCCTGTCGTCCTGTTCGATCACCGGAAGCAGCAACCCCATCATGCGTTCAAGCAACCGGGGATTTCGAAAATAGATCCGGAAGGCCTGGTCAAACACGGCGAAGTGCGTCGGGTCGGTCACGAGGACAGCGCGCAGCGCGGTATAAAAATCATCACGGCGTTCAATACCCGTCTGCAAAATCGCATGGCCGGCATCGATGACCTGGCCGGGACCGATCGGCAAGCCGGCCTCGCGCAACGTACGGCAAAACAGCAGCACATTTTGCGCAATTCGACTGTCCGTTGCCTGCATCACGGTGATCAGGCGGCCGCCTGGATCTCCGCGAGCAAGCGCGCCGCCTCGCTGCCCTGCACACGGGCGATGTCATCCTGGTACTTGAGCAGGGACCCCAGCGTATCGTTGATCAGGTCCGGCGTCAGCGTGACAACATCCAGTTGAGTGAGCGCTTGCGCCCAGTCGATCGACTCCGCCACGCCCGGTCGCTTGAAAAGATCCTCGTCACGAAGACGGTGAATGAACTGAACCAGTTGTTCGCGCAGCGCCGTTTCCAGCGCAGGCGCTTTGAGCGACAGGATCTTTTGCTCCGCCTCGAGGGTCGGGAAGTCCACCCAGTGATACAGGCATCGACGACGAAGGGCATCGTGAACTTCGCGTGTCCTGTTGGACGTGATGATCACGATAGGCGGCGTTTCCGTCCGGATCGTACCCAGCTCCGGCACGCTCAGCTGGAAATCCGACAATACCTCCAGCAGGAATGCCTCGAAGGGCTCATCCGCGCGATCGATCTCATCGATCAACAGTACGGGCGGGCCCTTTTTGTGCGGCTGCAAAGCCTGCAGTAACGGGCGCTCGATGAGGTACTCGCGGGTATACAGGTTATCGCTGACGTTTGCCCCATCGGCGGCGGCTTCGGCGAGGCGAATCGCCACCATCTGCCGGGGATAGTTCCACTCATAGGCTGCGCTGGCGAGATCGAGCCCTTCAAAGCACTGCAGTCGTATAAGGTCACGATTCAGGCCGGATGCAAGGACTTTCGCGATTTCCGTCTTGCCCACACCTGCCTCGCCTTCCAGCAGCAGCGGGCGGCGCATCTTGAGAGCAAGGAAGATCACGGTGGCGAGATCGCGGCCTGCCACGTAGTCGCCCGATGCCAGCAGCGATTCTGCCGACGACACGTCAGCCGGCAGGCTCACAACGTCAGTCACTGATTTCCTCTGCTGCACGGGCCGCCATGACCCCGACGAGGTGGGCGCGGTAGGCAGCGCTCGCATGGATGTCGCTGTTCAGGTCCTCGGCGTCGACAGACAGGCCTGCCAATGCGTCCGCGGAGAACGATCCGTTGAGCGCATCTTCGAATGCAGTGGCTCGAAATGCGCAAGCGCCGGCACCCGTGACCGCGACACGAACGCCATCACCGGTGCGAGCCACCATTACGCCAGCGACCGCATATCGTGACGCCGGATTCGGAAATTTCGCATAAGCCGCCTTGTCGGGTTTCGGAAACGATACCGAAAGGAGGACTTCGTCTTCGTTGAGCGCTGTTTCGAACAATCCTTTGAAATAATCATCGGCGGCAATCTCGCGCTGATCGGTCTTGATCGTCGCGTTCAGGCCCAGCACCGCGGCAGGATAATCGGCCGCGGGATCACTGTTGGCGAGCGAGCCACCAATGGTGCCCCGATTGCGCACCTGTGCGTCGCCGATCGAGTCGGCAAGATCGGCAAGCGCCGGAATCGCGTTCCTGACCACATCACTTGAAGCCACATCGGCATGCCGCGTCATGGCACCGATGACGATGGCATCGCCGTTATCGGATATGCCGTCAAGTCCGTCGATACCGGATAAATCAACCAGGTCTGATGGACGAGCGAGGCGCATCTTCATGGTCGGCAACAAGGTCATGCCACCGGCAACGAGCATGGCATCCTCACTGGACGAGAGAATCTGCTTCGCTTCGTCGATGGATGACGGACGATGGTAATTGAAGTCGTACATCAGGCTGATCCCCCCTGCTTCGCTGCCTGGATGGTCTGCCAGACACGCTCCGGCGTCGCAGGCATCACAATATCTTCCACCCCGTCGTCTGCCAGGGCATTCACCACGGCATTAATCACGGCAGGCGGCGCACCAATGGCGCCAGCCTCACCACAGCCTTTGACGCCGAGGACGTTGTGCGTGCACGGCGTAACGTTGGTTGTCACATCAACGTTCGGCACGGCATCGGCCTTCGGCAGACAGTAGTCCATCATCGTGCCACTGGATAACTGACCAGACTCGTCATAGACGCACTCCTCGTACAGTGCCTGGCCGATACCCTGAATCACACCGCCATGGACCTGTCCTTCCACGATCATCGGGTTGATTACCCGACCGAAGTC
>CAZVWF010000096.1:0-8152 GCA_964630795.1 uncultured Woeseia sp. | reverse complement strand
CCTGCGCATGACGGGATCAAAACCCGTTGCCTTACCACTTGGCTACACCCCATTCATCCTCAATCTCATCATGCTTTAGCGCACCGTGGCGCGCCTCTCCGTGCGCGCAATTGTGCGGCGCACCCCCCCGGACTGTCAATCGCGCAAATCGAAGCCTCACTACCTTACCTGAAGGCCCATTCGTCGATAACAAGTCGGACGCGAATATCGCCGGAAACTGCAGTCAGGCGTCGCGGCATGGCCTGACCACCGCCGTCTGCATACTCCCCGATCGTCACTATCCAATGCCCCTGCCGCAGGTTGCTCATCTGCCCGTCCTCATTGAATACGATACTTGATGGCAGCGAGGGATCCGGTATACCCAGCGTCCAGAATCGCAGGCTGGTCACGGGAATCGTCCAGCCATATCGGGTCCTGATATCGACATCGGCGTCGTCTAGCTCCGTGACAACACCATCTCTGTCGGTCAAAGTCGCTTCCCGGCCGTCCCCGTTGACAAAAACGGTGCCGACGCCAATGGGCCCGCTCAGGCGGGCTCGATAAACGATGCCGTCCTGGCGCCACCAGATCTTGCCGTTGAATCCCTCGTCACCGGCTCGCACGCCGATCCGACCTGAAAAATCCCATTCGTCGGTTTGCTCGAGAACGGCCTTACGGGTCTCCCATTGGCTGAGGTCGGGTAGCAGGACACTGCGGGTGGTTGTACAGCCGGCAAAGATGACCGCGGCGAGAAGGATTCCAGTGGCGAGGCGTCGACAGCGCATCGTGCTCGCGAATCAGGGCGTCACTGGCGCGATCTTCTTTCGCACGTCCAACAGGAGATCGTTGCCGGGAAACCGCTGTTCGGCTTCTTCCAGCGCGACCGTCGCATCATCCTGCCGGCCGAGTGCCCACAGCACTTCAACGATGTGCGCAGCGACTTCGGGGTCGCGCAGCTTCTCATAAGCCTCTTTCAGGATCGGCAGCGCTTCTTCACTGCGACCCTGCCGGTACAGCACCCAGCCCCAGCTATCGATGATCGCGGGACTGTCCGGATCAAGATCCAGTGCTTTCCTGATCAGTTTCGCCGCCTCGTCGTACCGATCCGTGCGATCGGCCAGTGTGTAACCGAGCGCGTTCAGGGACATTGCACTATCGGGCCAGCGCTTCGTGGCTTCCGTGTACTGGGCAATCGCATCGTCCAGCCTGTTCATCACGAGCAGCAGCTCTGCGCGCCCCAGCACCAGCCCTTCCACATCCGGTCGATACGAGACGGCCATATCGTAATGTTCGAGCGCCTCGTCGTAGCGCTCGATGCTGGCAAGCACCTGGGCTTTAACGCGCACCATGTCCACGGCGAAATTCGGGTTAATCCCGGAGAACCGGTTCAGGTACTCGAGGGCCTTCTCCGGCTCACCCTGCTGCACAAGAATGCCGGCAGCCCTGCTCTGCGACAACACCGCATTGCTGCCACCGGTAACCTGTGCGTAGTAACGTATGGCCTCATCGTCTTCACCGTTACGATCTGCGATGCGGCCCAGGTAATGCAGCGCGTCCATCCGGTAGCTGCCGGATTCAAGCAGGTCCTGGAAATCGGCTTTGGCTGCATCCATGCGGTTAAGCCGGAAATTGATGATAGCCATCAACCGCAGGGCATCCGTCCGGTAGGGCTGCTCCAGCAAAATCTGGTTGACCTGGCTCAACGCATCGTCATCCCGTCCGGCCGAAACCAGCATGATGGCGAGTTCGAGACGAGCTTCCGGGTCCGGGTCGGGGTCATCGCCGATCAGTCGCGCCGTGTAGTCAATCGCACCGGCTTCGTCACCCTGCAGGAGCAGGGAGCGCGCATAGACGAGGTGCGGCTTGACCCACTCGTCGTCGATTTCGATCGCTTTCCGCGCACGTTCTGCTGCGACTTTCAGTTCACCCGCATCGAGCGCGAGCACCGCAACCGCGTAATGCGCATAGGGGGATTTGCGATACTTGCGTGCCAGCTGGCGCATCACCTGGTAGGCGTGGCCGGAATCTTCCCTCGCCAGCACCGGGATGAGCCTCAAAAGCTGTTCGTCTACCGGTTCATCGTCTTTCTCGAGCAGTCTCGCGAAATTCCTTCGCGAATTACGGATTTCGCCAACCCGCAGATAGATCTGGGCAATATAAAGGCGTGCTTCGTCGCTGTCCGGCTCGAGTTCGACCCAGCGACGTGCCGATTCGATGGCATCATCATTAAAAGCATAACTGTAAGCGATGCGGGTCGCTGTCTTGGCGACTTCGGGATTTTCACTTAAGGTCGCGGCAATCCGGTACTCGCGGGAAGCGTCCTGGTAGCGTTGCTCATTCAGCGCCTCTTCGGCGGCTATGATGTGATCGGCCGCCGCCTCATTCTCTTCATCCGCCTGAGCGAACGGGCTCAAGGCCAACATCCCCACACTGATTGCCAGGACGCATAATCGCGTGAGTTTATGCGGGGTACTCGACACTGTATTGATACTCATCATTCCGTTGATCGGAATTTCGCTGTTCGACGTGAACACAGACAAGGAACTGCGTCACCAGTTCGCTTATCATACGCGTTGATTTGCACTCTGGATCCCCAAAACCCCAATGCCGCTGTACATTCTCGGGCTGAACCATAACACGGCACCTGTCGAAATACGTGAGCAGGTCGTGTTTGAAGGCGACGGCGTCGACCGGGCACTCCAGGCAGTGACCGGGTTGGTCGGCGTCTCTGAAGCCGTGGTCTTGTCCACCTGTAATCGGACCGAACTCTACCTGGACTGTGACGACGCCGGAGCCGGTGAAATTCGTGCCTGGCTTGAAGATGACCAGGCAATGACCGACGCCACGAAACAGGCACTTTTTACGAGGACACAGGAAGATGCGATTCGGCACCTGTTTCGCGTGGCCTGCGGCCTGGACTCGATGGTGCTGGGCGAGCCGCAGATCCTGGGCCAGCTCAAAGACGCTTTCCGCCAGGCGGAACTGCAAGCGACAGTCGGCCCGCAACTCAGCCGTCTCTTTCATCACACATTTTCGGTGGCGAAAAAAGTACGGACCGACACCGAGATTGGCGCCAGCCCGGTGTCAGCAGCCTATGCTGCCGTCAATCTCGCCAAGCAGTTTTTCGCCGGCTTTTCGCAACACACCGCGCTCCTGATTGGCGCCGGCGTTACAATCGAGCTCGTTGCGAAACACCTGTACGCCAAAGACATCGGCCGCTTGTTTATCGCTAACCGAAACCTGGAACGTGCGCAGAAACTCGCCTCCGGCTTTGATGGATTCGCACTGCCGCTCTCGGAGCTCGAGGGCACCCTGCCGGAGGCCGATATCCTGATCAGCTCAACGGCAAGCGCAGAGCCGGTTGTCTCGTATGACCAAATGGCCTCGGCGATCAGGCAACGCCGCCACAAGCCGGTGTTCGCTGTTGATATTGCCGTGCCGCGTGATCTCGATCCGCAGATCACGAGCCTGGACGACGTCTACCTCTATGGCGTCGACGACCTCGACAAGGTCATCATGGAAGGCCAGAGTAGCCGGGAGGCTGCGGCACTCGATGCCAATCGTATACTGGACGACGAAACCCGCCGCTATCTCAGCATTGAACGGTCCAAACAGGCTGCGCCTGTCATTACAGCACTGCGGGATCATGGCGAGGAAATGCGCGAGCAGGTGCTTGAACAGGCCAGGCGGCGCCTCGCCAAAGGTGCTGACCAGGACGAGGTTCTCGACTACGTGACATCCGCGCTCATGAAGAAACTCCTGCATCAACCGAGCGTCCGCCTGCGTGAGGCGGGCGAGCAATCCGATAAGGAATTCGTGCATGTCGCCAGGGAACTGTTTGGATTGAATGGCGAGGACAAGTCATGAAGGACTCCATACGGACCAAGCTCGAGTCAACACGCGACCGGTTCGAGGAAGTCTCCGGCCTGCTGGCGGACCCCGACGTAATCGGAGACCAGAATCAGTTCCGGGACCTGTCCAGGGAATACGCTCGCCTTGAACCCGTTATGCAGCTCTTCAAGGAATACGAGGCAATGAGTGACGACATTGTGGCAGCCGGGGAATTAGCGAGCGACAGTGACGATGAGGTACGCGAGATGGGCCGGGAAGAACTCGCGTCGTTGACGGAGAAAAGCGCGGCACTGGAACTCGAATTGCAGAAGTCACTCATTCCGCCCGATCCGCATGACGACAGCAATGTGTTCCTCGAAGTCCGGGCGGGCACCGGTGGTGACGAGGCGGCCATCTTTGCGGGCGACCTGTTTCGGATGTATTCGAAGTACGCCGAGTCGATGCGGTGGCCGATTGAGATCATCAGTGCACGCGAAGGCGAGCATGGCGGTTACAAGGAGATCGTCAGCCGCATCTCAGGCAACAACATCTATGGCCGCCTGAAGTTCGAATCCGGCGCACACCGGGTACAGCGCGTGCCTGCAACGGAATCCCAGGGCCGCATCCATACATCCGCCTGTACGGTGGCCGTCCTCCCGGAGCCCGACGAAATCGAGGAAATCGACATCAACACCAGTGATCTGCGCATCGATACCTATCGGGCGTCCGGTGCGGGTGGTCAGCACGTTAACAAGACCGACTCCGCTGTCAGACTGACTCACCTGCCGACCGGCATCGTCGTCGAATGCCAGGACGAGCGGTCGCAACACAAAAACCGGGCCCGCGCGATGTCACTGCTGCAGGCCAAGTTGCTGGACGTCGAGATCGCCACTCGCGAAAAAGAGCAGGCACTCAATCGCAAATCCCAGGTCGGCTCCGGCGATCGGTCTGAACGAATCCGGACGTACAACTACCCTCAGGGACGCGTCACTGATCACCGCATCAACCTGACGCTCTACAAGCTTGCCGAGATCCTCGAGGGCGACCTGGACCAGGTCGTCGACCCACTCGTTAACGAATACCAGGCCGATCGACTCGCCGCGCTGGGCGAGTAAACGTCGACCCCCTGATTAAATCTGCTTGCGCAGGTAATTCAATACGTCGGAACGGGTGATCAGCCCGAGGAAACTGTCGCCATCCATCACGGCAGCATAGGGCTGCACAGAGAGCATAGCGACGAGGTTATTCATGCTGGTACTCTTCTCCAGCTGAATGAAGGCCGTCTCCATCGCTTCGCCCACCGTTGCATTCATGAGCTCGGGCTTTCCGAAAGTGTATTGGATGATGGTGTCTTCAGTCACGACACCGACCAGTTTGCCTTCGTCCATCACAGGTAACTGGGAGAAACCCGCATTACGCAACCGGTTGTGCGCCGTCGTAAGGATGTCGGTCGGTCCCACCGTAATCGTGGCACGTTCACCATGCGGACGCCCGACGAGGTCTCTCAGATCGCCGTGCGGTTCACGCTGAATGAACCCCTGGTCTTCGAGCCAGAAGTCGTTGAACAACTTCGACAGGTATTTGTTGCCGGTATCGCAGGCAAACGTGACGACGTGTTTTTCTTCTGTTTGCTCCCGGCAATACTTCAGTGCCGCGCACAACAAGGTACCGGACGATGAGCCGGCGAGCATGCCTTCTTTTTTCAACAGCTCGCGCGCCGTGCTGAACGATTCTGCGTCTGAAATACTGTAGGCCTTTGTCGCGCCCGTGAAGTCGGCGATGTCCGGGATGAAGTCCTCGCCGATCCCTTCGACCAGCCACGAACTCCCTTCGCCGAATTCACCCTTGTTGATGAAGTCCGCCACGATCGAGCCAACCGGGTCGGCGATGACGATTTCGGTATTTGGCGAATGTGCTTGCAGGTATGTGCTGATCCCGCTCACTGTGCCACTTGAGCCGACACCGAGCACGATGGCATCCACCTTGCCCCCGAGTTGTTCGAAGATCTCCGGCGCTGTCGTCATCTCGTGCGCCAGCGGATTGTCCGGATTGCCGAACTGGTTGATGAAGTAGGCGCCCCGCTCCTCGGCAATACTGCGGCCCAGGTCCTGGTAGTACTCCGGGTGTCCCCGGCCCACGTCAGATCGGGTCAGCACGACCTCTGCACCCATCGCACGCAGGTTGAAAATCTTTTCCTGGCTCATCTTGTCCGGCAGGACCAGGGTCAACCGGTATCCCTTTTGCGCAGCAACCAGAGCAAGGCCGAGTCCCGTATTTCCCGCCGTCGCCTCGACCAGCGTATCACCCGGCTTGATGTCGCCGCGTTTCTCCGCCTCTTCGATCATAGACATGCCGATGCGATCCTTGATCGATCCGCCCGGGTTCATGAGTTCGAGCTTCAGAAACAGGCGGCAGGGACCTGTGTCGATGTTGTTGATTTCGAGCATCGGCGTGCGGCCGACCATTTCGAGCGTGTTGGAGAATACGTGCATGTCGTTTACGGTATCGATTGGTATCTGCCAACATGGTACGCGAAGGGCCCTTGTCTTTGAATGAGAAACCGAGAATCGATGCCGCGCTTGCGTCAGCCGTAAGGCGGCTCAAGGACTGCAGCGAAAGCCCGCGCCTGGACGCAGAATTGCTGCTGGCACGCGCCATGGATGTGCAGCGGAGCTATCTGTTTGCCCATCCTGATGACGAAATGGACAGCGACGCGGTGGAACGTTTCGACAACGCCCTGGCACAACGCGCCGGCGGAATGCCGATGGCTTACATCACGGGTGTCAAGGAATTCTGGTCGATGCCCCTGATCGTCAGTCCGGCGACCCTGGTCCCGCGACCGGATACCGAGACGTTGATCGAACAGGCCCTGGGGCGCATTCCGCAGAAGGCTGAATGGGAGATCGCGGATCTTGGCACGGGCAGTGGCGCAATCGCGTTGGCGCTCGCCAGGGAAAGACCGCTTTGCCAACTGACCGCGACCGACCGCTCGGAAGATGCCCTGGCGATTGCCGCGCAGAATGCCAGGGAGCTGGACATTCCGAACATCGAGTTCGTCGCCGGCAACTGGACAGAGCCGCTGGCAGGCCGGACGTTCGATGTCGTCGTCAGTAATCCGCCTTACATTGCGAGTAATGACCCGCACCTCGTAAACCTGAACTTCGAACCGCTGGATGCGCTCGACGCGGGCGACGAAGGGCTGGATGCCATCCGCGAACTCGCCAGCACAGTCGCGAATATCCTGAAGCCCGGTGGCAGCTTACTTCTGGAACACGGCGACGCGCAGGGGGCGCCGGTCGCGGCTATCCTGCAAGATAACGGCTGGGAGGACATCGGGCTGGCCCGCGATATCGAGGGCCGGCCGAGAGTGACCGCCGCGACCAGGCCCTGAATCATCGAAACATCCGTGGCCGGCTTCTATATACTCCTCCCACCGTAAATCCAAGGGAATACAAGTGATCACCATCAGCACAAACCATGGCGATATCGTCATCGAACTCTTCGAAGAAACCGCGCCTGTTTCCTGCGAAAACTTTCGCCAGTACGTCAACGACGGTTTTTTCGACGGCACGATTTTTCATCGGGTCATTCCGAATTTTATGATCCAGGGTGGCGGCTTCACGCCTGATATGTCGCAAAAGGAGACACGTGACCCGATCAAGAACGAAGCTGACAACGGTGAGAAGAATATGCGCGGCACCCTTGCGATGGCGCGCACACAGGTCGTCGACAGTGCCACGGCACAATTCTTCATCAATCTCCGCGACAACAATTTTCTCGATCATGGTGGTCGCGACTTCGGTTATGCCGTCTTTGGCAAAGTCACGACGGGCATGGATATTGTTGACGCGATCGCCGCCGTCCCGACCGGCAATAATGCCGACCATTCGGATGTCCCGGTTGATGCGGTCATCATCGAGTCTGCAACCGCCGCATAGGTCATTGTGAGCCGCTACGCGAGACATGTCGCACTGGAGCAGGTTGGCGCATCCGGCCAGAAGCGAATACGCGAATCGACGGCCCTGATTATCGGACTTGGCGGTCTCGGCTGCGCAACGGCCAGCTACCTCGCCTGCGCCGGCGTCGGCCGGTTGTTGCTCTGTGACTTCGACACGGTTGACGAGACCAACCTGGGTCGGCAGACGCTTTACGGACCCGGGGATATTGGTCAACTCAAAGCGGTCCGTGCGGCATCGCGTCTCGCGGCGATGAACCCGGATGTTCGCCTGACGGAAATTCCCGACCGGCTGAGCGGCGAAGCCCTGCTCGAGGCCGTGAGCCTGGCGGATGTTGTGCTGGACTGTTGCGACAATTTTGCGACGCGCTTCCAGGTGAACGATGC
>CAZVWF010000095.1:3006-8716 GCA_964630795.1 uncultured Woeseia sp. | reverse complement strand
GGGAAGCCTGCATGACGATGAACACCACCTGGGGTTACAAGTCCTACGATGATGACTGGAAATCCAGCGGGCAGTTAATCCGCAATCTCGTCGACTCTGCCAGCAAGGGCGGCAATTACCTTTTGAATGTCGGGCCGATGGCGAATGGAGAGATTCCGCAGGCGAGTATCGAGCGGTTGAAAGACGTCGGTGAATGGATGAGCGTGAATTCTTCGTCGATCTATGGCACCACCGCCAGCCCGTTTGTTCGCCTGCCGTGGGGGCGGGCCACCAGGAAAGAATATCCCAATGCGACGGACTTGTTCCTGCACGTGTTTGACTGGCCTGAGGACGGCCTGCTCCGGTTGGATGGTTTGCGTAGCGAAGTGAACGGCGCCTACTTCATGGCGGACTTCCAGCAACAGATTCAAGTCGAGAGAACGCAAGCAGGTGTCGTGTTGCAACTCCCGGACAAACCCCTTGACGATGTTGATACGGTCATCGTGTTGAAGATCACCGGCAAACTCGATGTGGAAAGGATACTGCCTGGACAAGACCGGGAAGGTGTCCTGGTGCTGGCAATGGATGATGCCCATATCCATAACCCCGGGTATGGGGGCAGATTGCAACTGAGGCAGGACGACGATTCTGCTTTCTACCTGGACGGGTGGACGGACTTCCAAAGTCGCGTGGATTGGCTGGTAAGGGTCGATAAGCCCGGTACATTCGACGTGTACGCCGATGTCGCCGCGGAGATGTCTGCGGGTTTCCTGTTATTGGCGAACAACGAGGAAAAATCACTCACCGTAGAATCAACCGGTGGCCTGCAGACAGTGACGAATCAATTCATCGGCCAACTGACGCTACCCGAAGGAGAATCAGCGATCGGGATTACGCCACAGGAATCACTGTGGAACCCGATCATGCTGCGCTCGGTGACCCTGAGGCCGGCGACGCCGGAATAACTGCCAAATGGGTCAGATGAATTCATACCCTTCGGCCGTCATTGACTCATAGCGGATGGCCCCGATCACCGGAGCCCGTGAAGCCGGAAGCGATACAGGTGACGCCGCATCCTGTTGATTCCCGACACCCCGGTTCGTCTCCAAAATACTACTGCCCCTGAATAAATTGCCCGAATGCGGCATTGCGAGGTGTTCGTCACTGGAAGGTCGTGCTACAATTTCATCCTTACATATAAATAATTATTTATATATTTATGCTATTGCGGACATCAGCATTAATTCAACGGCTTAAGATCCTCGGCGATCCGACGCGCATGCGTCTCGTTGCCTTGTGCAACAAGGGTGAGTGCAGCGTGTCGGAGCTGACTCGTGTGATCGGCCAGAGCCAGCCGAGGATTTCGCAGCAACTGAAAGCGCTGTGCGAGGCGGGCCTGCTACGGCGCTTCCGTGACGGCAAGCGTGTCTTTTATCGCGTGCCACGCAGCGGGGACGCGGGCAAAGACCTGAAGCAGCTGCTCGAAATGATTCCACACGAGGACCCCGACTTCGAAGCCGACTGGCACCTTCTGCAAAAAGGCCGTGGTGATCGAATCGATGACAGCGCACAGGACAAACAGGATGAGTCTGCACAACGTGCATTACATCGCGCCATTCTGGACCTGACGGTAACGGCACCCATCGGCGACCTGCTCGACGTTGGCTGTGGTCGTGGCACCATTCTCAAACTGCTTGCCAGTCGTGCAAATCGTGCTGTTGGCGTTGACATCGACGCAGATGCCAGGCAACTGGCCCGTGCAGAATTGATGCTCGCGGGTATCCCGAATTGCAGCTTGAGAAAAGGCGACATGTATCGACTGCCGTTCGCGGATGCTGAGTTCAACACCATCATCATCGATGACGTGCTGGCAAATGCGCAAAAACCGGCGCGGGCACTTGCTGAAGCGCGTCGTCTCCTGCGACCGGGTGGCCGCCTGTTCGTTCTCGAATCGGTCGCCAATCAACCGTCACATGAGGTCCGGGAAGCGCTGGCGGCATGGAGCTGTGAGGCGGGACTGCGGCTGGCGCCGGCCCGATTTGTCCCGCAGAAAAACCCGGCATGGCTCGTTTCGGTGGCGACTGCAGCCGAAAAGCGAACCGAGGCTGCCTGAGCGCAGTTTAAGACCATGACGGCCGACAACATGGAGGTTTCGTTCGAGTTTTTCCCGCCAAACACGGAGGCCATGGAAAAAACGCTGTGGAATTCCATTCGCCACCTCGGTGTGCTGCACCCTTCGTTTGTGTCTATCACCTACGGCGCGGATGGCTCGACGCGTGAACGTACGCACGCGGCTGTCACGCGAATCCAGAATGAAACTGACCTGACCGCGGCGCCGCACCTGACATGCATCGGCGCAAGTCGCGGCGAGATTGAAGATATCGCGCGTCGCTATTGGGATATGGGTGTTCGCAATCTCGTCGCATTGCGAGGCGACCCGCCGCGAGACGACAGCACTTACCGTCCCGACCCGAACGGCTATGCCTATGCGTCCGACCTGGTTGCCGGCTTAAAACAGGTCGCAGACTTCGATATTTCAGTCGCCGCCTATCCCGAGGTGCACCCGGAGGCGGAGAGTGCTTCCGCGGATCTCGACAATCTCAAACGAAAGGTCGATGCTGGCGCATCGCGCGCCATCACCCAGTTCTTTTTCGAGATCGACCATTTCTTTCGGTTTCGTGACCAGTGCGCGGCTTCAGGTATCGATGCACCTGTCGTGCCCGGTATCCTGCCGATCACCCGGTTCCCGCAACTGACACGGTTTGCGGCTCAGTGCGGAGCGACCGTGCCGGCGTGGCTTGAAGACCGCTTCGATGGACTCGACGATGATCCGGAAACCCGCAAACTGATTGCAGCCAGCGTGGCGATCGAACAGGTGGCCCTGTTGAAGAAACAAGGTGTTCGTGAATTTCACTTTTATACACTCAATCGCTCGGAGCTCGCGTTCGCGATTTGTCATGCGATCGGTGTGCGGCCGAAGAAGGCGGCCTGATCATGGACCGGACCCAGCGAGTCGAATCGATGATGGCCGCGCTGGACGAGCGAATCCTGTTGCTGGACGGTGCCATGGGTACCTCGATCCAGGGTTACGGTTTGACTGAAAGTGACTACCGTGGCGAGCGGTTCGCAGACTGGAAGTCCGATCTGAAGGGAAACAACGACCTGCTGTCGTTGACGCGACCGGAACTGGTCCACGAGATTCACCGGCGTTTCCTGGAGGCCGGCGCAGACATTCTCGAAACCAATACGTTTAACGCCAATGCGCCATCGATGGGCGATTACGGCATGGAATCGCTGGTTGCCGAGATCAATTCCGCATCGGCGAAAATTGCTCGGGATGCGGCCGATGCTTACGCTGCAACGGCTGGTTCACCGCGCTACGTCGCCGGTGTGCTCGGCCCGGCCAATCGTACGGCGTCGATCTCGCCAGACGTCAATGATCCCGGATACCGCAGCATCACATTTTCCGAGTTGGCCGAAACCTACGAAGTTGCGGCGACGGCGTTGATCGAAGGCGGCGTCGATTTCCTGATGATCGAAACCATTTTCGATACGCTGAATGCCAAGGCGGCGATCTTCGCGATCAAACGCAGTTTCGATGCAACCGGCATCGAGCTGCCCGTGATGATTTCGGGCACGATTACCGATGCGTCGGGTCGAACCCTGTCGGGCCAGACGACAGAGGCATTCTGGAACTCCGTCCGCCATGCGGACCCGTTCATGATTGGCTTGAATTGCGCGCTTGGCGCTGACGACTTGCGCCCATATGTCGCGGAATTGTCGCGGGTGGCGGATACACGTGTCAGTGCGCATCCCAACGCCGGTCTTCCCAACGAATTTGGTGAATACGATGAATCACCGGAGTACATGGCCGAAGTCATGGGCGAGTTCGTATCCAGTGGTCTCGTTAACCTGATTGGCGGCTGCTGCGGCACGACACCTGACCATATACGCGCATTGCGAGCGGTCATAGATGACCAGGCGCCCCGCGTGGTGCCGGAAGTCGAGGTTCGTTGTCGCTTATCGGGCCTGGAACCCGTCCACATCGGGCCGGGCGATCTGTTTGTGAATGTTGGCGAACGCAGCAACGTCACTGGCTCTGCAATATTCAGGAAACTGATCGAGGCCGACAATTACAGTGACGCGGTACAAGTTGCGCGCCAGCAGGTTGAGAACGGTGCCCAGATCGTCGACGTCAATATGGACGAAGGCATGCTCGACTCCGAGCAGGCTATGGTGACCTACCTGAACCTGATTGCGTCGGAACCCGACGTTGCGCGTGTGCCCGTCATGATCGATTCATCGAAGTGGTCGGTCATCGAAGCAGGATTGCGCTGCGTGCAGGGCAAGGGCGTCGTCAATTCGATCAGCCTGAAAGAAGGTGAAGAGATTTTCATCGAGCAGGCGCGCCTCGTCAGGGACTACGGTGCTGCGGTCATCGTGATGGCCTTCGACGAAAACGGCCAGGCCGACACCGTCGTACGCAAAGTTGAAATCTGCAAACGTTCCTACGAGATCCTGACCGAGAAAGTCGGCTTCGATCCCGCCGACATCATTTTCGACCCGAACATCTTCGCGATTGCCACCGGCATCGAGGAGCACAATAGCTACGGGCTGGATTTCATTGAGGCGACGCGGGAGATCAAGGCATCGTTGCCGCACGCGATGGTGAGTGGCGGCGTCAGCAATGTGTCGTTCTCTTTTCGTGGCAACAACATCGTGCGCGAGGCGATCCACTCCGTTTTCCTGTATCACGCCATTCGCGCCGGCATGGACATGGGTATCGTGAATACCGGCCAGCTTGCCATATACGAAGACCTGCCCGACAAATTGCGCGACGCCGTCGAGGACGTCGTATTGAATCGACGCGACGATGCGACGGAGCGCCTGCTCGAAGTAGCCGGGGAATACAAAGGTCAGGCGGGCGGCCAGAAGGGTAAGGCGAAGGATCTTCGCTGGCGTGAGGAGCCGGTCGACAAGCGGCTGGAGTATGCGCTGGTCAACGGCATCGATGAATTTATCGTCGACGACACGGAAGAAGCGCGGCTGGTTGCCGACCGGCCGCTGTCGGTCATTGAAGGGCCACTGATGTCCGGCATGAACGTCGTGGGTGACCTGTTCGGCGCCGGCAAGATGTTCCTGCCGCAGGTCGTCAAATCCGCTCGCGTCATGAAGAAAGCCGTTGCTCACCTCGTACCGTTTATAGAAAAGGAGAGGGGCGGTGCATTGGAGTCCAATGGCAAGATCGTCATGGCCACTGTGAAAGGTGATGTCCATGACATCGGCAAAAATATCGTCGGCGTCGTCCTGCAATGCAACAACTTCCAGGTTATCGATCTCGGCGTGATGGTCTCTTGCGAGAAGATTCTAGAAACAGCGCGCAGGGAAAAGGCGCACTTCATTGGCTTGTCCGGCCTGATTACGCCATCGCTGGATGAGATGGTTCACGTCGCCAGCGAGATGCAGCGACTGGACTTCGACCTGCCGCTCCTGATCGGCGGCGCGACGACATCGCCGGCACATACGGCAGTCAAGATCGAACCAAACTACGATGGTCCGGTGATCTATGTGAAAGACGCGTCGCGCTCGGTTGGTGTTGCCCAGGCCTTGACCGAACCCGATACGCGAGTCGAACTGGTCCGGAAGACACGCGAGGACAATGCGCGACGCCGGGAGCGCCATGCAGGCAAGTCCCGCCTGGCGCCGCAGGTATCCCTGTCCGCAGCGCGTG
>CAZVWF010000095.1:0-2996 GCA_964630795.1 uncultured Woeseia sp. | reverse complement strand
ATGGCCTGGACTGGAGCGACTACACGCCGCCGTTACCGACATTTACCGGGAACCGCGTAGTCAATGACATCGACCTGGCGACGCTGGCTGATTACATCGACTGGATGCCGTTCTTTAACGCCTGGGAGTTTCACGGCAAGTTCCCGGCCATCCTGAGTGACCGTGTCGTTGGTGACGCGGCCCGCAAGTTGTTTTCTGACGCGTCGGTCATGCTCGACAAGATTGTGTCAGAACAGTGGCTGCAGGCACGCGGCGTCATCGGTCTCTATCCTGCCAACGCCATCGACCACGACGACATTCGGATTTACAAAGATGATTCGCGCAAGGCCGAGCGCATGCGACTGTGTCACCTGCGACAGCAACGCAGCAAGGCCGAAGGACAGTTCCACCATTGTCTCGCCGACTATGTTGCCCCGGCTGATTCAGGTGTCGCCGATTTTCTGGGCGGTTTTGCGGTCACGGCAGGCATCGGCATTGACGAACACGTCGAGCGCTTTGAGGCAGATCATGACGATTACAGCGCCATCCTGTTGAAGGCGCTTGCGGATCGTCTCGCCGAAGCGCTGGCGGAGTATATGCACGAGAAAATACGCCAGGAGTTCTGGGGCTACGATAAGGATGAACGGCTTGCAAACGACGACCTGATTGCCGAAAAGTATCGCGGCATTCGGCCGGCGCCGGGTTATCCGGCTTGCCCGGATCACACGGAAAAAGCGAAGCTCTGGGAGTTGCTCGATGTTGAGCGCTCCATCGATCTAAAACTCACCGACTCCTTCGCGATGTTCCCGACAGCAGCGGTCAGCGGTTTCTATTTCTCACATCCCGAGTCGAAGTATTTCTCGGTGGGCAAGGTTTCCCGTGACCAGGTCGAATCTTATGCCGAGAGAAAGGGCATGGACATAGCCGGGATTGAACGCTGGCTGGCGCCAAACCTGGGCTACGACCCATCCGAGGCGAATGCCGCATAGAATCGGGCATCTCACCTTTTTCTCAGGCAATCCTCAGTTCGTTATCCCAATAACGCGAGGTGTTTAGCCGTCCGCGTGTTGACCTCGGGATTCGCCCTGGTTTGAACACGGCTGCTGCTGCGTAATGCAGTGAATGCCACCACCACCAATCGCGATATCTGCAATCCCCACTTGTACGATCTCCCTGTCCGGGTATAGCCCGGCCAGACGTTCGCGTGCATCGGCGTCCCGGTCGATGCCGAAAGACGGCATGATGATCGCACCATTGGCGATGTAATAATTGATGTAAGAGCAGGCGAAAATATCGCTGCGCCGGTCGGCTTCGTAAGCCTCTTCTATCGTCTCAACCTGGAGGCGTCGGCCGGCAGAGTCCTTCGCATTTCGAATCGCTTCCAGATTTGCCTGCATGTCGTCGTAACGTGCGGTGCCCTCGGCAGGGCAGACTTCAACAAGGACACGACCGGGCTCCAGGAAGCAGGCGATACCGTCAATATGACCGTCCGTCTCCGTATCATCCGGATCGCCGGGACACCAGATCACGGTGTCGACGCCGAGCGCGTCGCACAGAATTCTCTCGGCCTCGTCCTCCTGCAGGCCGGGATTACGATTTTCGTGCAGGACGTTTTGTTCAGTGACCATCAAGCTGCCTTCGCCATCGACGTTGATGCCACCCCCTTCCATGTAGATAGTCGACGAAAAGGTACGGATACCGAGATATTCAGCGACGCGATGACCGACCGCTGCATCCTTCCCCCACGGTGCATGCTTCTGGCCCCAGGCATTGAAGTGAAAGATGGAAGCGCCGAGATTACCGTCAGCATCGACAACGAAGTTGGGACCGTTATCGCGCATCCAGGAGTCGTCGAGCTGGACGGGTAATACCGTGACATTGGCGCTGCACTGGCTGCGACACTGCTCGACATCCTTTGGTGGTGCCAGCAGCGTCACGGGTTCGAATTCGGCGATGGCGTTGGCCACGTTGGCAAAGGTCTTCCGGGTCAGCGCGAGATTGTCGCCCCAGAAGTCTGTGCGGCAGGGCCAGGCCATCCAGCAGCGTTCGTGCGGCGACCACTCCGCGGGCATGGAAAAGCCCGCTGATGCGGCAGTCGGAAAGGCTTCCACGGTCACGACTCGGCCGCAGCGCCGTCGAGATTGAGCAGGCTACCGTAGAGATCCGGCCGCCGGTCACGGAAAAGGCCCCAGGTGCTCCTGGCGGTTTGCATGGCGTCGAAGTCAAACTCCGCAACGATGATGTCCTGCGAATCGCGGCCGGACTCAGCTACTTTTTCACCCATATTGTCCGTGATGAACGAGCTGCCATAAAAGGTCAGGTCACAGGATTGTCCTTTCTCGACACCGATACGATTGGATGCAACCACCGGCATGCAATTAGCCGCAGAATGGCCCTGCATGGTTCTTTGCCAGTGACCGCAGGAGTCAAGATCAGGGTCATGCGGTTCCGAGCCGATAGCCGTCGGGTACATCAGCACCTCGGCGCCCAGCAGCGCCATGCTGCGTGCAGCCTCGGGGAACCACTGGTCCCAGCAGATAGCGACACCAATTCGTGCATAGTGGGTCTCCCAGACCTGGAAGCCGGTGTCGCCGGGACTGAAATAGAATTTCTCTTCGTATCCCGGCCCTTGCGGGATATGCGACTTGCGATAGAGGCCAAGAACGCTGCCATCTGCATCAATGATCGCAATGGAGTTAAAGTAGGTGTTGTTCGAACGCTCGAAGAAGCTGACTGGCAGTACAACGGACAGTTCTTTTGCGACCTTGCGGAAGCGGTTGACCAGCGCGTTGTCCGGGCCGTCATGCGCGAGCGCGAAATATTCGGTCAGCTGGTCCTTGCAAAAGTAGGGCGTTTCGAAAAGCTCCTGCAACAGAATGATTTGTGCGCCGCGCGCTGCGGCGTCGCGAACCTGCTGTTCGGCGAGATCGATGTTTTTGCTGCTGTCCTCGACGCAGGCCATCTGTGTGGCCGCCAGGCTTACCTTTCGCATGGTATCTCCGGGAATCGGGGTTCGA
>CAZVWF010000094.1:0-8777 GCA_964630795.1 uncultured Woeseia sp. | reverse complement strand
CAGCTTTGCGGGCGGCTTCCGCTACAATCGGCTTGTAGCTCTCGCCGTGGATCATGATCTGCCACTTGCCTTCGCGTTGATACCGGCCCGACTCCGGGTCCTTCATCATCGGCAGGCCCCACTTGTCGAACATGTGCACGGTGGAATCGACGTGGCGCGCCATGTCATAGCCGAGATCCTCACGCACGAGACCCATGAGGTCATTGCGCGCGTAGCGAACGTGGTCTTCGGGCTGGTTCTCGTCCCATTGCATGCCCATGTAACAGTTGATGGCATAAAGGCCCTGGGCAACGGCGCCACTGCGCTCGATGTTGGCCTTTTCGACGCACACGATCTTGAGATCGCGACCCCAGTGACGTGCCTCGTAGGTAGCACCACAGCCAGCCATGCCACCACCGATGACGAGCACGTCGGAATCGACAAAATGTGTCTTTCTTCGCGAGAACAGACCCACTAGACCACTCCCTTCCTGAACTGGGCCGACGGCAATGTCGGGACACCGCCCTGGATATTCAATGCGGCGGGCTCGTGGGCGAGAACCTGGCTCTCGAATTCATCATCGCCGGGAGGCGGCAACTCCGCCGGCGAAGGAATCGACCCCCAGTCCGTCGTGCGAATCGGTGACGTGAAATTTTTCTCGTTACCATTCCTGAATTTAACCTTCCAGGAGATCGTGCCTTTTTCGGGCTCACGCAGCGTGCGTACGCTGTGACCGAGTGGCGCGAAGTCTGCGTATCCCCGCGCATCGATCGCGTTTTGCGGACACGCCTTGACGCAGGAGTAGCATTCCCAGCACATGTTCGGCTCGATATTGACCGCGCGACGATAGGTCTTGTCGATATGCATGATATCGGACGGACAGATATCGACGCAGTGTCCACAGCCGTCGCAACTCGTCATATACACAAATGTAGGCATGAATTGTTTACCCTTTAGTAGTTCCGAACCGAATGCCTGACTTTGCCGAATTGCTCAGGCTCGTCTGCCGGTGCGGGCAAGTTGGATCGCGTTCCATTGGTGGCAGACAGGCGTTTCTCGAACGCAGCTGCCGGTTTGAAGAACATGTGAGCGAACTTCGACCACGGAACGGAACCGAACAAGATCGTGGAAGAAATTACGTGTAGCCAAAAGGCGATCATGCTCCAGCCGTGCCCTGTCGCCTGCAGATAGGCCCAGCCCAGCGCGAAAGTCGCGCTGCCCAGCAGCGAAAGAATGAACAGGTCCGCCTTCATAAGCCGGAATGGCGAACTGCCTTCGGCTGCGACGTCTGCCCGTATGAAGAACCAGAACCAGTAACCGCCGACACAGATCATTGCCGCGCCGAGCCACCACAATTGCGGCCAGATCGCCGGGGTCACGACATCAGCTGTCGGATACCGGAACACCATCACCGCGGTGGCGGTGGCGAAGAAAACGAAGCCGTACATACCGAGGAGGTGCGCAATGCGGCGCCTCTGATTGCAAAATTCACCCGAAGCTGCAACATCGACGATCGCGGTCCTTATTGCCAGGGAGACCATTTCCGCTCCGCCAACATTATTCCCCGCGGCCCTGGATTTCTTCATCTTGGCTCGGAAGTACTTCGCGCTCTTCTTGTGCAGGACATCGTATGCCGTGCCCACCACGACGAGGATGACCATGACGAGAACATAGGCCTGCATGACAGATGGCGCTATCGAGGCAGACAGCTCGGCGAAGGGATTGCTCGTGAACATCAAATCTCCCCGGTGAAAGTCCGGAATAATTTAGAATAGCCTGATCTTCTAATTTTTTTGCACGTGCTTTTTAAGCCCTATCAGATGGCATGTCAATCAGCCGCCCGTCCTGCCGGTCGGAGGAGCCGAAAAACGTCCGCCACGAGGCATCGGGGCGAATTCGCTGTCTGGTCGTGAACCACACGGCTATCGAATACCGTCATCGTAACCTACCTTGCGAGAAACTGCCCGTCCGCCGATAATCGTCGCCGCGCCCCATCACATCCGATCTGATGCCGCCTGACCCGTATGCGCCGGCAACTTCCCATCTTATTCAACCAACCAAGAGAATTGATTAATGCTTGTATCACCCACCGATCTCGTCGCCACTGCCAAAGCAGAAATCTCCGAGACCAGCGTCGAGGAATTTCATGAGACCGCAGATGCCCAATGCCTGTTAATTGATCTCCGCGACAGGGATGAGTATCTCGCCGCACACCTGCCCGGCGCCGTGTGCGAACCGCGCGGCATGCTCGAGTTCAAAATTCATGGTCTCGTACAGACAGAGATGCCGGTCGCCGATGCCCCGCCGGAGGCCCAACCGATTGTGTTGTATTGCGGGACGGGCGGGCGATCCGCCCTGAGCGCACAAAGTCTGCAATCAATGGGCTATACGAATGTTCGTTCGATTGCCGGAGGGATAGATGCCTGGAATGCTGCAGGCCTGCCACTGGAAAACAGGGATGGATAATGGGCAGGCTGGCGAATGACAACAACCTGAAAGGCACTGATAACGACAATAATGATGGGTAGCAGGTCGTGAAAGCTGTGCGCAATGTCTTTATTGAGCCTTTCCAGCCCGGGGATCTGTCGCCGGTGGCAGTGTAGCCTCGCCAAATCACGAAGATAAAAAAAGGCCCGCTGTAGCCAGCGGGCCTTTCCTCATTATTTCGCTGTCTGCGAAATTCGTTCGACGCTTACCAGTTACCCTGCATGCTGAGGGTGTAAGTACGACCCAGGAATTCCGTCGTGCCGAAGTGGCCCGAGGTTTCCTGCAACAGGTCCGGCTCACGATCGAACAGGTTGCCAACTGTTAGCTGAACCAACGTACGTTCCGGCGCACCCGGGAAGAGCGCGTCGAGGTTGTACGAGAACGTTAAGTTGCTGATGAAACGTGCGTCGGTCTTGACCACTTCGTTGCCATTCAGGTCTTCATAACGGTCATTACCGGTCGGATCGATCAATGCATCGTCCTGCCAGAGCATGCGATAGAAAACGCGCGCATTCTGACCGGACCAGATAAAGTCAAACGTGCCTGACCATTCCGGATCCGAGTAGCCACCGAGCGTGTTATCGTTCGGCTCACCTACGACCGAGATACGACGGTCCAGTGGGTGGTTTAAACGCATACGCGTTTCGAAGTTGCCCATGTCGCGTGCACCCCAGGTGTCGCTGAACAGGCCGAAGAAGTCGCTAACTTCGAAATTGTAGTTTGCGCCAAATTCCAGCTGCTCATACAGGAACAGTGCAGCGTTAGCCTGACCCTGGGTGAAGTCGATTACCTGGCCCGTAGCATCACGTGTCCAGTTACCGCAACTCGATACATTCGGGAACCCGGTAGAGTCATAGCAAGATTTCATCAGCTGCGTAAGTTCCAGCTCCTGAATAGCGTCGATCAACTCGATGTTGATGTAGTCGGCCGTGAACAGCAGGTTCTCTACCCAGCGCGGCTCAAACGTAAGGCCGACCGTGTAGGACTCTGCGTACTCGTTTGTCAGACCCGGGTTACCACCGGTCGTACCCATCGCCGTCGCGTTCACGATGTTCGATGTAAACGTTGCCGGGTCATAGTTGGCAATGTCTGCCGCACAGTTGGCCGCACGGGTTGCCGGAACCGGTCCGTCGTTGACGTAACGGAAGTCACAGGGATCGTCTGCCCAATTAAAGGTCTGGTTCTGCGGTGCAAACAGCTCAACCAGCGACGGTGCACGGATAGACTCCGTGTAGTTCGCGCGGAAGGTGATGTCCTGAACCGGTGCAAAACGAAGACCTGCAGTCCAAACGTCAGCTTTGCCAGCCAGCGTGTTATCGATCTGGCGGAAAGCACCGTCCAGCTCGAGGAACTCAACCAGCGGTATGTCCATGTCGGCACTGACCAGCGGTACGACGAGTTCGCCGTATAATTCGTCCGTTTCGTACTGGCCACCCGTTGCCGCAAACGGAGACGAACGGGAAATCGGTACTTCCGTACCTGAACCCGGTGAAAACAGCGCATATTCGTTGCGGTTTTCGTAACCGACGTTGAATGCCATCCAACCACCTGGCAGTTCGAACAGGTCACCGCCGAAGTTGACGTTGAATACAGACTGCTCGATAGCGGACTGCGTCATCTGGTCAGCAGTCACCCATTCGCGAGCTGCGTCAGAGCGAACACCTTCGCCGAAGATATTCAGCGGTACACAACCCTGAACCGCCGGCATGTCGTCGTCCGTCAGGCCGTTACCCTGTGTGCCCGTGACATTGCCGAGTGCTGCCTGATAAACGCTTTCGCAGACAATGTCACCAACGCCGGCAGTCGATGTGCCGGAGAAGCCGAGAATTGCCGCCTCTGCAGCGTTAGTATCAGCATCGACAGCAGCCAGTGCTGCCGCGTCGAGACGACGGACAGCGATCGCGCTCAGGAAGCGGTCATCGATGATGCCTTCACTGCTCGTATAGCCATCACTTTCACCGTGGGTTGCCGTAACAGACCATACGAAGTTGCGATCACCTATGTCGAAGTCACCCTCGAGACCTGCCGTTGCATGCCACAGGAACTGCTGACGCTCATTTGAAGAGTCGATGATGTCGTTATTGAAGCGATGCAGGTAGAAACCTGGCGCACCAATACTTTGCAGCAGCGTTTGCGCGTTCGGATGCAGGAACGGATGATCGTTGTCGAAGAACGGAACATTACTCGTTCCACCGAATACCCAGGTCTGGAAACCACCCTGGTTGACGAGTTCGTCAGCCCAGGTATCCGCAAACAGTACGTCGGCCGAGAAGGTTACCCGATCAGAGATGTCGTAGTTCATGCGGGTCGTAAACACTTCACGAGTCAGCGGCGACTGAATCTGTGCCACGTTGTCGAAGAAGTCAGGTCCGCTGCCACCAAGGGCAAAGAACGCAGAACCCGGGTAGTCAGTACCCGGCGTGAACGGCACGAGGTTTGAGGCCCCGTTGAACTGGTAGAAGTCACCGTCCTGCATCGCGCCAACACCTAATGAAGGAATCGTAAATGCGCCCGGGTCGATCAGACCGCCGTCCGTGAACAGGTTGATGCGCTGGTCACGAAAGATGCGACGGAGTCCGTCACCTTCTTCCGAACCCCAGAATGGATCGTTTTCCGTATAACGAGGACGCGCTTTGCGGAACAGACCATCCTGGCGGAAGGATTCCATCGACATCGTTACATTACCGCGGCCATCTGAGAAGTTGGCGCCAGCGACGAGCGAGATGCTCTCGTAGTCACCGTCAAGTTCTCCGGTAGTTCCGCGACGAAGGTTCAGCTGAACACCCTCGAATCGGTCCTTGAGAATGACGTTGATCGTACCGGCAATAGCGTCAGAACCATAAATGGGTGCGCCACCGACACCAATCGTTTCGATGCGCTCAACGAGTGCAACCGGGATGACATTGAAGTCAACCTAGAGACCACCTGACTCACCGAAGATCGAAGGCGTGTTAGCTGATACGAAACGGCGACCGTTGACCAGGGTCAACGTACGCTGTGCGCCAAGACCAAGAAAGTCGACGAAGTTCTGACCAACAGAGAATGCGTTCTGCGCACCAAACGGTGTCGCATCCGGATTACCGAAGGAAGGAATTTCGTTCAACGCGTCTGCGATGTTTGTGAAGGCACCGTCTTCCAACTCTTCCGTGCCGACTGAAATTGCCGGATAGAAAGTGTCGACTCCGGCACGCTTAATGCGTGATCCGGTAACGATGATTTCCTCTACTTCCACACTGCCCAGGTCATCGTCGCTCGTTTGCGCGAGTGCCTGAGGCGTTATTGCCAGTGCGGAAGTCCCGATAAGCACAGCGGTGCTCATCAGGAATTTCCTGATGTTAAATATACTCATTGTGTTGAATCTCCCAATTAAACTTCCCTGCACCGCGACGCTATCGACGCAACGAGCAGGATTTTTTTGACGCAGCTTCCCTTTCCTAATTGTTGTTTGGGCGTGTTGGCGTCATCAGTTTCTTTCGTAACTATTTACCTCTCATTCGGGTTTCAGAAAGTTCGAGCTGACCCCGGAATATTTTGCCGCGGACTGTGCGCTGCTTAGAGTGCCGCTATTATTGTTTTTATTATGGGCCGTACTTTTGAAGGCGGCCGCCTTCCCCCGCAGACTAGTTGCTCCAGCGCCACATTGAAGAGGAAAACTCTTAGCAATAGAACGAGTGTCTGTCTACAACTTCAATATCTTGTCGCTTTTACGCAACACCCTGGTTGGCTATATACTGGTACCCCCTTCATGCTAAAGAGGTCGGCCGCCTCGACCGCAAATCAACAACTTGCGTGAAACGAAAGCGGCTTTTGCGAGTGGCAATCCCTACCGAGCGTCAGATCTGCCTATTCCGCCACCGTCATATATCTTGGTTATATGGGCGCAAACTGGCCGCGACCATTCGCTTACCAGGATGCCCGGCAACGGCCGCCTGCCGCGGTTGGATTTGCGCGATCGATACCCGGCCGTGGACGTGCGTGTCGAGTCAATTCAACGCGCCCCGGATAGCCAATTTGCACCGGTTTAAGGTCAACGATAGATGCGGTCCGGGTGTGTCACCGACAGAACATCCTGCACCCTGAGCGTCTAATCGACTAGTTGGCAGCGGCATCGTGGGTCACTCGACCATCGAATATCGTCAGCGTCACCTGCGTATTCGATATCTCCTGCGGTTGGCCGCGCTCGGCGAGTTCGACGATATTCTGATCCAACACAATCAGGTCAGCTCTCTTGCCTGCTTCAATTGACCCGACACGGTTATCGTGCCCGAATAGCCTTGCGCCGTTGATCGTGAAGGCCGCGATCGCAGAATGAACATCAATGCGCTGTGCCGCGTTCATTACGACCTCCCCATCGCTACGGTAAATCGCCTGCTGCAAGCTGGTGAATGGCATGGGATCCCGACTACCGACCGGTGCATCGCTGCCATTAACGAGAACGCCGCCGTAGTCCTGGATACTCTTCGCCGGATAAACGTTTTGCATGTAATAGGAGTCCGGGTTGTACAGGTCAGCAACGCCATCGACCTCATCAATGAATGGAATAACCATCATTTCGTACTGGATTCCCGGGATGGCCCAAACGAAGGTAAAGACGACGGAAATGCCGAGCTCGCCAATACGTTGTTGATCATCCGGGTGAGCAATCTGGACGTGAGCAAGACTTTGTGTCGTGCCATTGCGGTCAGCAATGTCTTTCACCCTGCCAAGTTCATCGACAGCAATTCGAACACCTTTGTCCGCCAATGCGTGCACATGGACGTGAAAACCGGCCTCCGTCGCCTTTCGAATGTAAGCCCGGATAAATTCTTCTTCGTGCTCGAGCACCCCTTCATAAGGAATGCATTGCTGCGGATAGAAACCAAATTCGGAGACGAAGTCGTCGATGGCTTCGGATCCTGAATAGGCATCCGGTTCTGCTTGTACCGACTGACAGGATTCACGTTCCTGGTCGACGTAGCCAACAATATCGAACGTACCATCGTCGACACTGCCGCCGTAAATCGGCTGACGAAAACCGTCGAGCATTGCAGCAACCGGCATCGTCGGCGGTGACGTCAGCGGATTACCTTCGAGTACAGCATCAGCGAAAAGCTTCACGCCATTCGCGGAAACATATCGATAGCTCTCATATTGATCACGAAGCGCAACGAGATTGGCGATGTGCGCGTCGATTGCATCAAGGTCCTCACTCGGTGGTTCGACCATCGCTGCCCGGAACCGGAACGTCATATTGCCACTTTCCTCGAGCCGACCGTATGCCGCCAACGTCTCCGGAGTAACGATCGCATCCTGGAGTGTAGTAATGCCATTGGCTGCCATCTTGGTTGCCACTCGTTGCAGCGTGCCATCCAGTTCGCCCGTCATGCCGAGCATATCTGCCATGCCGGCACTCCGAATGAGCATTCGTGCGTCTTCGTTGACCCCCCCGGTGGGTTCGCCAGCCGCATCGACAGCGATCATCGGTTTGAAGAAAGCGTATTCCGATTCCAGCGTTTCGGCATTGATCTCTATGTTCTCACCGTCCTCATTAATTGCCATCGAGAAAGCAAGGCTGTTTGCCGCGCCGTGATGGCCATCGTCACCCCAGAGGAAAATCGGATGCTCTATCGAGACGGCATCCAGGGCAGCACGCATATGAGGAAGCGCCTCGCTCGGCTGATTACCACTGGAAAAGGGCCACTGAAGCACGACAAGCCACTCGCCATCCTCGATTCCGTAGTCGACGATGCATTGCTTGAGGACGGGAACGAGTTCCTCGAGCGTGCGCGCTTCAGACTGCAGGTCGCACATATTGGGCTGTACGGTACCCAGCGCGTGAATATGCATGTCGTGAATTCCGGGCATCACCATTGCACCGCCCAGATCGCGAACATCGGTCGAATCGCCAATCAGCCCGGCAGCACCGTCATTGCTGCCAACGTAGACGATCTCGTTATCGCGAACGGCCACCGCCTCAGCAACCGTCCGCACCTCATCTGCGGTATAGACGTAGGCGTTGGTCAGGACGATATCAGCAGGTTCGGCCGCGGTAGGACCCTGACAGGCAGCCACAGCAAACAGAGATGGAATAAGTCCGGCAAGGAATAGACGAGTCGCATTCATTGAATTCTCCACGCCGCTTTGTTATTCGGCGGCTTCCACAACACTATATCGAAGAGACCTGGCAGTGTCCCGGCCCGCCCGCTCCATACCGTAAGTTCGCATCCCGGTGAACGCGGGCCGACCATTAGTGATCAGGATCAAACTCGTGACTGAGCCCCTGCGCGGGAGCGCAAATTAATGCACCGCCAGAATGCACATGAAAAAAAGCC
>CAZVWF010000093.1:6420-9001 GCA_964630795.1 uncultured Woeseia sp. | reverse complement strand
ATCCTAAGGATGTACGAATCGGCGACACGCTGATTGTGCGGCGGGCCGGTCACGTAATTCCCGAGGTGGTCAAGGTCGTCGCAGACAGGCGACCCAAACGTACCAGGATCGTCAATGCGCCCGCCAATTGCCCGGTATGCGGGTCTGAAGTGGTCCGGGAAGAGGAAGAGGCCGTCGCCCGTTGTGCCGGCGGCCTTTTCTGCGCTGCCCAGCGGGCGGAAGCGCTGAAACACTTTGTATCGAGACGGGCGATGGATATCGATGGTTTGGGTGGAAAGCTGATCGAGCAGCTGGTCGCGATGGACCGGATCAAGACCCCGGCTGACCTCTTTGCCCTCGACAAGGACGAGCTGATCGCCATGGAGCGCATGGGAGAGAAATCCGCTGATAATCTCTTGAATGCTATAGAAAAGAGTAAACAGACAACGCTGTCACGCTTCCTCTACGGGCTCGGGATCCGCGAGGTGGGGGAGGCGACAGCCGGATCGCTGGCGGCCCACTACGGCAAACTAAAGGCCATCGTGGAGGCGGATGACGAGAGTCTGCAGGCAGTACCGGATGTTGGCCCCATAGTGGCGGGCCGAATCCACCAGTTTTTCGGCAAAAAGCATAATATCGAGGTCATCGAGCGTCTGATCGATTCAGGCGTCACCTGGTCGGAATCCGACCCTGTTCCGATCTCAACGGATGGGGCTCTGGCAGGGAAAACCTTTGTTTTGACCGGCACGCTCAGTGGAATGACCAGGAATGAGGCAAAAGACCGGATTCAGGCAACTGGTGGCAAAGTGACAGGGAGTGTTTCCAGGAAGACAGATTTCCTGGTGGCGGGCGGCAAGGCCGGCTCAAAACTGGCAAAAGCGCAAAAGCTGGGTGTCAAGGTACTGGACGAGTACGGGCTTGAAGTGCTCCTCGGCAGTCAATAATTGACCTGCATTTGAGCAAAATGAGCGAAAACCAAAACAAATAAAAATTACAAAACTGATTGGTTGTTGCCAATATATGAATCGTCTTGCCGAAGTGCAGACAAGGATAGTCAGGCCACATTTTCCAGACAAATCATCTCGTCGCGCCAAATGTGAACTAGGTTTCAGTTACCAATCAGAACTGCGCTGGGGTGCTGATCAACCAACCGCCAGGTACGGTTGGAGCTGAACTAAAAGCATCGGGTAAAAAAAAGTCGGCGTCCTTGCCGACTTGGGTCTCGTATCACATTAAGGAGATGCGAGGGTTGGAGAAGCCGCCCCTGAGCGATTAGGGACGACTCGCGAGCAACTATAGGTACGTGACCGCAGCAAAGCTGTGACCAGTTTCACAAATAAATTTTTTGCATGGAAAAAAAGGGCGCCTTTTCGCGCCCTTATTGTTAAATAGAATGTGTTGAGAAAAGCGGGGCTATTCTGTGGCCGCTGCTCTCAATATTTCCAGTTCCACCTGAAATTTTCTTTGTTGAATGGCGGCCGTGATATTTTCCCTGGCGCTTTCGAAAGTCGGCGGCTCAGTTTCCCTGGATTCCTCTCTCAGAATGACATGCCAGCCGAATTGCGTTTGAATCGGCTCAGACGAGTACGTACCATCTTCCATGTTTTGCACGGCAACCGAGAAGGGTTGGACCATCTGATTCGGTGAGAACCAGCCAAGATCGCCACCAGTGGGTCCCGAGGGGCCGGTAGAATGTTCCCTGGCCAATGCCTGAAAATCTTCGCCTTCGTCCAACTGTCCGATCAGGTCGACGGCCTCGGATTGCGTTTCAACCAGGATGTGGCGAGCCTTGAACTGGAGTGGCGGCGCCGATTCAATTAGTACGCCATATTCTTCGAGAAGTTCCTCTTCAGTAACCTCAATGTTAGTTAGGATCTCGGCAGCAACGGCCTGGGCGAGAACGCTCCGACGCTGCAAATCCAGTTGAGCGGCGATGCGGGAGTCCTGTGCCAGTTCTTCCGCATTGGCTTGTGTAGCCAGAACATAGATATCACGAAGCTCGGTCATTAATAGCTCGCGTTGTTCCGGCGTTGTCTGGCCGCCCTGGTTGCCGAGCCGGCTATTGAAGTACAGGTCAACTACCGCACTATCGACGTCGGCGCCGTTGACCGAAAATATCGTGTCAGCCGAAATTGAACCGGCGCCAATGAGTCCGGCAAGTGCGAGGCTGCACGTTGTTAGTCGCGTTCCCATGCGCCGGGAAACGTTCTTAAGGTCCATGATTAAATCCTTGGATGGAGTTTGAAAAAGTCTGTCTGTCAGCGCTCAGACGGAGTGAGTGCTTTTATCCGGAGCGCATGAATATCGGTTACTAAAAGCTCAGTCAGCGCATCATAAACCATTCTGTGTCGCTGGATTCGATTTTGTCCGGCAAACGATTCCGAAACGATGGTTACGTCAAAATGGCCGTGCCCATCCTTCGCACCCTCGTGTCCGGCATGGAGATGACTCTGGTCCTTGATGAAAAGTTCCGCAGGATCCAACGCGGACTCAAGCGCCTGGCGAATCTGTCCGGCTCGGTCAACACTCATGGCAAGACCAGTTTGAATGGCTTGACAGTGACTTTTGCATACACACCGGCTTCAACGTACGGGTCAGCGTC
>CAZVWF010000093.1:0-6410 GCA_964630795.1 uncultured Woeseia sp. | reverse complement strand
GTCCCGTCCCGACGGCAGGAGAGTTTCCATCTGTCAGCGGCGGCCCACGTTTTGGCTGCCTCCAGAGAAGGGAAGTCGAGGACCACGAGGCTTCCCGTGAAACCAGCCTCCCCAGGGTCTTCCATGTCGACTGCCGGGTGGGGGCCTGCTATCAGGACACGTCCATCGGCAGCAAGCGCCCGTAGCCGTGCCAGGTGTGCGTCGCGTGCACCGGCGCGCTTTGACAGACTGTCTTTAACATCTTCGCTGATTATTGCGTACCACATTTTCAGACCTCGGCATCGCCCTGTGCGGCTCCATTTTTTTGTGCAGTGATCGTCAGCCAGATACTTTGAATAATGACAAAGACAAGCGTGATACCCAGCATGCCGAATAACTTGAATTTGACCCAGAATTCTTCGCTGAAGGAATACGCGACATATAGATTCACCGCGCCAACGAAAATAAAAAATACTACCCAGATCTGATTGAGCCGAACCCACTGCGCGCCCGTCAGTTCTGCGGCACTCCCGAGCATCCTTTGCACAATCGTCTTCTCACCGATCCACTGGCTACCCAGAAAAACAAGCGCGATGGCCCAGTTCAAAACGGTTGGCTTCCAGTACAGAAATGTCGGGTTACGGAACGCCACTGTGAAAGCACCCAGCACAAGCACCAGGGCCGTGGAGGCGGCATAGATTCGGTTCAGCTTCTTGGTCATCAACCACTGGACCAGCAGGATGACCGGCATTACTGCCATGAGTACGATCGTTGCGAAGAAGATGTCCCTGTAAAAATAGGCAAGGATGAACGCAATAATCGGAATGTAATCGAGCAGTAATTGCATCGGAATTCTGTGGTCGCCCTGAGCTGCGGAGCCGCATGATAGCCCAATTCGACCGGCGGTCGAAATTCATAGAAATTGCAGAGCGCACCGCTGACAGGCCGGCTACAATCCGAGCATGGTGAAATTGGTCGAAATCCATCCTACGCACCCGCAGCCCCGGTTAATTGCCGAGGTCGTTGCGGCTGTTCGAGATGGCGCTTTGATCGCCTATCCAACCGATTCGAGCTATGCATTTGGTTGCCACCTGGGTGACAAGCGTGCGCTCGATCGAATCCGCCGGATCCGAAAGACGGATAAGAAGCATAACTTCACCCTCGTGTGCAGTGATCTGTCGGAAATCAGCCTGTACGCTCGCGTTGAGAATTGGGTTTATCGGTTGATCAAGTCCCTGACGCCAGGGCCTTACACGTTCATTTTGCCGGCGACCCGGGAGGTACCAAAGCGGCTGCAAAACCCGAAACGCAGAACGATCGGCCTGCGTGTGCCGGATCACGCAATTGTCAAAGCGATGCTGGACGCACTGGGTGAACCGATCATGAGCTCTACATTGTCGTTGCCAGGCGACGATCTTCCACTCAGTGACGTCAATACGATCGAAGAGAGGATTGGCAACCAGATTGACCTGGTGGTTGACGGCGGTCCGACCGGTATCGAGCCGACGACAGTGATAGATGTCTCGGGCGGATCCATCGAAATCCTTCGAGAAGGTCTTGGCGATATCAGCACTCTCGCCTGAATTGACTGGAGCCAGCCTCCGGGAATTACGCTAAAATGCGCTCATCTCGCTGGGAATCCGATGAAACCTGAACTCACAGTCCTGACCCCCAAAGATGCACCGAAACCCGAGGGGCAGGAAGACCTGGTGCCGGCGCAAAGTGAAATGCCGTTTGCCATCGTTGATGGTGAACCGGTCACGGAGCTACCGCAGGACCTCTATATACCGCCGTATGCCTTGCAGCTATTCCTCGAGGCATTCGAAGGACCACTCGATCTCCTCCTGTACCTGATCCGGCGCCAGAATCTCGATATTCGGGATATTCCGATTGCCGAGATCACCCGGCAGTACGTCGAGTACATCGAGTTGATGAAAGAGATGCAGCTGGAACTGGCGGGTGAATATCTCCTCATGGCCGCCATGCTGGCCGAGATCAAATCACGAATGCTATTGCCACGTGCCGAGGCGGAGGATGAGGAAGAAGAAGACCCGCGTGCGGAACTGGTCCGCCGATTGCAGGAATACGAACGTTTCAAGAAAGCTGCGGAGGACCTGAGTGAATTGCCGCGACTGGAGCGTGACGTCAATGTCGCTGTCGCCGATGCGCCGGAACGAAAGGTTACGACAAAACTTCCGGACATCACGTTAAAAGAACTCCTGCTGGCGTTTCACGATGTGCTGAAGCGGGCCGAGATGTTTTCCAGTCTGCACGTGCAACGCGAACCATTGTCTGTGCGACAGCGAATGTCGGAAATTCTTGTGCGCATCAAGGCCGGAAAGTTTTCAGGGTTTGTCGATTTATTCGATCCGGAAGAAGGGCGTATGGGTGTGGCCGTGACATTCATTGCCATCCTGGAGTTATTGCGTGAGTCTGTAATCGAAGTGGTCCAGGCTGAGTCATTCGCGCCATTGCACGTCCGTGCGGCATCCTCCGTACGGCTGGCAACGGATGACGGCGAAGCCATTGACCAGGAATCTATAGAAAAATAAGGGACATGAGAACGTCACCCGATGGACGACACAGAAATCAAATACTTTGTTGAGTCGGCGCTATTAGCTGCCGGCCGTCCGCTGAGCGTCAGCCAGTTGCAGGGCCTGTTTGATACGGGCGCTGAACCCGAGAGGTCGCAACTTCGCCAGGCAATCAGCACCCTGAACGAGGAATACGAGGACCGCGGTTTCTCGATCCGGGAGGTCGCATCCGGATTTCGTATCCAGATTGAGTCAGACATGGTCGAGCGACTGCAAAAGCTCTGGGAGCAACGCCCACCGCGTTACTCCCGCGCCATGTTCGAGACGCTGGCCCTGATTGCATATCGGCAGCCGATGACACGCGGTGAAATCGAGGAGATTCGCGGCGTTTCCGTTAGCACCAATATCATTCGATCGCTGTTGGAAAGGGAATGGGTGCGGGTGGTGGGTCATCGTGACGTGCCAGGCCGTCCGGAGATGTTTGGCACGACGAAGCAGTTCCTTGACTATTTCGGACTGAAAAAGCTCGATGACTTGCCGCCGCTGGCGGACCTGTCGGATTGGGAAAGCCTGCGGGTGCAGCTCAATCTCCCGGCAGTCGAAGAAGACGAGGCCGGTCCTGTTGCTACCGAGGAAGAATCCGGTGATGCGACAACGGCGAATGCCGCTGAAGCACAAAACAATCCGGCGCTGGAGGACGAAGCGGATTTCACCACACCGGTCGCCGAGGAAGCTGTCGACAAGGGGGGCGACTCGGCGCTTGTACCTGATGCTGATACTGCACCCGTACCGGATCCGGGCGTCGAACCGATTGGGGTTGCTGATTGGCCCGATTCGAAAGAGGGAAATTCTGAGGTCGAGAGCCTGGCTACAGATGCGGACAGTGATGAAGGCGAGACAGAAGAGGATGCTGATGCGTCACTGACAGGCGCCTGATGGCGGAGCGTGTCCAAAAGGTGCTTGCCGCATCGGGGCATGGATCGAGGCGCGAGATAGAGCGATGGATTCGCGAGCGTCGACTCACGATCAATGGCAGGGTGGCCGAACTGGGCGACCGGGTCTCGGGCGAAGAAAAATTTGCCCTGGACAACCGGCCGCTGCGGGTCCGTACGGTATCTCCGGTTCATCGCCACATCATCTATAACAAACCGGACAACGAGATTACGACCCGATCGGATCCCGAGCGTCGCCGCACGGTGTTTGAGTCGCTGCCACACCTCTCGGGTGCCCGTTGGGTTGCGGTTGGCCGGCTCGATTTCTCGACAACCGGTCTGCAGATATTCACGACGGATGGCGCGCTCGCGAATGCGCTGATGCATCCCTCGGCGGAGCTCGTTCGCCGATACGCGGTTCGGGTGCACGGTGTTCCCCGCAGGGCAGAGCTGGAGTCACTGAAGTCCGGCGTCATGCTCGATGACGGCCTGGCGGCCTTCGAAGCCATTGAGCCCGCGGGCGGCGATGGGGCGAATCGTTGGTTCCACGTAACGCTCAAGGAAGGTCGAAATCGGGAGGTGCGCAGACTGTGGGAGTCAGTTGGCTACCAGGTCAGCCGCCTGATGCGAATTGGCTACGGACCACTTGAGTTGCCGCGGAAGCTCAAGCGTGGCAAGTACCAGGCGCTGACGCCCGCGCAGGTATGTCTCTTGTACCGGGTCGCGGGTGTCAGGGAGCCCGCTGTCCAACAGCCTGCGGCAAGGCGAAAACGGAAAAATAAGCGAAAAAAATAATTTAAAACAACAAGTAATATTATTTACTTAATGTTATTTATTTACTGGATGTCGAAGCTTTGGCCAGTGATTGCCCGGCTGTCCGTGCTCAGCAGGTACACGTAGCCTGCCAGGATATCCTTTGGTTCCGGGACCTGGCCCCGATCTTCCGCCGGATAGGCCTCTAGCCGCATCCTGGTCCGAACCGGCCCTGGATTAATGCAGTTCGACCGCACGGCTGTGTGTTCATGCTCTGCAGCGACCATTTGCGAGAGCGACTCGATGCCGAATTTTGAGGCGGAATAGGCACCCCAATAGGCCTTGCCGACCTTGCCGACGCCACTGCTCGTATACACGATGGATCCGTCGTCGGATTTCTTAAGCATTGGCAACAACAGTTGTGTCAGGACAAAAGGCGCCGTCAGATTGACGTGCATTACCTTCTGCCACTCACCGGGGTCATACTGTTCGATTGACAGGCGCTCGCCCAAAATCGCCGCATTGTGGACCAGGCCATCGAGACGACCAAAGGTTTCCTCGATGCTGTTTGCCAGTGCTTCGTATTCATCACCGCTTGCCGTTGCGAGATCGAGGACCGCAATAGAAGGGCGTGCGCCCCCCTCAATTGCCTCGATATCGTCATAAACCTGTTCCAGTTTGCGCGTATTTCTGCCGTGCAGAATGACCTGGGCTCCCAGTTCCGCAGCGTGCAACGCCAATGCTTTGCCGACACCATCGCTGGCACCGGTGATAAGAATTACGCGGTCCTTGAGCACATCGTTCGCGTACTCGTAGCCCTTTGGGTCAATACTCAACTTTTTTCCTTAAGGCGGGTTGGTTTTACTGGGGTGGTTTTTTGTCAACGGGTTCGTCGGCACCGTCGCTCTGCGGTTCAACGATGTTTCTTGGCAATGCTTCCAGCGGTTCGATCGATTCGATTTCCTTCTTGGGATGCACGCCGAGTTCCACGAACTTCCTGGCACCGGGCAGAACCTTCCGTTCCAGCGAACCCATCGCCCGGTTGTAATGGTCCACGCTACTGGAAAGCTGCTTGCCCACTTTATTCAGGTGTCCGACGAACGTACCCAGCCTGCCGTACAGGTCTTCGGCGAGGCGTCGGATCTCTTCGGCATTATCCGCAAGCGCGAGCTGACGCCAGCCGTATGCGACGGCCTTCAGCAACGCCACCAGGCTGGTTGGGGTTGCGAGAATGATCTGCTGTGAGAGCGCAGACTCGATAAGGTCCGGATCTTCATTCAATGCAGCGCTCAGGAACTGGTCCCCGGGTATAAACAGGATGACGAATTCGGGGCTCTCCGAAAACTGTTCCCAGTAGGCCTTGCTGGAAAGCTTGCGGATGTGTTCCCTGACATTACGCGCGTGACGTTTAAGCCCGAGATCGCGCTGCGCATCGTCCTTGGCCTCTGCTGCCTCGAGATAGGCGTCGAGCGGCGTTTTGACATCGACGACCAGCTCTCGCCGGTCGGGCATTCTCACGATCATGTCGGGCCGGATGATCTTGTCATCCGAGCTCGTGTGCACCTGCTCCTGGAAGTCACAATGCTCAACCATGCCGGCCAGTTCGACGAGTCGCCGGAGTGTTATCTCTCCCCATCGACCGCGGACTTCCGGTCGGCGCAAAGCATTGACCAGGTTCTGGGTCTCCTGTGCCAGGCTTTGCTGGCTGATTTGCATCGACTCCAGCTGAGCCTTGATACCGCCATAGGCCTCGCTGCGTGCCTTTTCCAGGGCTGCAATCTGCTGTTGCGACTGTGTCAGTGCTTCGCGAATCGGTTTGACCAGGTTCTCCACCGCCTGCTCGCGGTCTCCCAACTCGCGCTTGGCGCGCTCCTGCTGTGCACCGAGGTTTTCTTTCGCCAGGCGCAGGAAGGTCTCACTGTTGTCCTTCAAAGATTGATTGGAAAGCTCTGAGAAAGCGGTGGCCAGCCTCGTCGTGGCGGCATCGTATGCAGCATCGCGTTCGGCCTGGATTGCATCCTGGTCCTTGACCTGCGTTTCCAGCAGTCGATTCTGCTCCTGCAAGCGCAGGGTCCGTGCGCGAAAGATGAGCCAGCCAATGAGACAGCCCAGTACCGTACCTGCCAGCAGCGCCGGGCCACCGACCTCGATCCACACCGATTGAATCTGTATCGCAACCATCAGGAGGTCATATTAACGCCATTTCGCACCA
>CAZVWF010000092.1:4984-9004 GCA_964630795.1 uncultured Woeseia sp. | reverse complement strand
GATTTCGAGCGCTGCATTATCGGCAACATGGACCAGCGAATTCCGTTCGAGGTTCGCTACCCTGCCCATGACGAAGGACTCAACCAGTGGAGTTGGGACTTCCGTTTCAATGGTCTGCACTGCATCGACGACGTGAAATTGTTTGCGGGCTTCGGTGGCACGACCGTGACGCCGGGGACCTATCGCGTGACAGTGGCAGTCGGCGGCAATTCGAGCAGCGCCGATCTCGTCATCCTGTCCGACCCGCGTGTCGACGCGACCGACGCAGACTACGAGTTCCTGTCAGAGCGGCGTAGCGACGTCACGATCATGCTCAATGATCTGCTGATCAACCTGGCTATTGCTCGCAGGGCTCGCGGACAGGTAGCCGACCTGCTGGCCGAGCATTCGGAAGATGCCGATCTTGCCGAAGTCGCCGCCTCTGCAATTGCGCGCCTCACGGCGTGGGAAGACAAGGTCACGCAGACGCAATACGGGACTTATGAGGACGAGGACAGCATGCCGCCGATGCTGGATGTTCATATCCGGCATGTGCTGGACGTCATCGACCGCGCGGGCGCACCTGTGTCCGAAGGATCACTGGAGCGATTGTCGGATCTCGGGTTCGAATGGGACGACCGGAAACAGGAGCTTCGCGATATCGCCAGTACGGACCTGGCTGCCGTCAACGACTGGGCGATCGACAATGGTGTACTGCACGTCACGCAGCCGATCGAGTAGTAGGCGCAGGCGATCGGTCAACTCAATCTGATCGGTTCTGGCGCTACACGATGCTTGAGTACATTGCGCCGAATGAATCGAAACCCCTCGACGTAACCGTTTTCTCGCGCAGTGGCTGCCCGCATTGCGTGCGGGCGAAAACCGGACTGCGGGAAGCAGGTATCGAGTTTGAGTCACTCGAACTGAACAACGAATTCACGGACCGCACATTGCGAGCGGTGAGTGGCGCCACGACCGTGCCACAGGTATTCGTCAATGGTGAATTGATCGGCGGTGCCGACGAGCTGGAAACCTGGCTCAGCGCGGATCAACACTAGGCAGCTTAAGTGCCCCCGGCTGCCAGCCCCGGCCCAATGGGCCGGGGCTTTTTTCGTTGTGGCCAACGACCTCGGCCACATTGATGCGCCCGGCGTTAGTCTTTATGCTCAATCGCCCGGTCAGCCCGGAACAAAACAGGAAGAACAAATGCAGATCTCGGATGAAGCACTACTAAAGACCCAGGCCTATATCAATGGCGCATGGGTTGACAGCGATGATGGCGGCACAATCGCTGTCACGAATCCCGCTAACGGAGACACCATTGCCGAGGTTGCGTCGTGCGGTGCTGCAGAAACCCGTCGCGCGATCGAGGCTGCCGAGACCGCCATGCAGGCCTGGCGCGAACGCGGACCCAAGGAACGGGCGGCGATCCTGAGAAAGTGGTTTGACCTGATGATGGACGTCCAGGAAAATCTCGCGCAGATATTGACGGCCGAGCAGGGTAAACCGCTTGCGGAGGCGCGCGGCGAGGTTGCTTACGGTGCCAGTTACATCGAATGGTTTGCGGAAGAGGCCAAGCGAATCTACGGTGACACAATCCCGGCGCCGTCCGGTGACAAGCGTATCGTTGTTATCAAGCAGCCGGTCGGCGTCGTTGCCTGCATCACGCCGTGGAATTTTCCCAACGCGATGCTGACTCGCAAGATTGCACCGGCGTTGGCAGCGGGTTGTGCCGTGGTTTGCAAACCTGCAAATGCGACGCCGTTATCGGCACTGGCTTTTGCAGAACTTGCCGAACGCGCTGGCGTGCCAGCTGGCGTGATCAATATTATTGCTGGCCGGACGTCGGAGATTGGGCAGGAGATGACATCGAACCCGATCGTAAGGAAGCTGACCTTCACCGGGTCGACACCCGTCGGCAAGAACGGTAAAGCGGACGTCGATGGAGTTGGGTGGAAATGCCCCGTTCATTGTCTTTGACGATGCGGATATCGACGAGGCCGTCAAGGGCGCGATTATTTGCAAGTACCGGAATGCCGGCCAGACTTGTGTATGTGCGAATCGTATCCTGGTCCAGGAAGGGGTCTATGACGAATTTACCGAAAAGTTGAGCAAAGCGACGGCGGATCTGAAGCTCGGCGACGGAACCGACGACGGCGTCTCCGTGGGTCCGCTGATCAACGAAGGGGCGGCAAACGATGTGCTTGAATTTGTCGACGATGCTGTTGCCAAGGGTGCCACCGTTGCCGTGGGCGGTGCACGATCAGACCTCGGCGCCTGTTTTGTCGAGCCGACGGTATTGACCAACGTCAAAGATGACATGCGTGTCTTCCGCGAGGAGATTTTTGGCCCGATAGCGCCGATCTTCAAGTTCAGCACCGAAGAAGAAGCGATAAAGATGGCGAACGATACGGAGTTCGGCCTGGCCTGCTATTTCTATTCGCGCGACGTGGGGCGAATCTGGCGGGTGGGGGAAGGCCTCGAGTACGGCATAGTCGGTATCAACGAAGGCATCATTTCGAACGAGATGGCGCCATTTGGAGGTGTGAAAGAATCCGGCCAGGGTCGCGAAGGTTCCAAATATGGCCTCGACGATTATCTCGAAATTAAATACATGTGCATGGGTGGCATCGACCAGTAGACCGCTTTGCGGCTGTCGTACACACAACCGTTCGACTGGCACAAGCTGCTGTCGTTTTTTGCCGGGCGCGCGATTCCCGGCGTCGAAAACGTCGTCGACGCAACCTATCGGCGATCGTTGCTCATCAATGGTTATCATCGAATCGTCGAGGTGGCACCCGATGCGAGCGGCGGCACGCTGAAGATTCACTGCAAAGGCGTGCGTGGCTCGACGAAGGCTTCGTTACAAGTGCTCGCCAGAACCGTCTTCGATCTCGATGCACCGATAAGCGACATCCGGGCGGCCCTTGAGAACGATGAGGTTTTGCAGAGAATGCTGCGCTCGCATGCAGGCGTGCGGGTTCCGGGCGCCTGGGACGGATTCGAGCTGACGATCCGGGCTATCCTGGGACAGCAGATTTCAGTTAAAGCAGCGACGACCATCGCCGGGCGTATCGCCAAACGCTATGGTGAGCCGCTGTCTGTCGCCGATAAAACCCTGACTCGGCTCTTCCCGACACCCGGAAAGTTGTCGCGGGCCCGTTTCAACCATCTCGGACTTGTGCAGAGCCGAATCGACACGATTCGACGCGTGGCCGCCGCGACGGTCAATGGGGACATTCGATTCGACGGAACGCAGTCTATGGACAATTTCCGTCGGACACTGCTCTCGATCAAGGGCATCGGCGAGTGGACAACGGAATATGTTTGCATGCGGGCTATGAGAGACCCCGACGCGTTTCCCGGGTCTGATCTCGGGCTGCTCAGCGCAGTTTCGCCGCCGGAACGCGTTACGCCCCGGGTGCTGACAAGCCAGGCTGAAGACTGGCGGCCGTGGCGGGCATATGCTGCCATACTTCTATGGGGCTCCCTGGAAGGCGCCGGAGGATAGGTCGATGTATTACTGCTACCTGGAAACGCCCATTGGCGATCTGTTGCTCGGCGGCGATGACGAGGGACTCGCTGTGGTCGGTTTCCAGGAGGGATCGATGCGACTCGAGCCGGAATCGGACTGGATATTCAATGAGAAGCCGTTTCTTGAAGCTCGCCGGCAGCTCGATGAGTATTTCGCAGGCAAACGTCGGGATTTCGACCTGCCGCTAAAACCCACCGGTACAGAATTTCAGTTACAGGTTCTCGAGGAATTGCAGAAAATCCCTTATGGAATCACCTGCTCCTACCGCGACATCGCCGAGCGAATAGGTCGCCCTAAAGCGGTCCGGGCCGTTGGCGCGGCCAACGGCCGAAATCCGATTCCCGTCATTATTCCCTGCCACCGCGTGATCGGCGCGAGCGGAGACCTGACCGGCTTCGGCGGCGGCCTGCCCGCCAAGGAGGCGCTGCTCCGGCTGGAACTTGAGAACAGTCAGTTGCTCCGGAACACCTGACGGGGCGGAGCGGGGCCAGCAGATGTGGCGGGTG
>CAZVWF010000092.1:0-4884 GCA_964630795.1 uncultured Woeseia sp. | reverse complement strand
CAGTTGCTCCGGAACACCTGACGGGGCGGAGCGGGGCCAGCAGATGTGGCGGGTGCCGAATTCGATCCCGGTTCAGCGTTTTCTGTTCTCCATGTGCCGGACAATATCTGACGCCTCGACGCCTTCGATCAATCGGTCACCGTCGACATGCGTACCGACCTCCGTCGTCACGGGCAATACGCCTGCCCAGATTGGGATGTCGTAATCCTCTTCCTCATCGTCCGGGTGGCCCTCGGTCACTTTTGCCGAGGCTGACTCTATGGCGAGCCTGATGACGCCGGTCATCTTGACTTCGCGCTCGTGCGATTCCCTGACCTCGTCCCAGCGGCCCGGCATGACCTGTTCGCTGATATGGCGCATCGCTGCCAGTTTATCGTCATGGCCCTCGACAAGTTCCGGCTTTCCGAAGACGGTCACCGAGCGATAGTTCATAGAGGAATTGAATACAGACCGTGCGTAGACGATGCCGTCGATCAGTGTGACATTCATGCTGGCGCGGTCGGTTTTCTCCAGCAACCGGATGACCCGGGCTTTGCGGGCACCGTGCAGGTAGATCGTGTCGCCGTCACGGCCGTAGATCATCGGTACGACAACGGGACCGTCGTCCTGTACGAAGGCGACATGCGCGACCAGTCCGGCGTCGAGGATGCCGAATACAGTCTCGCGATCGTAGCGGGCGTATTCATTCAGCTGGCGAACTTTGTTGGTCTTGTCGATTGCGAAGCTGTCTGACATGGAGTTTCCCCTCTGATTTCGTCGGCAGAATACCCGATTCTGTCCACTTTTGAGCATTCTCAACTATATATTGGGTAAATCTCGCCTTCGAGCACAAGATGTAGTAGCATTTCCGCGTACCACATCGGTACGCACGGAGATGGGGTGTAACTCTCGGGCGATACCGGCGTGACAGCCATGCAGGAAGCGCATGTGCGGTAGTGAGCGACGCGTGTAACCTCTCATCACGCGCTCATGTTTGACGAAGGCCCGTTCGCCTGGACAGCGCGGGGACCCGTCAACCGGATAGCGGTTCGCTGGTATGACGATCAGGCCGGGGAGATTGGAAAGACAGGGAGGTTTTCAATACTTCCAGCACGCTTGATCGGCGCCTGACACACCTTATGCTTATTATGCCGCCCTTTTTAGGGCGGCTTTTTTCTGACCACACTGAAACAAACCTCATGCGGCACAATAAGGCGTCATTTGCGGTCTCAAAAGCCTCATGTACCCGCCCGTCCGCAGTTGCCTTGCCTGGCGCTCGTCCGGGCCCCTTTAATCGCGGCAAGGAATGGTCGACGTCGTGATGCGCCCCATCATTCACATGATCCTGCACTTCGCTTTGCCGGCGGCGATCGCAAAGGGGTTTTATCCGCGTACCTTCCTTAAGGCCTGGTTGATCATGATGGCCACGATGCTGATCGATCTGGACCATCTGCTGGTGGATCCAATCTACGACCCGGGCCGTTGCAGCATCGGTTTTCATCCGCTCCATCAGTACCCGGTCATTGTTCTTTATGCGCTTGCTGCCGCCTGGCCAAAGACGCGACTGATCGGCATCGGCCTGTTAATTCATGTCTTTCTCGATGGTATTGACTGTCTGTGGATGAACTATGCGGCCTGACGTCCTGCTGATTTCTGGTTGGTTCCCCCGGCCGATTGCGGGTCCGGGCCTCAAGGGCTGATGAACCAGGCTGCGGCGGAGATAAGCCGCTATTTCTTCGTCGGTAACGCCTTCGTAATGCCGGTCCCGAGTTTCATCAGTCTTTTAAGCGTCGGGGTCGGTACGCTCTGGATCTTTTCGTACCAGTCGCTGGTGCTTTCGACAAACAGCAACATGTTCTGAATCCGTTCCTTGGTCACCGGGTCAGTTTCTGATTCGTCATCGACTTCGACCGCGACGTCTCTCAGCATGGACAAGGTCGGATTCAATTCCCGTTGCTTGCGTTGTTCCAGAATGACCCGGAATAACTCCCACACGTCACTCAGGCACTCAAAGTAATCGCGACGGTCGCCGAGCATATGCGTCATTTTCACGAGGCCGTAGCTTTGTAGTTCGCGAATGCTGGTGCTGACGTTTGAGCGTGCGACGGACAGGAGGTCCACAATCTCATCGGCCCGTAGCGGCCGGGGCGACAAATAGAGCAATGCCTGGATCTGCGCGACCGTGCGATTGGTGCCCCAACGCGTTCCCATTTCGCCCCAGTGGAGCACGTATTTTTCGACAGCCGGTGTCAGATTCATGTTTTTCTCTTATTTCAGTCTTGACAGAAATTTAGGAAGTGGCATGCATTTAGTCAAGCACTGTTCCATCAGAAGCTACGGTGCGCGACAGCAGAATATCGCACGCTGCGGCGCAGGCAGTCCTTCCACGGTCAACTCGGGATTCCCGGGGTCAAGCGCCTCCGCGAGTGACTCGAAAGTCATCCATGCCGTGCTGCGCTGTTCGCGTGTCGTGGTGACACTGATGTCGATCAGGTCGATGCCTTTGAATCCGGCGTCGCCCAGCCAGTCCTTCAGGACGGGAACGGTAGGCAGATGCCAGACGTTACGCATACGCGCGTATCGATCATCGGGCTCAAGGACCTGCCGCCCCTCTCCCGGCAGAATCAGGGTTTCGAGAACGAGCTGGCCGCCCGATTTCAGGGTTTCCCGAAGCGCAGAGAGATGGGCGTGCGGATCGCGGCGGTGATACAGGACGCCCATGGAGAAGGTGGTATCGAATGCATGCGATGCGGGTGGCAGGTCCTCCAGTCGCAGTGGCAGAACGTGGGCAGAACGCACCGACTTCAGCTTTTTTATAGCTTCGAACTGGACCACAAACAGGACCGATGGATCGATCCCAATGACCAGTTCGGCGCCGGCATCCAGTGCCTGGAGTGCATACCAGCCATTGCCGGCACCTACATCGAGAACACGCCGCCCCTGCAAGGGTGCAATGTGATCGACCAGCCGCTGCCACTTGAGATCGCATCGCCACTCGGCATCGATCGTGATGCCATGCACGTCGAATGGCCCCTTGCGCCACGGCGACAGCTGTCGCAGCAGTGCCGCTGCCGTTTCGGGATCCTGGCCGACCAGATCCCCGGTGGGTAATGCGGCCAGGGTGGTTTTCCAGCGAGCAAGGTCTCCGTGCGCGCCGTCGACCAGGCGTTCGCGAATGAGGGGAAGCATCGAGGCTTCCCAAGCGCCGAGATCGAGCAAGGCAAAGTCGGCACGTAGTGTTTCTTCGTCAAGCATCGTCAGCGAATGGCGAGTATTGATACGAAATTGAAATGTTTCAGCCAAATGCTGCGGTGCTGGAATCCGGCGGCTTCGAGTCGATCAAGGTGAGCCCCTGTCGTCTCCGGGACCAGCACGTTGTCGAGCGCCGAGCGCTTCCGCGCAATCTCCAGATCGGAATAGTCGTTGGCGCGCTTGAATGCATGATGCAAGTCAACCAGCAGACTTTCCACGGCTGGATCATCATCGGCAACCTTTTCGGAAAGGACCAGTACACCGCCTCGGTTGAGGCCCTCATGGATCTTTCGAATCAGCTCTATCCGGTCTTCGACAGGCAGGAACTGCAGCGTGTAATTCAGAACGACCATTGACGCGTTCCTGATTTCGATGTCGCGAATGTCTGCCGTCTCGACGGAAACGGGTGTGTCCGAGAGATCCTCTTCCATGTGTTTCCTGCAGCGTTCGGCCATCGCGGGCGCGAGGTCGACCGATACGATGTGGCAATTTCGTCCTGCAATATTCCGGCGCATTGCCAGGGTGGCGGCACCGAGGGAGCAGCCAAGGTCATAGCAATGGGTGCCCGGAGACACGTAGCGGTGCGCCAGCGTCCCGATGGCGTCGAGGGAGGCGTCGTAGCCGGGGATTGATCGTCGCAGCATGTCCGGAAAAACTTCGGCGACGGATGCATTGAACTCGAAGCTGCCCGGATCGGCGTCAGAATCCTTGAATATTTCGTCCTTCGACATGCTTTCCCCATGATGCCTGGCGGCAGGTTGTATCGCGGCGATTCTCGCAGATCGGCGAATCCGTCACCAAGCGATCTGCCGGTTGTGGGACAATCGCCGATGATCGGCCGGAATGGCCGGACCACCCGATAGCCAGACGCATGTTGAACGAAACCAGTCGCAAATTACACCAAGAGCTCGGTATTCCGGATGACTACGCCGCGGGTGGAATGCCGCCTTTTTATGAGGAGACGTCTGAGCGGGTGGACGTCGGCCCGAATCCCGTCGGACGCATGCAGCGGCTCCGGCCGGATGCTGCGGCCAACTGGCAGCAAATGGTGACAGCAGCGGCCGCTGACGGGGTTCCGCTGCTGATCGTGTCGGGATTCCGCGATTTCGAATACCAGGCAGGGCTGATTCGCCGAAAACTGGAGGCGGGCCAAAGCATCGGTGACATCCTCAAAGTCAATGCGGCCCCCGGATACAGCCAGCACCACACCGGTTGCGCGGTGGATATCGCGACCCCGGGTAGTCGGCCGTTGACGGAGGAATTCGAAAGCTCGGCGGCGTTCCGGTGGCTCGGCCGGCGTGCGGCTGGATTCGGCTTCTCGATGACGTATCCGCGCAATAATCCGTATGGCTTCGTTTATGAGCCGTGGCACTGGGCTTTGAATGACTTGATCTGACGGTTCGGTGGTGCCGAACATTGCGCTAACACTAAAGGTCATCCCTCACCGACCGGGCGTGTGCTCTTCGAAATCCGGGGAGGGCTGGGCATTGGGCCCTTAACGACCTGATCTGAAGGGCGAGAGGCGCTTGCGGCAAGGGGTACAGCGCGATTTGGCCAGATGCGGGCCGACGAAAAAACAGTAGTTTAGCTGTTGACAGTCCGGGGAGACGATTAGACAATAGCCGGCTTGCGTCCGCGGAGGGGTACTCAAGC
>CAZVWF010000091.1:0-9285 GCA_964630795.1 uncultured Woeseia sp. | reverse complement strand
TAGTGACCTGCGGATTTATGTTGAATAGGCGCTTTGCTGTATTCCAGCGGCAGCCCTCACGGTTCATTTTCTGTCAAATTCGTAACCTCAGGCGCGCTTTATCTATGTTTTTCAACCGATAATGAAAGCCTTTTTGCGGTACACTTGGAGAAGCTGAAAATTGCGAGCACTGTGTAAGCTGTCCGACACACCTGCGCTTACCGCAATAACAACAACAAAAAAGACGGAGGCACCTCGGTGTTGCATTCAAAAAACCAGGTCAGTAATTACTCACGACTTTTAATCGCCCTGGCTTGGACAGTAGAAGGCATTGCTGTTCTTATCGGGCTTACCATATCTATTGTCGTTGCTGTCTCGGCACTGAATTCCTATGCGGGAGAGGCTGATGTCAGTCTCCTGGACGGCACATCAGCGATTGTTGTTGCCGCATTGCCGTTTGTACTAATTGCGGTCGTGGAGCTTTGTAAAATCCCACTGACCATCGCCGTCAAGAGTGTTCGCAAAATTTTATGGCGCTCAATGTTACTCGCAATCGTTCTTTTTATAGGCCATATTTCCATCGCGACCATGCTAAACGGGTTCGAACGAAATTTTTCCAACTTAAACCGTTCAATTGACACCCGTAAAAACCAAATAGAAAGCGCCGAAAACCAGATTGGTCTACTCGAAAACCGAAGGAATTTCATTGTGAAATTCACGGAAGAAGAGGTGCTTGAAGATGTAGCTGCCGACCGGGAAGAGATCGACAGCCAATATCGTACCGTTGCCCAGAGAATAGATACTAATGCACAGCAATCGCTGAGAGAAATTGACTACAGTTTCCAGGATGAATTGGATCAGGAAATCACTCGTATCCAGATTGTTCTCGATGATTACTATAGTGACTGGCGCGACGAAACGGAGGCCGTAGAAGAACGCTTCTCAACCCTTATTCTAGGCAACATTAGTGGCAGTTCCGACGAACGAGACCGACTGCTCGCTGAACTCGAAGCGCTTAAGGCGGAGTTTGCGGAATCGATGGCAACCGCAACAATATTTAATCGTGCAACACGAGAGAACAAATATCGTGCTTTGATTAAGGACAAAGAAGACCAACTGGGTGTTGTGGTCAGCGGCTACCTGGGTGGCACCGCTATCGAGCAGCAGTCAACCATGGAAGCGCAACTGAAACAGCAGCTCGAATTTGTAAACAATAAGTATACCGGCCGTATTGCAGATGCGAATGAAAGAATAGATTTGCTGAAGCAGGAAATAGAGCAACGTCTACAGAATAATTCTGATCTTGAAAATAACGTTCTATCCAGAGCAGCCCAGGATAAAGCTCGATTTTCCACCATTCGCAACACGCAAAATCAAGAAGTCGATGACTATCTCGCTGGCAAGATGGTGGAGCTTGACCAAATAGCGGACAGGTCGTTTGGCATAGATGAGCAGATTTTTGAAATACGGAACAACCAAAGACGCCTGCAATCTGAAATAAATCATCTTATCAATCAGAACCAGATTTATCGTCTTGCCATGTATTGGGATAATGAAGATTCAGCAACGGATGTAGAGCGGGGTACAGTAGGAATCATTGCCCTGCTGTGGTTTGGTTCACTTTCGCTGATTGCATCGGTTTGTGGCGTGATGCTCGCATTGGCAGGTTTCTACCTGCAGCGCTTTATTGGAACAGGTGAACCCATGACAGATCCTGGAATGTCCGCACCGGAAAACATTTTTGTTGATGCGGTGGACACCGAAGAGCAAGACGCCGCGGAGAAGAAACTCCGCAGCGCCACCGGGTAGGCAAGGAGAGTTCTCAACATTTCCCATACTCCCACGCTAATGCGTGGGAGTAGGCCCGCCAAGGGTATCAGTTGGCCAGCCAGCCTTTAGTTCAGCGTCAAGGTCTTCGATCCATGCCCCTGGAGATATACTGAGGTCACTGGGAAAGAACACCGGTGACATCTCCGGCGTCTCAGAACTTCGCCCGGAGCGTGTGAGTGAGCGCCTACACGGCTGGCAATCCTCACGCAAATAAGCTTCGAAGACTCGCTCACGATGTGGCAGAAATTCTTCTGTTAACGCCGGTGAAATCACAAAATGTTCTGTGCCATTAATATTTTCGGTCATTTGTTCATGTATATGCACAAAACCAAGTGATGCCGGCCAAACCAGACCATCTCCAATATTGTCATTATTACTAAGTTGGTGGCAGCCCGCACAGTTCTGTGTTCTGGCACGGCGAACCACATCTTCAGGAGTCAAGGTGCTATTGAGCCTGTCCAGGCGAACCTGTATAGCGTTGGCAAACGCTCCGTTCGGATCAAAGTGGATCGGGTAGTCACTTTCCGAAAAAGGAGTCTCCGTGCTTTGTCCACTGTTGTATCGGCGTGGAACTGCATTGGAAATCTTAGTAATACGATCCTCATCCAGCTCATCCAACTGGGTCATAAAATGGCGCATAAATGATGCAGTAAGCGCATGACCGGATCCCTGATCGAACAGCCCTCCCCATGGAGTTCCTTTGGTGCTTACAGGAACAAAAAGTAATTCATTCTCTGCCTCTGCTTCACCTGGAATAAGGGCCAATTTAAATTCCCGTAGTTGCCATGTCTGGGCATTGAAACCGGACATGAACTGGTTGGTCCTTATTTGACCGGAACCAGGACTAAAATGCTGTGCATGTATAACAGGCTCAACTCCTGCTGCCGGCAGGCCACGGAAATAAAAATCATGCAGCATCCGGGCACGAATTTGAGGGTCAATAACGCGAGACAAACGAGCCCAAAAAGTTGCTATTGCACGGCAACCATCAATTCCACAACCAGGATTCGGGTTAGGCATTACTGCCTCGAATATGAGTAAGTTCCGACCCTCTCCTGCTTCCGGGTCCCGGGCAAAGATAACCCGGTATTCGCCACAGTTTGTACCGTCCTCAGGAGCCAGGTCCAAACGGTTGATTAATGCGATAGGGTAGTAAAAACCAGGTTGATCAGGATCGAACGGATTATGGGTTATTTCGGTTCCTTCATTTCTCGGGCAATCAAGTGGAAATCCATTAAGGGTAGCCATACCATTTGTATCAACATGGTCATCGCAATTACTCCCTAAGCCCAACCCCGGGCCCGGGTTTTGCGTGTCCCACCACTGGGCCCACAATTGATCCCTGTCGAGATTCGCAATGCCGCTATCCAAAGCGAGCTTATCCATTACCTCGCCAAGTGAAATCGCATTACTAACAACATCGACCTCAGTCACCATCAGTGATCGGCGCGGGTCAACGTTCGTATTGAATACGGTCGGACAAGCTGGCAATAACTGAGCATTTGCAACGATCGGTATACCCGCCATCACCAGCAAAACCAACATTCTCAAATGAATCCTTAAAACTGTTGTAGTAATCAAAACTGCATCTCCCTCTGCATGAACATTTGTTCAAAGTTCGGGATATAACGCAGCGTCGTGTCTATGGTTGACAGAAAACCTTCAAAAAACAGTCTGGACAGCTTTAGGAACTGCTGTTATCTGTTAGTGCGATACGATATACCCAGACGAAGTGCAACTTCGTCCCGGAGCCCCGTGTTTACCGGCTTCTCAAGACCCATGATCTGATTACCCGCCCGGCCTTCATCCTGATGAAGGCGGCCGACTGTGTCATACGATGACGCAGAGCAAGATCGAACGCCGCCATCGCTCGCTGAAAAACCAGGTGTTACTGGAAAGCTGCTACGTGCCCGGTGAACTGAAAGCCCGCAGTGCAGATGCGTCAATTTCTAAAACACCGAGCGCTATAACGGATAGCTTGAACAATCTGACACCGGGGACTGTGTACACCGGTCACGGTCAGACGGCCCTGGCACGAAGGAGAAAAATCAAACAGAAAACGAGCGGCGGCTAGACTACCGTCGAAAGTTCGCCTGAGAATGAAATTAATGCGTCGAAACTCTCTCTTGAATCAGGCCGATTGAGGTCCGGAATCCCCTGACGACGTGCAATTGTGCTACGCTTTTTAGAGTCTTGCATCTGGCGCCAAGGAGGATCTTGACGTGAAGAAGCACTTTCTAGCAGTAGTTTTTGCCATCCAGGCAGTCTCGTCTACGGTAATTGCAGACGACGAGCCCGAAATGGTTGGCGAGGAAGGCCTTTTGACAAACTGGTCCACGTTTCTAGCGGACGGTGTCGATATTGGCTGGCAAGGAACGTGGATACTGGAATCTGCGACGGTGGTTGCCCCCAACGGGACCATACAAGCCCCTTCAGCGGGCCATACCCTGACTGTGGATTATCATGGCAATTATTCGCTGGATTACTCTACCGCGTATTTTCTGGAATCCATTCAGATCAATACCGGGGCATTTTCCGGGTCGGTGGCAACAGTACCGCCAGCCGGGGTGATGCCAGCAGGCGTTCCGGAAAACTGCGCCTACACGGGGCAGATTTACGGATTGGTTTCAGGACAGCTTTTTGCGCCGTTTGACATCGACCTCGATCGGCTGAATCCAGATGGAAGCGCCGTTTACGGTTTGCCATGGATGGAGGCGGCTCTCGACCCTGGGGCATCCCAAATGCCCTATATTGAATGCCCCGGGGCAGAGGTTACCGTCAAATCGACCGGTTCCGTTCTTCCGATAGGAGCGGGACGTGGGGCCACGACGCAAAATGGACAGGTCGTGCCCTATGACTACGAGATGGACGAGGCTCTGACGACCCTGACCATCAAGGGACAGAGTGTACCGCGGTTGATCTACATTTTTCGCAAGGCCACTTAGAAGCTTCACCCCCTCGCCTGTCACCCATTAACAAACATTGCCTGGCCCACTGTCCGCGGATAGCGTTCGACCCGGCGATCGCCGAACCGCTGCGATTTAGATTGTTGACCAGGATCCAGCGATGCTGAAGGACAGCAAAATCAATCATGTGGCTGAGCCCCGGAGAGCGAAAGTTCAGCTACGCTAAATATCTGTCTTGCGGTTACACTGAGATGGGTGCAAAGAAGTTATCCAGGAAAATAACGGACAGCCAACCCTGAGGACTCGCCGATGAAAAAATTATTCCTAATCCTCGCTTTCGCATTGCCGCTCGGATTCGACATTGTCCGTGCAAACGACGACCTGGAACACCCGGTTGTAAAACCCATTGCAGGGAGCCAGCTCCTTACTGACAACTCCTTCAGAGAGGATTTCGGGGAGCTAAGGGTCGACTACAAAGGAGAGCTGGGTGAGCAGCGGCTCGCCGAAGGTATCGAGTGGAAGCTCGCCTATCAAATCGACGCCATGAGCAGGGACGAAATCAAGGCCAATTACATCCGTGCTGTCCAGGCGATAGGCGGAGAGCGCTATGGCCTGAATCGAGCCACCCGGGCCAATTTCAGGATCCCCACTATTGATGGTGGAGTAAGCTGGCTAAAACTGGTGCTAAAGAGAGGCGGCATCTACGAATTGGAGATTATTGACGAAGCCCCGCTCGAGTTGGCTGTAATATTCGATGCTGAAGGGCTAACGAAAAAGTTGCTTGAAGAAGGTCGGGTGTCGATCTATGAAATCCTCTTCGCAACCGACCAGGATCAGTTGCTCCCGGGTTCCGGAGCCGCGCTAGACGTCATCAGCCAGGTACTAATTGCACAACCTTCGCTATCCGTCGAAATCCAGGGACATACCGACTCTACGGGCACAGTAGCTCGTAACCAGGCACTCTCAGCCAACCGGGCCGATACGGTAAAAGACGCTTTAGCTTTGTATGGAATTCCTGCAGACAGGATGCGGACGAAAGGCTACGGCGCCTCGATGCCAATAGCTGACAATGGCACTGAAGAGGGCCGACAGCGCAACCGACGAGTGGATTTCGCTCTACCCGGTTACGAGCAGGTCGAACCATAACGAATGCCGTGCTGACTCACGCCAGCGCCAACACTTTACAGTAGCCGTTCCGGCAGCAAGACAATCGATTGTGGCTATTGCACTCATGGTGCAGGCGATCATGCGCCGCAATCTGGCAGCGGCGACCCGGATAAAGCGCGATGGGTTTAACAAGATAAACCGAAACGATTTATATGTTTTGAAGTTGCTCGCTCGGTTACCTTAAAGCGACCTTGTTGTATTGCATAGTGTAACCGCTCGTTTTGAGGGAGAGGTTATACGGTAGTTTGTTATTGACAAACTCGGCCGAAGTGCCGAATACAATGTGTACTGGTGGTCTCGGGACCGCCCTCTCAGGCGTTTTCCGTTATTGTCGGTGCAAGCCAAACAAAGGGGGGTAGCTTTGTGGCCACTATAAGGACAGCGTCTGTTCTGACGCTCAGTGCATTATCATTAATACTTCTGGATTCAACAGCCGTTGCACAAGACACGGGTGATGGGGCTTTACTTGATGAGGTCACCGTAACAGCGCAAAGGCGCGAACAAAATATCCAGGAAACACCTGTTTCAATCACCGCTTTTACACCGGATCGGCTCGATGAGCTGGGTATTCATGATCCGATAGCAATGATGGATTTCGTGCCAAACGCGACTGTCAGTTCCGGTACCGGTCGGGGCGGGGAAGTCGCGCAATTCTCGATCCGCGGTGTGAACGAAGCACGAGTCAGCCCGGTACTCGACCCAGGGGTCGCAATCTATGTGGATGATGTCTACTACGGGCGTCCACAGGTTGGATTCCTGCAATTTGTAGATACGGAGCGAGTGGAAATCCTGCGCGGACCGCAAGGTACCCTCTTCGGCAAGAACAGCACCGGCGGTGCGATTCGATATATAACAAAGAAACCCGACCTGGACGGCAACAACGGCTACATCGACATTACGGTGGGCGATTACGAGCGCCTGGACGTCAAGGGTGCTTTTAACGCTGTACTAAGTGACTCCACCGCTGTTCGGGTTTCCGCAGGCAGCTTCGAGCGTGATGGCTATGTCAGGCGACTGGCTGATGGTATCAATCTTGGCAATCAGGATGCTCGCGCAGCACAGTTCCAGCTCCGCCACAGTCCTTCGGACAGCCTTACAATCGACTTGCGCGCGGACTATTCACAGTCAACGGATAATAATGGCGCGGTCAAACTGATCGACTATTTTAATTTCAACACGGATCAGGACATTCCAAACCCGGGCGGTCCGGTGCGACCTGCCAGCCATCCAAGTGCCAGCGCACTCGCCGCCTGGAATTACCAGTGGGGCGGAACAGCGATGGAATATGCCCCGGAAATACCGAGAAGTTTATATGAGGTTGCGGGCACCGGACTTATCCCGTGGACGGACAACGAAAGTAGTGGCCTGACAATGGATATCTCCTGGGATTTCAGTGAGAACACGTCATTTCGTTCGATCACCGGCTACCGTGACATGACTTCGACGGCGTTCCGTGATCCGGATGACGTTGCCCACGCGAAAACCTTTTTCGATGACTATTACGAGACCTTCCTGAACTTCTGGTCCCAGGAATTCCAGTTAAACGGCACAAGTTTTGACGACCGACTGAACTGGGTTGCAGGTGTTTTCTACTCGTCGGAAGAAAATGGTGTGAATGAACTGGAGGATCGCGACGGCCGAAGCACGGCCCGTTATGGCGCCCTCATGGTCAACGATAATTCACTGCAAGATACGACCAGTCTTGGCGTCTTCGCTCAGGGTACCTTTGATATATCTGATGCTTTCGCAGTAACCGCAGGAGTTCGCTATACCGAGGATGACAAGAACTTCACGGTTCGACAGACAGCCTTCTGGGACGCTCAACTGGACCAGATGGCCGATGACCTCGGACTGGCTGATATTGTTCCTCCCAACTATAACGGTTGCGATCCATCCGTCTCCCCATCCTGTGTTGTTAATCCGGGCGTTTCCGGTGGAGATACATTTGATGCTGTGACACCGCGCTTGTCCCTCGAATGGCACCCGATGGATGACGTAATGCTCTATGGTTCATATTCGGCCGGATTCAAAGCCGGAGGCACGAACGATGCGCTCGCCGACATAAACGTACCGTTCGACGAAGAGATCCTTGACAGTTACGAGATCGGCATCCGCTCAACGTTCGCAGATGGCCGTATTCGTGCCAATCTGACAGCATTTACGATGGATTACGAAAACAAGCAGATTACTGTCACATCGTCACCTCTCTGCGCAAGCCGCTGCACGGCCAATGTTGGTGACGGCAAAATCGATGGCTGGGAATTCGATGGAATGGCAGCGATAACTGACAACCTGATCTGGAATATCGCTGTCGGTATTCTCGATGCCAGGTGGGACGATATTACGAATCCTTCAGCAGGCGTAACGCCATCGTCACCATTCAGTGCGGCACCAGATCTCACGTGGAACACCGGGCTTCGCTGGGTCAATGACCTTAATAATGGCGCTCAACTGGTGAGCAGCCTGGACTATGCGTATACAGACAAGCATGCGACGTCGCCCCAGGATACGACGACACTTTATATGCCTGAATACGATCTCGTGAATTTCCGCGTCAAGTGGATTTCTCCGGAAGGAGATTACGAGGTTTCCGTCTTTTGCTCGAACTGTACGGATGAGAAATACGTGCGTGCCGGAAATGGCTGGGCGGGAGGCACCTGGAACACGTTCTTCCCATACAAAGAGGACGACACTCCACCCTATACAGCCAATTCGTATAATCCTCTGCGGAATGCAGCACCCGGCATTACGATCGTACATGTCGGCGCACCGCGCATGATCGGAGCGCAATTCCGCTACAACTTTGGAGATATGTGACAGGTCTTGCGATTCGATCCCGCAAGACGGTAACAGCAATAGTTGGCACCGGAGGGTCTTGCCCTCCGGTGCACTTTCCACTGCTATCGCTGTCACCAGCGGGTAAATTACCCTTCAGCCATAAAGTGCTGTACCTGCCAACCGACGGCCTGACGAATAAAGATTACCCGTGACCGCCACCACCATACAGGGTAAAAAAGAGAGCAGTTTATGATCAGGACCATTAGCCCCATACTGACGATTGCTGTCGTATTACTAGCGCAGGCGCCCGCCGCTTACGCCCACCACTCTCACTCCAGCCTCGACCGTAATAACGTTCAGATACATAGTGGGGTCGTTACGAAATTCAGCTGGCGCATGCCGCATGTCTTCATCCAGGCAAAAGCGCCAAACAGCGCCGGTGAAATAGTCGTTTGGTCGATCGAACTGCTGCACCCGCCAGGCATGTCCGACCGGGGCTGGAGCCGGGACACATTCAAGCCCGGCGATACAATTACCTGGGAAGGGCCGGTCGATAAAGATCCCGATCGCCACTACTCCGGATTGCATTGGGCGGAGAAAGCTGACGGAAAACGCTACCTGAACA
>CAZVWF010000090.1:0-9455 GCA_964630795.1 uncultured Woeseia sp. | reverse complement strand
CCACGTCCTCGAAGGTGCCGAAGCCCCACTCGGGTTTATTGACAGAGTCGAAGTGCGTGAAGCCCGTACAGAGGATCGCCGACTCGACGTCGAGTTCCCGGCCATTCGTAAGCTCGACTGCGAACTGGCCGGGCTTGCCATCGAAGGTGGCGATGGATGTACCTGTATGCACGTCGATGGCCGATTCTGCCTCGACTCTTGCCACCATGCCGCCTATCGCATCTTTGGCCCATTCGCCGGACGGCACCAGTTTGGCGTAGCCGGACAAGATCGGTGCACCACCGAGCCGGTCTTCTTTTTCGACAAGGACACACCGTTGACCAACGGTTGCGAGGCTGTGTGCTGCGGCCAGGCCGGCGGGTCCGCCGCCCACAACCAGGATCGGTTTACTCATTCTTTTGCTACTCCTGGTTTGAAACCCGGACCGGAGGTAATCATGAGACGGGGATCGTAGAGACTTTCGCCATTGCCCGCCTCGACTTCTTTCAGGTAGTCCTCGAATTCCGCCTTCCTCGCCCGCCAGTCGATATCCAGTTTTTCCATCAAACTCTCGGTCGATGAGGCATGCCAATGAGACTGAACGATTTTGTAGGGATGCGCTCCGCAAACGAGCGCGGCGAACTGGCAATCTGCCAGGATCGGCATGTCGACTGGTTTGCCGGCAGCCGCCCCGATCCACTGGTTCTTGTCCAGCGTCGTAATGCAGCCCGTGTCATGCCCCACCATCAGGTCGGCACGAGCCTCATCCTGTGCCACCCGCAGTTTTCGGTCTATCGCAAACGATCGCGTGAATTCACGTTCGGAAATGATGTGACGGAAACCGAATCCGCAACAGTCGTACCAGGTGGAATAGTCGATCACCTGTGTGCCCAGCGTCTCCATGATGCCGGTCGTCACGGCAACCCGATTACCGTCAAGGATTTCATCGTCGTAGATTGCATCCTCGGGGATCATCTTGTACACGTGACACGCCGGGTGCACCGTCGCACGAATATGATCGCAGTCGATCACCTGGTGTTCCTTGATACGGTCGCGCATCACGTGCAGCCATTCCGAGTAATGAACGACCTCCTCCGGAATCAGGAGTTTGCCGTCAACAAGGCGATCCAGCTTGCCGAGAATCTTCCTGACGCGCTCGCGAAGCTTGGCCGAGTGCAACAGGTAACCGCGAACTTCCTTGTAGTTGCCAAAAGAGGTGCCGCAGTGAACGAGCGGGTAGTAGTAGCCGTCAGGCAGGCCCTGCGCCCTTGCTGCCACGTAGGCCTGATGGAAATTTCGCAGAAAGACCGCGGCCAGGCTCTCTATATTGCCAATGCCGGAGCCGTGATAGTTCCACGCCGTACACGACGTCTGGTCCGTTTCGTCAAGATAGCTGATGTCCATCTTGTTCATCAGCCACAATAGGGATGCCGGGTAACCTGGAATATTGCCGCACTGGCCGCAGGATTTGTGGTGCCACAGCCGATTGGTCGGGATCTTTTTATCCCAGCCGTATAGCGTCTTGACGGTATCAGGCTCGTGGTCTTCCGAGACACGGTGAACCATGATTTCCCCGTCCTTCTCGAGTTCCCACATGATGTCCCGGACGTCTTCAACCCGGTCCTTGTTGGTCAACATGGATCGCTTGTTGATAATCTGGTCGACCCAGACTGTCGCAACATGTGCCTCTTCCTTACTCAGGTTGGCGTCTTTCCATTCGGCGCCGTGACCGGTAAAGCGTTCATTGCCATTATCTGTGGACATTGCTGTTCCCCGTTTCGCTAGTCATCCTGTTCGTCTAGGTAATCTTCGTAGTCGTCCCGCTTTTCATCCATGATGTCGCAGATCACGTCGAACAGGTTTTCATCGATGGTCTCGAGGCTGTCCAGCACGCCGGTTTCTTCCCAGATCGTGTACAGCTCGACCGATGTTTTGAGATTCACTTCCCAGGCCGTCTTGGTGGTATGCAGAGTTGGCATGGGAATCGCTTTGCGCAATATCGGCAACGGCGCGTCAACCTTCGAAATATTCGGCCCCCAGTCGGCAAAGCCATCGGGATCGATCATGTCTGGCGAGAGCTGATTGCCGGTCGAGATCAGTTTCAGCATCACGCGACTGAAAGGGCGCAGTACATTTTTTGCTGACTCCATTCCATGCTTGATCGCCGCTTCGCGCATCAGCATGACCAGCCCACCCGGCGAGTTGCCGAACGGGCAGCGCGCCGCACAGGTGTAACACTGGGCGCACGACCAGATCTTTTCCTGCATGGCATCGTGAATACCTTCCAGGTTTTCCGTCCACAAGAGCTGCACGATCTCGCGGGGACTGAAATCATAGTAGTGCGCCGAGGGACAGGTCGCGGTGCAGATACCGCAATTCAGGCAGCCATTGAGTTCATGGTCGAAGCGAAGATCCGCCTGAATGTCCTGAAAAATTGCTTCGAGCTCTTCGCGCTCGACAGGCGCTTCCTCGGTAACCGGGTCACCGATGTACTGCTGAACCCTTGAGGACGCGCTATGCATTAATAGGTCATGACCCGGGTGTCGTCATCTTCCATCACCTGCTCGATCAGGTGTGCACCGCCGATAATGCCGTCGCACTCAGGAATCAGGTCTTCTTCGGACATGTCGAACAAGTCGAGATTCGGTGAGCAGCAATAGAACTTTACGCCGGCCTCATGCGCATCCTGAATGAAGCTGTATACCGACTTTGGCGACCCTTCCTTGACCACCAGTTTGTCTGCGACGCCTTTCTTCATCAGTCGCCCGGCGGTCGCCGTACAGATCACATCAACCTCGTAGTCCATTGCGGCAGCGACCGAGGCCTGAAAAATCGGCGCGCCCAGTTCTTCCCCGTTACGCGGGTCGGTATTCGCCATCACAATGATGAGTTTCTCGGCCATTCCTTGTTCTTCCTTATGGTTTTTGACCTGCCGACGCCCGGGTCTAACAGTTCATTAGCATATACTAAATTACCAGCCTATCCAACGTGTTCACCGGCGCGCGGTGAGTGCATCAGTGCTGTGCACTGCACCAGTCCGGTCATGATGGGTACAAGATCGTCCTCGATTCCGGTTTGCTGTTCCCGCAGCAGGTTTAAACCATCCGACATGTTGGCCGGCACCTCATCGAACTCCATGATGAGGTCCTCGACCATGCCAAGCTTGATACCCGGATTACCGAGAAAACCGAATGAATTGCTGCCAACCTGGAAAACGGCCGGCCGGTCAAACTCGTCTCGTGCCAGCACGGCAGCATCATCCGGCAACACTGGCCGATCCCGCATATAGACAACCTGTGTAAACGACTCGGGCAGAAAGCCGTTCAATGCATTGTCATTCACACGGGTCACGTTGCTCGACTCCAACACCAGGTCTCCGGCTTCGGACCCACCGCCTGCTGCAATAGCAAGGATTTGCGCGCCGAGCCCGAATCCGATGACCGGCGTACCCTCACCAAGCCGGGCCCGAGTCAGCTCGATTTCCTCGGCAAGCGTCGGCAGGTCACGGTTGCCGGCGGATCCCCACGGTCCACCACCCAGCAAAACCAGCGCATCGGCAGGCAATGTCGCCTCGGGAAGCTTTCGTCCCCCGGCAAAGGGCCTGAAATACTGAAATCGAATGCGGCGACCTTCCAGGTGATCTTCCATCAGACCCAGGTATTCACCCGCGGTATGCTGGATCACTGCAACGACATTCATCGGTGATTCCGTCCGATCCGCCATTGCGAATGCATCCGGACTGCATTCAGGCACCAGGCGTTTCCCGACGGCTCAACGCATCCGCGATTGAAGATTTGAAATCATCGGCACTCACGCTCAGCATGTCGATGTCGCTGGCGGCGAAAAAGGCATCAATGGCGCCGTCGACGTCTTCGAGCCGGCAGCCTTGCAGCCGGGCTTCGAGATCGAACACGGTCCGCGGCGGCGTTACAAAGAAATCGCCGGTTATAAGGACACGCTGCAAAATACCGAGATCCGGCCCCTCCAGCTTTATATAGGAATCAATCGTTCCACCCGGACCGGTATGCTGCCCGGCCAGTGTTGTTGCATCCGCTGCCGGATCGTCGATCTCCGCCACGAATTCGTCAGTACCGATTTCCTCCTCATAGCAGGAACGGGCCAATGCTTCTTCCTTTTCGGTGGGTTCGCCGTCCTCAAGCGAGATGTCGAAGTGCGCAGAAAGCCCGTCCAGCAGTGCACGCTTCACGGATTCCAGGTCAGGCAGGTCATCGCCAAGCAATGCCTTCAGGGTCGTTACACGTTCGGCTGCCGAGTCGAGATTCCGCTTGGCCAGTTTGCTCTCCGGAATCTTCAACGCCTTCACCATCTTTTCCGGCTGCATGTCGACCAGGACCGTGCCCTGGTAGATCAGGACGTCACCATCGAAGAATCCGCCAGTACCGCTGATCTTCTGGCCATCGACCTCGATATCGTTTCTTGGCCGGAAGCGCGCATCGACACCCAGTGAGGACAGCCCCGACGCGACTGCCGTGCAGATTTCCCTGGCGAGATCCGGCAGTGCGGCAATCCCGAGAGAGGACCGATGAAAGACCAGTTCCCAGCCCAGCTGTCCCTCGTCCAAGTAGATCGCACCGCCGCCCGTAATTCGGCGCACCATACCCACCCCGTTTTCTTGGCAATACTGCGTATTCACCTCACGATTCAGGGCCTGGTGACGCCCGATCAATGCAGTCGGGGGAAAACGCAGGAAGCGAATGGTATCGGGGACGCGGCCGGCCTGCCGTTCCTCGATCAGGGCTGCGTCGAACGCGATATTGGCACGCCCCTCGCGGACCCCGGTATCAATGACTCGAAACGGTGCTGGCATCGACACCACCTATTCCACGCGAACCGGGATATCGAGTTGGCGACGAATCTTTTTGAGGTCCTTCTTCTTCGGCGGAAACGGGTAACTGGCGATGTCGCTGGGCGGCGAGTCGCCGTATGGACGGTCACACGCAGAAATATCATCCGCGAACTTGCCCGGACAACCGGATGTCCGGAAGGCGATACCCGCATCGATTACGTCGGAAAGTTCGTGGGCAGGGATGCCGTAATCCGCCACACGTCCCAGTTCATCGAAACGCATATGCTCGATACCAACACCGCGATAGTCGATCAAGTAACGTGCAAGTTGAACACGCCGCCATTGATCGCGCGGCGTGGCCGGCAGGTGATCCATCAATGAGCCCTGCTCCGGGAAGAAACAAAACATATGACTGTGGCCGCCGAGATCGACGAGTTGCTGAACGAGGTTGAGCACTTCGAACTCGGACTCGCCCATGCCGACGATAATGTGCGCACCGAATTTCTGCGGGCCGAAGATATCCCGGGCGTCCTCGAGCACCTCCCAGTACTTGGACCATTTGTGCGGAGACTGAACGCCTTTTCCGCGGGTTCTGTCGAACAGTTCCGGCGTTGCGGCGTCGAGCGCTACCGTAAAGATGTCTGCGCCGAGGTCGCGGGTTTTCTGTACATCTTCGCGCGTCATGGTCGTCGGGTTTGACAGGATGGATACGGGAATCGCCGCCGGATCGATTCGGTCAGTCCACTGCTTCAGTACGGTGAACGTATCTTCTTCGGATCGCGGATGCGTAATCATCGAAATACACATGCGATGGAACGAACTCGCACCCGGGTCGCGGCCAACGATGTCCACAATTTCCGCCATCGGCACTGCCGGCCAGTCAACGCGAATGAAATTGCGGTCGGCATAATCCCGATCCGCTTCACGGTGTCGCGCCAGGCCGCAATACGCGCAGTTCGCACGACAGCCCTCCGGGTAGGTGAGGAGGAGATTCAGGCAACGCGTGCACTCGCAACCATACATCCGGCCGCCCATGATCCCCAGCGTGATTGCAGCTGCCGTCGACAACTGCACATACTCCGGCGACTTCATATGCGGCGCGAGAATATTGTTATTCGGCAGATAGACGCCCTGCGGCGGAATATCATTAGCTTTGACGTGACGTCCGTTCTTGCGTTCGACCGGCGTTTTCAGCGGCAGCCGCGGCTCCATCACCTCGAAGGCATTGAAATCCTTGTCACTGTCGCCGTTTGCCGGCGTTGTTTTGTGTTCAATACAACTCATCGCTCACTCTCGTCTTATTCGCAGTCAGGCAGCGCAGGATGACCTGAGCTTTTCGCTGAAGTCACTGCCAAGCTTGATCGAACAACAGGCGTGCGCCTGCTCGAATGGCCGGCCAATGGCATGGGCGACAGAGACAGCCCCGTCAGCCGGAAAGGCAATACCGTCCAGTCCGGCCATCACTGCATAGGCGTCAGTAACCCTTTTGTGCATGCCGGGCGGCCGGGCACAGCCCAGCAAGACCTGCTTGTCTGCCAGCGTCTCTCGCGCAGTGGCAAAAATCTCACCGACATCGCCCGTATCCGGCGTTACGAACGTTCCTGGCTTTGCATAAAAAGGCATGACAACGACGAGGACCAGGGCCGTGACCGGGTAGCGGCTGACGATATCGAGTGCATTGGACTCCCCGAGCAAGCGACCATAGTGCAATCCAATCACGATGTGCGGTGTCACCTCCATCGACGTCGAGCAGAGCGCTGCAAGCGTTTCCTCAAAGTCATCGACCGGTCGATTCAGCTTGTAGACCTGCTGGATGGTTTCCGCAGCCCCGATGACGTCCATCATGACCGTATCAACGCCGGCCGACTCCATGGTTTTTGCTCGCGCCTCGTCAAGCAACGCACTGTGAATTGCGACTTTCAGATGCGGAAAGTCTTCCTTCAGCCTGGCGACAACCGGCAAATACCGTCGATAGGGAATTTCGTTTTGCTTGTTGGACCCACCCGACAGCAGGAATCCATTAAGCCCTTCACTCTCGATCAGATGGCGGACTTTCTCGTTCAGCATATCCGGTGTGGTGGCCGGAATCATTGGCTCGAGGATCTTCTTTTGACAGTGATCGCAATTCAGCCCGCATGCACCCGCGGTAATGGAGAACGCCGGAAAGCTGTTCTTGCCACAGCCTTTGAGCTCGGTGCTCGAATATTCCTTGAATGTCGGCGTCGAAAAACGGATGTGCGGCAACGGCGATGATTTCGATCGCGCCTCAAATCGTCTGACCAGGGACGCATCGATGGGCGCATCCTCCAGATCCTCGATGGTCGCCAGTGCATCAAGCCACGTCATTCATTACCCCGGTTGCAGAGAGCGTTTCCGCTATCGATTTAACGCTGTCACGAATACTACCTTCGTTTGGACTATCCGCGAGCCCGGTTGTCCAGGCCACCTCAATGTCCTCATCGTCGACGAGGTCGCATTCCAGCCCCTTCAATATCTCAACGGCTGCATCCGGCAGCTGCTGCCGAATGTCGAATTGGTTAAGGCACCCCCACAACCCGGCCCAGTAGCGGGCGACCGTCCACGGATTGTAGCCGCCACCGCCAAGAATCACCGTCGGCGTATTCAGGCTGACAAACTGCTCGACTGCCTGCCAAAGGGCAACGTTGCTGAGCCGCATTTTCGACAGCGGATCGCCCGCGAGACAGTCTGCACCGCAACACAGGACCAGGGCATCCGGCTCCAGCTGGCGGGCGAATGGCAGTACGGCGGTTTCCATCAGGTACCTGAATTCCGAATCATTGAATTCCGCCGGGACTGGCAAATTGTAGACGGCGCGCCCCGGAAAATCCCCGGCATTGCCGGAATACGGCCAGCAGTTTTCCTGGTGGATGGAGATTGTCGTGACCCGGTCGTCCTCCAGGAACGCGTTTTCGACGCCGTCGCCATGATGTGCATCGAGATCGACATACAGAACGCGCCGCTTGCCATTCTCGATCAGCCTCAGCAGCGCAAACACGGGGTCGTTGAAGTAGCAGAATCCGCTGGCGCGATCCGGCCGTCCATGGTGCGTGCCGCCCGAGGGATGAAATGCGACCAGGCCATCGCATGCCAGGTCGGCCGCGAGAATAGACCCGCCAACTGCCGTGCGGGCGCGCAGATAGAGGTTCGGGAACAGGGGATTGGCCATCGTACCGATGTGATAGCGCTTGCGAACCTCGGGTGTTACCCGGCCGGTCCGATCCGCCTCGCGAAGTGCTTCGATGTAATCCCGGTCATGAAACCGGAGCAAGGTCGCCTCATCGGCTGGTGAACTTTCCCGGAATGCGTCGCCTGGCAGCCAGTCGAGCGTCCGGACAAGATCGAAGACAGTCGAGTGGCGCATGATGTTGAGCGGATGGTTGCCGTTGAATGCCGGACGACGAAAAATTTCGTTCCCGACATACCTCGCCGGACGCGCGGTACTGGCGGTTTCCGACAGTGCGAGGGTCGTTGGATGAAGCGCCGGATTTTCGGGGTCATTATTGTGCATGCCGCGCCGACCGATTATTGTGACAGCCCGATGGGTGAAGTGATCGAGAATATTCCAGATTGCTAATAAAGACAATTCTGATATTCTAATATTAAGTTCACGAGCCACCCGCACGCCCGATAAGAATCAAGAGGTACATGCCAATGTCCAGCGAAGCCGAAACGGTAAGCAGCCAGGCCCGGTCGACCGTCAATGAGGTGCCTGCTGCCGTACCCGAAACGAAGAGCATGACCATCATCGTCACGAAAGGCAGCCTGGACTGGGCATATCCGCCTTTCATCCTGGCGACGACCGCAGCGGCCATGGGCCTCAATGTCACCATGTTCTTCACATTCTATGGCCTGCCCCTGTTACTCAAGGAACTCGACCTGAAAGTCACCGCCGCAGGCAATACGGCGATGAAAATGCCCATGATGGGTATGCACATGGGCCTGCCGAATATCATGACTGCCATTCCCGGTGTCGACGCCGCCTGCTCGGTCATGATGAAAAACCTGATCAAGAAAAAAGGCGTTGCGTCCATCGAAGACCTGCGCGAGGCTGCCGTGGAGTCGGATGTCAGGCTGATCGCCTGCCAGATGACCATGGACCTTTTCGAGTATTCACTGGACGACATGATCGATGGCCCGGAACTAGGCGGCGCGGCAACGTACATAGAGTGTGCGACGCAGTCAGACATCAACCTCTTCATCTGAATTCAACCCGGAGCACGACGAATGGCAGATCACACACTTGATGCCAAAGGGCTGAATTGCCCGTTACCTATCCTGAAAGCCCGCAAGGCGCTGAAAGAAGTTCCGCCTGGCGGCACCCTCGAGGTACTCGCAACGGACCCGGGGTCGGTTGCCGACTTCCAGGCATTCTGCCGGCAGACCGGCAATGAACTCGTCGAGCACTCGGTCGACGATTCCGTGTACCGGTTCCTGATCAGAAAAGCGGCGTAGACCCGGCAGGCTTCGTCTCACTGACGAGGCTGTTCGTGCCCGATATCCGGTGCAGCATGTAGACGGGGCGTCGCTCGGCCTCGTCTACGCCGTGGCGAACATCGATCGCAACACTCGGCATGACCCGCGCCTCTGTTCCCGCCCATTCCCGGGCAATCGGCCAGTGAACGTGCCCACAGAGCAGTCCGGCAACCTG
>CAZVWF010000089.1:4221-9556 GCA_964630795.1 uncultured Woeseia sp. | reverse complement strand
GATTTTCTATAACGACTTGAAGACCTGGTCGAGCATTTCCTTCGCGTCGCCAAACAGCATGCGCGTATTGTCCTCAAAGAAAAGCGGGTTCTGCACGCCCGCATAACCGGTCGCCATCGATCGTTTCATCACGATAGACGTCTTGCCCTTCCAGCACTCGAGCACCGGCATGCCGGCAATGGGACTGTCAGGATCCGTCAGGGCCGACGGATTGACGATGTCGTTGGCGCCTATGACGACAGACACGTCAATATCCGGGAAATCGTCATTAATCTCGTCCATCTCGAAGACGATGTCATAGGGCACTTTCGCCTCGGCAAGCAAAACGTTCATGTGTCCCGGCATACGGCCGGCAACCGGGTGAATGCCAAAACGGACGTTCACACCCTTTCCACGCAGCGTTTGCGTAATCTCATTAACGACGTGCTGCGCCTGGGCGACGGCCATGCCGTAGCCCGGAATAATCATCACTTCCTTCGCATTGGCCAGCAGTTCGGCCGTTTCCTCGGCGCCGATGGGTGCAACTTCACCCTGATCCTCGCCGCCTTTGGAGGACGAGCCGCCGCCGGTTCCGAAGCCGCCCGCAATCACTGCGAGGAACTTGCGGTTCATCGCGCGACACATGATGTAACTCAGGATCGCGCCACTCGAACCGACGAGCGCACCGGTCACGATGAGCAGGTCATTACTCAGCATGAAGCCTGTCGCCGATGCGGCCCAGCCAGAATAGCTGTTCAGCATCGAGACGACGACCGGCATGTCGGCACCACCGATCGCCATCACCATGTGAATGCCAAATAGCAACGCAATCACGGTCATGATGATCAGGGGATTCAGTCCGCCACCTGCTGCCGACTGAATGACGAACTGGTAGCCAAACCAGACAGCGCCAATCAGCAGGCCGAGATTCAGCCAGTGACGTGCCGGCAGGATTAACGGTGAGCCGCCGATCCTGCCTGACAGCTTGCCGAATGCAATGACCGACCCGGAAAAGGTCACTGCGCCGATAAGGATGCCGAGATAGACCTCGATGTCATGAATAGTCTTCTCGACACCTTCGAAGTGCGAGTTCGGATCCATGAAGCTGGCGAAGCCCACGAACACGGCCGCGAGACCGACGAGGCTGTGCAGAATGGCCACAAGCTCCGGCATCTCGGTCATCTGCACGCGCTTGGCCAGCAGGAGACCAATGGATCCACCGACCAGCAGTGCAAGAATCAACTCGACGTAGTTCTGCGTGACAACACCGAAAACCGTCGCCAGCAGCGCGATGGTCATGCCGATAATGCCGTACCAGTTACCCCTTCGAGCAGTTTCCTGGTTGGACAGTCCGCCGAGCGCCAGGATGAAAAGAATCGTGGCGGCGATGTATGAAACGGTAACGATACCTGTACTAATCATGTCGACCTCACTTCCTGAACATGTCGAGCATGCGACGGGTAACGGCGAATCCGCCGGCAATATTGACGCTGGTTATCAGCAAGGTTGCGACCGCGATCCACTTGATCACCGGCTCATCCGAACTGACCTGCAGCAGCGCCCCAATGACGATGATGCTGGAGATTGCATTGGTGACGCTCATCAGCGGCGTGTGCAGTGCCGGCGTCACGTTCCAGATGACCATGTAGCCGACGAAGCAGGCGAGAACGAAAACGGTGAAATGCGCCATGAATGACGGTGGCGCGACAGCACCGAGACCAAGCAATGCGAGGCCACCGACCAGGGCTGTGATGACCGGGCCTGCTGCCGATTTCTTCTCTTCCTCCACCGGGACCGGCGCGGGTTCTGGCTCTGCCTGCTTTGGCGCAGCCGACAGCTTCGGTGCCGGCGGTGGCCAGGTCGTTTCACCGCCGATACAGACAGTCGCGCCTCGCACAACCTCGTCTTCCATATCGACGACAGCCTCACCGTCCTTCTCCGGCGTCATGTCAGTCAACAGGTGGCGCAGATTGGTGCCATACAACTGACTCGACTGCGCGGCCATGCGGCTTGGCAGGTCAGTGTAGCCAACGATCGTGACGCCTTCTTTAACGACCAGTTCATCAGGCTCGGTCAGTTCGCAGTTACCGCCCTGCTCTGCGGCCAGGTCGACAACCACACTGCCATCCCTCATGGACGCAACCATGTCGGCGGTAATCAGCTTCGGTGCCGGCTTGCCGGGGATCAGCGCGGTCGTAATGATGATGTCGACGTCTTTCGCCTGCTCGGCGAACAGCGCCATTTCAGCCTCGATGAACGCTTCGCTCATCACCTTGGCATAACCACCCTCGCCTGAGCCATCCTCATCGTCTTCGAAGTCGAGCATCAGGAATTCGGCATCCATGCTCTCGACCTGTTCCTTAACCTCTGGACGGGTGTCGAATGAGCGAACGATTGCACCCATGCTCTTAGCTGCCCCGATCGCGGCAAGTCCGGCAACGCCGGCGCCGATAATCAGTACCTTGGCTGGTGGCACTTTACCGGCGGCCGTGATCTGCCCGGTGAAGAAGCGACCGAAATTCTGTGCTGCTTCGACGACGGCCCGATAGCCCGCGATATTGGCCATCGAACTGAGTGCGTCCATTTTCTGGGCCCGAGAGATCCGGGGAATACCGTCCATCGCCATGGCCGTGACACCCTTGTCGGTCAGCGTCTTCAGGTGCTCCGGATTCTGTGCCGGCCAGAGGAAGCTGATCAGGACCTGGCCTGACCGCAGGAACTCGGTCTCCTGTTCGTCTGGCGCCCGGACCTTCATGACGATATCCGCGCCCTGCCAGAGGTCGGCGGTCGAAGAGACCACTTCGCACCCGGCCTCCCGGTAGTCATCGTCCGAGAAATTAGCTGCACTGCCTGCGCCGCTCTCAATAGCGACGTCATAGCCCAGTTTGGCCAGTTGTTTAACGACCTCCGGCGTGGTCGCAACGCGCCGTTCGCCCGGGTAGATTTCCTTGGGTACACCGATCTTCATGCATCAGCCTCCTGACAGTCAGGCGGGATTATGTGCGAGCGGACAGGCATTAGCAATGCAGCGCGTATAAGGAGTTTCACTACCTGAAAAACAGGGTGAAATAGCCAGCGGCAGGTCGGCTTATGTTGCCAATGGCGTGCCTGAGAAGCCCCGTGAATACCCCAAAAATTGTCCCTGCGTTCATCTTCCTGCTGGCCGTGCTGGCTTGAACCGGGCACACCTGCAAACGTTCCGGGAGTGAAGCACGACCCGCCGCCATGGTCGAGGTAGCCGAAGGACGATAGCCCACCCGTGACAGAGACAATCAGAATCGAAACGTGTAGCCGAACTTGAACGTGATGTCGCCCGTGAGAGAGGTGAAGGTTCTATCGCGCGTGTAGTCGATGAACTCGCGATTAATGACAAGCACGACTTCGCGCCCTGCCCTCGGCACCCAACGAAATATGCTGTTTAAGCCCAGTCCGTAGCTCACGTTGTCATACTGCAGGATGTTCTCCCAGTACATCTTGTTGGAAAACGCGATGTCGGCGCGAAAACTTGCCAGGCGGGTAATGAAGTTGCCGTAGGGAAGCTCGATATCACTGATGTGGTAACCCAGCGCGAAACGAAAATGCGGGCTGGGTCGCCAGGTAATGTCGGCACCGGGTGCGGAAATGTCGCCATCGAAAAACTTGCCACCACAGTAATAGCTACTTAATGCCAAGCTGCGGTGCTGACCGGTATTAATGTTCACACAGTACTGATCGAAGCCGTATTCACCGACAGGAATGATGACGCCTTCCGAGATTTCGAACGGTGTATCCAGGACCTCGTCACTGACCTGGTACTCGAACTGGATGGAGTCACCGGTGCCATTGACAATCTCCAATGCGCGTAACGAAATAAATTGCGATTGAAGGTCGTTATCCAGCGTATTGATTCGCTGGTAGTCAATGCCACTGTATACGCGCCGGATCCACGAATTGGACGGATACCACGTGTAACCCATATCGGCTGTGAAGTCGCGAACATCAGTCCGGTTGACGAACCCGAGCGCCGGATAGAAGTTCTCTTCTATTTCCTTGTACGAGAATCCGTAGCGAAACCCCTCGGCATTCGGATAGCGCATGCTGATACCGAAGGCTGCGTCATCGCCGTCGACGCCCTCGGTATCGGACTGCTGATACCAGAGCGAGCCTTCCAGCGTGGACCCGCTCGCGAGGCGCGTATTGAGGTAACGAAAATCCACGCCGGCCAGCGTGTTGTCGAAATCCGAATCTGGGTCGCCACTGGTCAGGATGAACCCCAGGCTGGACTCTTCCAGTATGTTCCGGGAAACCCGGGCGACAAGGAGGTCGCTTTTCTGCAAGCCCTGGAAGGCCTCCTGGCGGATGCCCAAAGCACCGACCTCAAAGCCACCGGCCCGGCCGGTCAGCTTGCCTCCGTAATCAATGGGTATCGTTTCGCCACCGCCGCTCAGGCCGATTCGGCGTGAGAAGAAAGGGCGCCCGCTCTCACGCTCTACACGGGAGATCGACGACGGGTCATCGAAGCCCCAACCGCCAATGCCACCAAAAGAAAAGATATCAGCGTCCTGCAGGAAGAAGACGCGCTGCTCCGGGAAGAAGACGCCAAAACGGGTCAGATTGATCTGGCGTGCGTCCGCACTGGTGCCGGAGAAATCGGTGTTGACGGTTAACGCCGCGGTTAATGATGAGGTCAGCTTGTAGAAGACATCGATGGCCGGTTCAGCCAGATCCGACGACACGTTCGACTCAAAGTCCTTCGACTCGCTGATACGTGCCGACGGCACGACATCCAGGCCAATCCCCTTTTCGGCGCCGGACAACCCCGTCATCTCGCCGAAAGCTGCCGGATTCAGGTCGCGATTCTGCGAGGTCCAGGCGATTTGCTCAGTCTTCCGGCCAATGTAGCGGCCGACGTTGAGACCCCAGACATCGTTCTCAGGGTCAAAGGACAGCGTCTTGAACGGGATTTCGAGTTCCGCTATCCAGCCTTCTTCATCGAGCCGGGTCTCACCATGCCAGATACCCTGCCACGACCAGTTTTGCCGCGTGACGTTCTCGTAGAGCGCCTGGTTTCGGAGTCCGTTCGCCGAGAGATCGAATGCATAGCCATTGCGACCCTGGTTGAGTGGATCGATCATCACTGTGATCGTATCCTCGCCCCAGGAGAAGTCGCCCTGGCGGAGGACCAGGGTGCCGATCTTGTCGGGCTCACGATCGTAGAATCGCGCACCGACATACAGGGCATCTCTCGTATAGACGACGTAAATCACCGAGTCTTCGCTGGGGGTTGCGAACTCTTCCGGTGTGACCTGGTGCAGGTCGGTAATGACGGCAGCGAACGCCCAGGCATCGTCGTCTAGCACCCCATCAATGACGGGGG
>CAZVWF010000089.1:0-4121 GCA_964630795.1 uncultured Woeseia sp. | reverse complement strand
TCGACGGAGAATTACGCCTGTCAGGGGATTTCTTCGTTCCGGAGGCCGGTTATACCGCGACCCTTGATATGACGATCCACGTGGATGACGACAAGCTCACAGGCTCGGCTACCTGGGATCAGTTCCAGGCAGATGTATCCGGCGAGCGCGCCGAGTAAACAAAAAAATCGGGCCGCGAATGCGGCCCGATGATTAACGCTTCGGTGGCGTCCCTCAGGTCGCCGAAGCAGACGCAATGCTTGCGATGGATGCATCCATTGTCGCGTCAAACTCCTCGTCTGACTGCTGTGCGCTGAGGCCCTCCGCAAGTGCACGAGAGAAACTGGCGACCATGCCGTTCTGGCGCGACAGGCGGTCGTTCGCTTCCTCGCGAGAATAGCCCCCCGACAGTGCCACCACGCGCGCCACATTCGGGTGCGCCACGCAATCAGCGTAGAGATTATCCTTCTCCGGCAGTGTCAGCTTGAGCATTATGATCTCGTCTCCGTTCAGACTGTTCAGGTGTTCCATCATGGCATCATGCAACAGGTCTTCTGCGGCCGCCTTGTCCGGGCAGTGGATATCGACTTCCGGCTCAATAATCGGCACAAGGCCTGCCGCGACAATCTGGCGACCGACCTCAAATTGCTGATCGACCACCGCCTTGATGCCCGCAGCATTCGCCTGCTTGATGACCGAGCGCATCTTGGTGCCGAAAATCCCGGCTGCCTTGCCCTTCTCCAGCAGATCCGCCAGTCCCGGATTCGGGTTCATCACCTGGGCACCATCGACCTCATCCGCCAGGCCCTTGTCCACCTTGAGAAATGGCACGACATTCTTGACGTTCCACAGGTAGGACGCTGTCGACTGGCCCTCGACCTCACGATCCATGGTGTTCTCGAACAGTATGGCGCCGAGAATTCTGTCACCGCCGAATGACGGGCTGGTCATGATCCGGGTGCGCATCTGGTGGACGACATCGAACATTTCGTCGTCATTCGACCAGGCATCCGGCGTCACGCCGTAGAGGCCCAGTGCCTTGGGTGTCGAACCGCCACTCTGGTCAAGTGCGGCGATGAATCCGGGTGCGTTCTTAATCTTCTCAAGTTGCTCTGCGTTGCTCACGGTAACCCCTGAATCTGTTTGTCTCGGTGGGAATAAAGGAGACCGCAGTTTACAGCAAAGACTCCGGAGTTGTCTTTTGGGGAAACCCGTACATGCCCGACGGCGGCCGTGACTACTCGACGCCGCTCGCCTCGAATAGCTGGGTCGAGCGGGCGCCGGTGCGGCAGAAAATGAGCAAAGGCTTCTCGATATCGGTGTAGATCCCGCGAAAGTCCTCGACGTCCTGCGCCGTCATCCTGCCGGATACCACGGGCTGATAGACGAACGACAGGCCAAGTTCTTCTGCCTGTTTCTGCAGGTCCGCAGTCAGCGGCTGATCCGGCGCCTCGTGGTCGGGCCGGTTGTTGATGATCGTTTTGACCCCCTGTCTCGCGGCAGCCCGAACCGTGTCTTCGAATAGCTGCCCGGTCACGTACACGTCGGGCGCCAGCTCCAGCACTCTCATTTGCAAGTATTCGCTCAATTTAACAACCCCATTGCTTCCGGCCCGGAACGAGCCAGTATGTAAATTCCCATGATGACCAGGAAGTACCCGAACCATCGTTTCAACTTGTCCTGCGGCATTCGTTTCGCATATCGCGCGCCGCCGTAGCTGCCAACCACGCCCAGGACAGTGACGATCATCAGCGTCTGCCAGTCGAGCTGCAGGTTTTGCGCATCGAGTACAGCAATGTACTTGTAAAAGCCGCTGTAGGACTTTAGCGCAATGATGACGAGACTCGTCGCCACCGCTGCGTGAATGCCCAGCCCGCCGAGTAAAACCAGGGCCGGGACGATCAGGAAACCACCACCGACACCGACAAGCCCGGTGATCACACCCACGAGCAGCCCATCGCCTGCGATCTTCCATGCTTCGCGCGGCTCGTGTGGCGCATCCGTGAGTTCAACAGGGCGTAACATCATGTATGACGCCAGCAGCATGACGAGTGCAAACAACGCCAGCTGAATGATGCCGGGCACGTAGGCTGCGATGACGGCACCGAGATAGGTGCCAGCCATGCCCGGCACGCCGAAAACGACGACATTGTGCCAGTCGATGAGCTTCGCACGGATATACTGCAGGCTGCCTGCCAGGGCGATATTGCCGACAACGAACAATGAGCCGGCAATCGCGACTTTTTCATCCTGACCGATCAGGTAGACCAGCACGGGTACCGTGATGATGGAGCCACCGGACCCGAGCAGTCCGAGGCTGATGCCGATAGCGATGGCGCCGGGCCAGGCGAATATCGATGTAGCCAAGGTCAAATCCTGCCCAAGTGACGAGCGGAGAATCCTAGCACTTTAGTGAAGCGACCATGGTGACCGCGCAGCGCATCTGGTATGCCCGCTTTCCTTCCCGTCAAAGACGACATCATCGGGGCCGCAATAGCCGTCTTCGACCTTTTCGATCCTCGTGAGTACGTACCAACCCGCGACCAGCACACGTGTCAGGCAATCATTGCCTCAGGACAATCTCCGCTCGAACAGGTCCAGCATCCTGGACCAGGCGCGTTCGGCCTGCTCTTCGTGATACACCGATGAATCCGGTGGGCACCAGCCATGCAAGGTACCGGCGTAGACTTCGATTTCTGCGTCCACGTCGTGTTCGTCGAAGGCATCCCGGAGCAGTACCTTCTCGTCCGGATTCCGTTCGTCGTCATTCTCGGCGATCGCGATCAGGAATCCTGCCTTCATCTGCGACGCAAGCAGGTGCGGACTGTTCTCGTTGTCAGTGGCAAGACCGCCACCATGGAATGACCCCCCGGCGCCAATCCGTTCGGGAATGGCTGCTGCGAGGCGCATCACATAGGAACCGGTCATGCAGTAACCGGTTGTGCCGATCATCCGGTTCGTATCGACGGACGCCTGCGCATCCAGCCATTCCACATAGGCGTGGCCATCGGTCACGCAGGTTTCCGGCGATAGCGACCTCGCATGGGGCATCAGCAACTCACGAATGCCGGGATCGCGAAATCCCTTGCCGTCAGGAACTATCTGCCCTTTGTGCGTGCGGTAGTAGGGGTTTACGACGAGGACGGAATATCCCGATTCCGCGAGGCGCTTGCCCATCGCACGAAACGCGGGCCGGATGCTGACAATATCCGGCCAGATAATGACAGCCGCGTGCGCACCGCTCGCGGGCCGCACGAAATAGCAGTCCGATTCACCATCCGGTGTCGGTACCATCACATCGTCCTCGACAACATCGACGGCGTTGGCGACCGGCGGCAACATCATGGCCAGTGCCGCCGCCGAGCCCAGTTTGCCGAAGTCGCGGCGATTAAGGCCTTGCCTGCGCAGGTATTCCTCCGCGTCCCTGTTTGTCAGTTCATCACACATTCCATTCTCCCCTCGTTGTCCTGTTCGTAGAAAACCCGACTGGCCTTTTACATCATAGTACCTAATGCGCTGTATGGCAGGACAACGGGTAGAAGAAATAATCTACAGGTGCCAGGGAATCAGCGCATGTCGCTCCGGCAGGTCGCCAGGAAATAGCTTCTGATACCGGCGATGATGCGCCAGCGCACGCAGCAGCACAGCGGCAAATTATCGCCCTGCGATACCGTCACCGGGAAGAATCTTCGGCGCGAGCATTATTTGGTCACGAATTCGCTAGTATTAGGTTAGCGCGACAGCGAATGAGAGGAGCACCCTATGAATATTTTTGCCAGGCTGGGTGCCATTGCCTACATACTCTGGGGATTCCTGCATATCCAGGCAGCGCGAATGGTCTATACGCTGGGCGATACGCTCGACCCCGGCATGGTCCAGGCGAGAATCTACCAGGACGCGTTCAACCTGTTGTTCTTTGCGCTGTTCGCCATTGTCATCGCCTTCTGGCTCAACTGGAAGAATGACAAGACAGGCTACTGGGCCAATCTCATTGTTATCAGTGCCGCGGATGTCGGTTTCATCTATTACGTGCTGATGCCCGGCTACGTTCCCATGATTCCGGGAGGACTCGGTCCGCTGCTGTGGATCATTGCGGTGACCTTTTCGACGATTGGTATTCGCCGATCGCGGCATCCCAACAA
>CAZVWF010000088.1:0-9734 GCA_964630795.1 uncultured Woeseia sp. | reverse complement strand
CCGGCGAAGGTCGAGCTGGCAGAGAAGTCCTTGTTATCACCCAGGATGTTGTCACGGGCAGAAATGCCGGCCAGCGGCGCGATGCCACCGGACAGGTTTTTGCCATAGACCAGGATATCCGGAACGACATCATAGTGCTCGATGCCCCACATACGGCCCGTACGGCCAACTCCGGTCAGGACTTCATCTGCGATCATCAGCCAGTCATTCTTGTCACAGATTTCGCGAATTCCTTTGAGGAAATCCGTCGACGGTATCCAGTTGCCGCCCTCGGCCAGGCCGGGTTCAACGAGAATTCCTGCAATGTTATCCCGTGCGGCAATCGATGAAGGAATATGGTTGTCGAGATACCAGAGGCAATACTCCACATACTGATCCTCGCTCATACCGGCCGGTATACGTTCGCTGTAAGGGTAGGGTGCGGTGATGACGCCGCCGCCCCAGCCCTCGAGGTAGGTGCTCTTGTCGCCTTCCAGACCACTCAACAGCTTTGTTGCCAGGGCGTTGCCGTGAAACGATGATGCGAAGGTAATAATGTAACGGCGTTTCGTATGCGTGAGCGCAAGATGGACGGCAGCCTCTGCGGCCTCCGTGCCGGAAACCTCGTAACTGGTTCGGGGCAAGCCCTTGTCAGGCATGATGTCGGCGAGCATCTCCGCCAGGTCATAGCGCAACGGATGGTCGTAATGAAAACCGAATCTTCGGTTGGCGGCGTCAACCACATCGAGAATTTCAGGATGACAATTGCCGATGGGGTTTGTCGCCCAGCCATTCTGGAAGTCGATGTACCGCTTACCATCGAGATCCCAGACAAAATCGCCTTCTGCCTTATCCAGCACAATCTGGCGCACTGGCCGAAATCCGCGTCGACCAGCTCTCTCCATTTCTGCGTCGAATTGCAGTCCATTCTTGAACAATGGAATGCCGCGCTCGAGCGCTGCGCGCGTCTTGGGTCCGGGAAAATTATCGCCCACGCCTGTCAACCTTGCTTACTGAAGCAGACTGGAGAATGATGGAATTAAATAGGCAGATCAACCATCCCTTCAGGCATGGAACGAACGCGCCTTTTATTGCTGCCAGGGCGCCCGGGACCGGCCGTCCACTGGCGAAAACTGAATTTTTCGATGTGAGCGATAATGTTGATCAAGGCTCGGGAAGCATTCCATTAGTGTCGCTTTCTTCCTTGCCCTCTGGCTGAATGCCGGGGTCGCCGATCAGATCGGGGCGGTCGGGTTCCAGGAGGGGCTTGCCGGTTGGCATGCGAAAGTCAGGTTCGGCAGGGAGTTCCGGCGACACGTTCCCGAGGAAGCCACAGGCCAGCAGGCCACCCAGTAACACCATGAGAAGCGGGGTCAGCAGTCTTTTCAGGTTTGTAATGTGCCAGGTCATCCCGGTCCGCGCCCTGTCTCCAAAGCTGGTCGAGTCACGCCCCGGATTGTAAGCCAGACGCGGTTTTGATGGGTGTTTGAAAGCACCTTGCGTGATTGCACATGCCCCGATGATTGCCGTATAATCGCGCGCCAAAGTCGGGGTGGGCAGTACGACACCTCGCAGCCAGTGTCTTCGCAGAAAAGGCCCCTTAGTGGGCTTTTTTGTTGTCAGCAGGATGATTTTTGCGAAGAAATAGAATGGGCTTTAGGCCCATTTTTTATTTTTGGAACAATGAGTTGTAATAGTTTTTTAAGGTAATGTCGAAAGGTGAGTTGATTAAATTGCTGGAGCCGACCGTCGATCATCTTGGCTATGAGTTGACCGATTTGGAGCTGAAGCTCGGTGGGCGGGATGGCCTCGTGCGCCTCTTCATCGACGCCCAGGATGGTATTGGCGTGGAGGATTGCGAGACCGTCAGCCGGCAGGTTAGTGTGATTCTGGATGTGGAAGATCCCATCCCCGGCAATTACACGCTTGAAGTTTCCTCGCCTGGCCTGGATAGGACATTGACAAAACCCGCCCATTTTCAGCGGTTTATGGGCGAAGACGTACGGGTAAAGTTGCGTTTCCCGCTGGACGGGCGGCGTAATTTTCGGGGCGCGCTTGCGGCCGCGGATGACGAGAACATTGAAGTTGTGGTTGATGGGGAGTCGCACAGCCTGCCGCTGTCGACGATCGAATCGGCCCGGCTGGTGCCGCAGGTGTGATGCGGCGCCCATAGTGGAGTAAAAAGGTAATGAGTAAAGAGATCCTGATGGTGGTCGATGCCGTTTCGAATGAAAAGGGCGTGGAAAAAAACATCATCTTTGAGGCGATCGAGGCTGCACTGGCATCGGCGACCTGCCGTCGTCACAGTGAGGATATCGATGTGCGCGTGGCAATTGACCGGGAGTCCGGTGATTACGACACGTTCCGGCGCTGGCTGGTGTTTGAAGACGAGTCGACCGAGCTCGAATTTCCGGATCGCGAACTGCGCATGATCGATGCGGTAGACGTTGATGAGGCTGCCGAACCCGGCGGCTATGTCGAAGTGCCGATGGAGTCTGTCGCGTTCGGACGAATTGCGGCGCAGACGGCAAAGCAGGTCATCGTGCAGAAAGTCCGCGAAGCCGAGCGTGAGCAGGTAGTCGAGGAATTCGAGGGTCGTGACGGCGAATTGCTTTCCGGACTGGTGAAGCGCGTCGATCGCAATGGCGTTTATATCGACCTTGGCGGCAATGCCGAAGGCTTCGTCGCTCGTGACCAGATGGTGCCGCGCGAGCCGGTTCGTCCGCAGGATCGTATGAAGGCCCTGTTGACCGAGGTTCGATCCGAGCCGAGGGGGCCGCAGTTGTTCATGACGCGTACGTCGCCCCAGTTTCTGATCGAGCTTTTCAAGATCGAGGTGCCGGAGGTTGGCCAGGGGCTCATTGAAATCCTCGGGTCAGCCCGTGATCCAGGGCTGCGTGCCAAGATCGCTGTAAAGAGTAACGACAAACGAATCGACCCCGTCGGTGCCTGTGTTGGTATGCGTGGCTCCCGTGTTCAGGCCGTTTCGAACGAGCTGGCTGGCGAACGCGTCGACATCATTCTCTGGGACGACAATCCGGCTCAGTTTGTCGTGAATGCGATGTCGCCGGCTGAGGTCTTATCGATCGTCGTCGACGAGGACGCGCACAGCATGGACATAGCCGTCGACGAGGACAAGCTGTCGCAGGCGATCGGCCGTGGCGGTCAGAATATTCGCCTGGCGAGTGAGTTATCCGGCTGGGAACTTAACGTGATGACCGAGACGGACGCCGAGCAAAAGAGCGAAACGGAGATGCGCGAGTTGATCGAGATGTTCTCGAAGCAGCTGGACGTCGACGAAGAGGTCGCTCTGATCCTGGTGCAGGAAGGATTCTCCACGATCGAGGAGGTCGCCTACGTTCCAGCATCGGAACTGGTAGAAATCGAAGAGTTTGACGAGGACATCGTCGACGAATTGAGGAATCGCGCACGCGACGTTCTGCTGACACAGGCCATCGTTCAGGAAGAAAAGATTGATGAAGCCGAACCCGCGGAAGACCTGTTGAGTCTGGAAGGAATGGACAAGGGACTGGCGCTCAAGCTGGCAAGCGAAGGTGTGGTTACCCGCGAAGACCTTGCGGAACTTGCTACCGATGACTTGCTTGAGATAAACGAGATGGATGCGGAAGAAGCCGCAGCGTTGATTATGAAAGCGCGCGCACACTGGTTCGAAGCGGAGCAGCAGGCCTGATCGGGCATTACGAGAAATGAATGAGTGGCTGGGCGCCCGGAACCTGGATGTCCGGGCACTTACAGAGAAGATAAACGGAGTATCAAATGGCTGACGTCACCGTCGCACAATTTGCCGAAGTGCTGAAAGTACCGGTCGAGAAGCTGTTATCGCAGCTCGACGAAGCCGGTATCAAGGTGGCGGGCGCAGACGATACGATTAGCGAGGATGCGAAGCTCGAGCTTCTGACGCATCTGCGTCGCAGTCATGGTCAGGACGATGCAACGGATACCGGTGCGCCGCGCCGCATTACCTTGCACCGCAAGTCGCAATCGGAACTCCGCCTGTCCGGCACCCAGGGGCGGTCTCGTACTGTTAACGTCGAGGTGCGCCGCAAGCGTACCTATATCAAGCGTGATGTGCTCGAGAAAGAAGCGCAGGAAAAACAGGAAGAGTTTGACCGGCAGCGCCAGGAAGAACAGGACAAGATCGAAGCCGAAAAGCGCGAGAATGAGCGCCTGAAGGCGGAAAAGGAGCAGGCTGCAAAGGACGCAGAGCGTCGCGAGGAAGAAGAGAAGAAGCAGGCCGAGACCCAAGCCCGCGAAGCTGCGGAAAAAGCGGCGCAGGAAGCGGCTGAAGAGCGTGCCCGGGTTGAAAAGGCAGAACAGGATGCGCGCAATCGTCGGGCGAAAGAAAAAGACAAGAAAAAAGGCAAAGCGCCTGAAACCAAGTACGGTCGCAAGGAATTGCATGTGGCCGGCGACAAAAGCGGCAGACGTCGTCGCAAGACGCCGATTCGCCGGCGCCCGGCCAATATCAGCTCTGATGGCCAGCATGGCTTCGAGAAACCCGTTGCCCCGGTCGTACATGAGGTTGAGATTCCGGAGAGTATTGTCGTTTCCGAGCTCGCCCAGAAGATGGCGATCAAGGGCAACGAGGTCGTCAAAGTGCTCTTCAACATGGGTGCTATGGTTACGATCAACCAGGTTATTGATCAGGACACCGCGACGCTGGTTGTCGAGGAAATGGGTCATGTTGCGAAGCCGGTTTCCGGTACGGAGCTTGATGAAGACCTGCTGAAAGATGAGAAGCTGTCTGGTGAGGAAGTCCCGCGCGCGCCAGTGGTGACGATCATGGGTCATGTCGATCACGGCAAGACTTCGCTGCTCGACTACATTCGTCGCACCAAGGTCGCAGCCGGCGAGGCTGGCGGCATTACGCAGCACATTGGTGCGTACGCCGTGGAAACCGACAAGGGGAAGGTGACCTTCCTGGATACGCCTGGCCACGCGGCATTCACACAGATGCGTGCCAGGGGCGCACAGGCAACGGATATCGTGATCCTTGTCGTTGCTGCCGATGATGGTGTAAAGCCGCAGACGATCGAAGCTATCGAGCATTCGAAGGCGGCTGAAGTGCCCATGGTTGTCGCGATTAACAAGATCGACAAAGAGAATGCGGACCCCGAACGGGTCAAGAATGAACTGTCGGCGCACGAGATTATTCCCGAAGACTGGGGTGGTGAGAACCTGTTCGTCCACGTGTCTGCGCAGACGGGTGAAGGCGTGGACTCATTGCTCGAGTCAATTTTGCTGCAGGCCGAAGTTATGGACCTCACAGCAGTCGCGGAAGGGGCGGCGCAGGGCATCGTAATTGAATCGAGCCTCGAGAAAGGCCGCGGTGCGGTAGCGACTGTTCTCGTTCAGGCAGGTACATTGAAACAGGGCGACATGATCATTGCCGGCGAAGAGTACGGGCGTATCCGTAACATGTTCGACGAAACGCACAGCAAGATCTCGACGGCCGGGCCATCGACGCCTGCCGTTATCCTTGGTTTGTCCAAGACGCCGAGTGCCGGTGATGATTTCCTCGTCGTCAAGAACGAGCGTAAGGCCCGTGAGGTCGCCCAGTTCCGTCAGTCGAAGTCTCGGGAATCCAAGCTGGCACAACAGCAGGCCTCCAACCTTGATATGTTCAGCCAGATGACGGAAGGCGACATCAAGGTTGTCCCGATCATGATCAAATCCGACGTGCACGGAAGTGCGGAGGCATTGCGAGATTCGCTGAACAAGCTGTCGACTGACGAAGTGAAAGTGAAAGTTATCAGTTCGGGCGTTGGTGGTATTACAGAGTCCGACGCGACCCTTGCGGCCGCATCCCACGCTGTAATCATTGGATTCAACGTTCGTGCCGATGCAACGGCGCGCACCGCGATCAAGGAATCCGGTGTGGATGTTCGCTACTACAGCATCATCTACGAGGCGATTGATGACGTAAAAGCTGCGATGAGTGGTCTGTTGTCGCCGGAGATTCGCGAAAATATCGTGGGTCTGGCGGAAGTGAAGGAAGTCTTCTCGTCGCCGAAACTGGGCGACATCGCGGGCAGCATCGTTACCGAAGGTTACGTCAAGCGGTCGAATCCGATTCGTGTACTGCGCGACAATGTGGTTATCTACGAGGGCGAGCTCGAATCTCTACGCCGCTTCAAGGACGACGTTAACGAGGTGCGTTCCGGGACCGAGTGCGGCATTGGCGTCAAGAACTACAATGACGTCAAGGTTGGGGACCAGATCGAGTGCTACGAGCGCATCGAGGTTGCCAGAACCATCGACTGAATGGCGAGGGTCGGGGCAGGACTCTGACACTTTAATAACCTATGCCGAGAGAGTTTTCCAGACACCAGCGGTTGGGGGCGCAGATGCTGCGTTCCTTAAGCGAGCTTCTTCGATTCGAGACCAAGGACCCGGCCCTGGCAGAGATTTCCCTGACTGCAGTCGAGCTGTCGCGGGATCTAAGTGTTGCACGTGTGTATTTCAGCATGCTGAAACCCGATGCCGATCCGCAGTCCGCACTGGATGGCCTGAAGCGTGCCGCGGGGTTTCTTCGCAGCAAGCTGGGCGCAGCATTGATGGTTCGCCATGTGCCGGAGCTCCGGTTCGTGCATGACGACAGTATTGCGCACGGCGCGGAGATCTCCCGCCTGATCGATGACGCGACTGGCGCCAGACAGGAAGACTGAAATGGTGACAGGAACGGGAAAACGCGGCGGGCAAAAGCCTGTCCCGGTGAACGGTCTGTTGTTATTGAACAAGCCGGCGGGCATGACTTCCAATCAAGCTTTGCAGCGGGTTAAAAGGCTGCTGAATGCAAAGAAGGCGGGCCACACCGGCAGCCTTGATCCGGCGGCGACGGGGATGTTGCCACTTTGCTTTGGCGAAGCCACCAAAGTCTGCGCCTACCTGCTGGATGAAGACAAGAGTTATCGGGTTACAGCTCGACTGGGCGAGAAGACGGATACAGGCGACGGCGATGGCACGGTCATCGATAAGGCGGAAGTGCCGGGGATTGGCACAGAAGGCTGGAAGGCCATCCTGACGTCATTCGAGGGCGAAATCGAGCAGGTGCCACCCATGTATTCGGCGCTGAAAAAGGACGGCAAACGACTTTACGAGTTGGCCCGTAAAGGTGAGACCGTAGAAAGAGCGCCCCGGCCGGTCGTGATCCACGAAATAAACTTGCTTGAGCACAGGGGGCAGCGGCTGGTCTTGCAGGTTCGCTGCTCGAAGGGGACGTACGTGCGGACCCTGGTCGAGGATGTCGCGGCGGCCGCCGGCACGGTCGCCTACACGGCCAGGCTGCACAGGGACGCTGTTGGCCGATTTCGGGCCGAGGATATGCTGGATCTCGCCCAGGTTGAAGAACTGGCCCTGGAGGGGCCTGACGTACTGCGCAGTCAGCTTCTGTCGGCTGATACGGCGCTGACGGGTTGGGACGCCTGCCAGGTCGCTAACGGTGATGACGATCGATTCAGCGGTGGTCAGACCGTTGCCTGCGATGTAGCTGGCGAGGGCCGGGTGCGGGTTTACGGGCCGGACGGCCGGTTTCTCGGGATCGGTGAACTGATGGGCGGGCAAGCGGTTGCGCCGAGACGAATTTTCCTGCCGGCTGATGAGGCCGGCTGCCAGAATCAAGCTCGGAAATGAGGGCAAAAAAACCCTGATTTTTTCGTGTTTTAGGCTATTAATGGGCCAGTTCTGCCGCTAGAATACTGCGCTCAAAATCAAGGGCCGAGAATAGATAGTAAGAACTATTGGAGTTTCTTAAGAATGTCACTTTCCAGTGAAAACAAAGGCAAGATCGTCGCGGATTACGCCCGCGCCGAAAATGACACCGGGTCACCTGAAGTCCAGGTTGCCCTGTTGTCTGCACGAATTTCAGAGCTGACCGAGCACTTCGGTGAGCACAAGAAAGATCACCACAGCCGTCAGGGTCTCCTGAAGATGGTCAACAAGCGCCGCAAGCTCTTGGACTATCTAAAGGATAAGGATCAGGACCGGTATCGCGAGCTGATCAAACGGCTCGGCTTGCGCCGCTAATTCAAACGGCGCTTCCTAGGCAATGACCTGAATTAATTGTCGGCCCTGTAACGGGACCTGACGGTCAGTCGTGCCATCTCAACAATCATTTCGAGAGTTAAAGTGAAATCAATTACAAAATCGTTCCAGTATGGGGAACATCAGGTATCTATAGAAACCGGCGCCATTGCGCGCCAGGCGGACGGCGCAGTACTCGTCGATATGGCGGAGACCACTGTGCTGGTTACCGCTGTCGGCCGGAAATCGGCCGACCCGGGCCGGGACTTCTTCCCGCTGACCGTTAACTACCAGGAAAAAACTTACGCAGCCGGCAAGATTCCGGGCGGTTTCTTCAAACGCGAAGGTCGGCCCGGCGAAAAAGAGACGCTGACGTGTCGATTGATTGACCGTCCTTGTCGTCCGCTGTTTCCGAAAGGCTTCAAGAACGAAGTCCAGATCATTGCCACCGTCGTGTCGCTGAATCCGGACGTCGACCCGGATATCCCTGCGCTGATCGGTGCGTCGGCAGCGTTGGCCATTTCCGGCATGCCCTTTGCCGGCCCGATTGGCGCTGCCAAGGTTGGTTACAAGGACGGGGAATATATTCTCAATCCGGGCGCCGCGGCATTGGCGGAATCCGACCTTGATCTCGTGGTTGCCGGTACTAAAGATGCGGTCCTGATGGTCGAATCAGAAGCGAAAATGCTGCCCGAGGAGGTCATGCTCGGGGCTGTTATGTTTGGCCACGAAGCGATGCAGACTGCCATTGACACAATCAGCGAACTCGCGTCGGAAGTCGGCAAACCGGCCTGGGACTGGGAAGCACCAGCCGAAGATGAAGAACTGGCAGCAGCGGTCAAGTCTGCTGCAGAGTCAGCGCTGACCGCCGCGTACCAGATTTCAGACAAGGTAGATCGGCAGGCCGCTGTCGGCGATGCAAAGTCTGCCGCCGTAGAATCCCTGGCCGGAGGTGACGAAGCACAATGGGCGGACAGCGAAGTTTATGGCGCACTGTCAAAGCTGGAAAAGAATATCGTTCGCAGCCGTGTCATAGCGGGCGAGCCGAGAATTGACGGCCGCGATACCAGTACCGTACGTCCGATCGACGTGCAGGTCGGCGTATTGCCGCGTGCACACGGTTCGGCAGTCTTTACCCGCGGCGAAACGCAGGCGATCGTGGCTACGACACTGGGTACCGGACGTGACGCCCAGATCATCGATGCGATCGAAGGTGAGCGCAAAGAACCGTTCATGTTGCACTACAATTTCCCGCCGTTCTGTGTGGGGGAAACCGGATTTGTTGGCTCACCGAAACGGCGCGAGATCGGGCATGGCAAGCTGGCCAAGCGCGGTGTCCAGGCGGTTATGCCGGACATGGAAGAATTTCCGTACGTTATTCGCGTGGTGTCCGAGATCACCGAATCCAATGGCTCCAGTTCGATGGCGTCGGTCTGCGGGACGAGTCTCGCGTTGATGGATGCAGGCGTTCCGACGGCCGCTCCGGTTGCCGGCGTGGCGATGGGCCTTGTCAAGGAAGGCGATGATTTCGCAGTACTGACCGATATTCTGGGTGATGAAGATCACCTGGGTGATATGGACTTTAAAGTTGCCGGATCCGAGGAGGGCATTACGGCTCTGCAAATGGATATCAAGATCCAGGGCATCACCAATGAAATCATGGATACGGCCCTTGACCAGGCCAGGGATGCCAGACTGCACATCCTCGGAGA
>CAZVWF010000087.1:4914-9835 GCA_964630795.1 uncultured Woeseia sp. | reverse complement strand
ACCGCGCGATGACATCAAAGTTGACATGCCGGAGCGAGAACCCGAGCCGGTCGCTGAAACCGTCAAGCCGATTTCCCACGCCAGGACTTCACACGGCATTGACCCAAGCAATGCACCGAAGGCACTGCCTTTGGCCAAGCTCCAGGTTCTGAGCGGCTCATTCGCAGGTCGTGAGCTCGAACTCACCAAGGCGCTGACGACACTCGGGCGTCCAGGTGTCCAGGTTGCTGCCATTACGCGTCGCGCGGAAGGATACTTCATCGTCGTTGTTGAAAGCGGTGCAGAAGGCGACTCCCCGCTGGTTAACGGCCAGCCGATTGGCGCACAGGCGCAAAAACTGAACGACAACGATGTTGTACAAATAGCCGGCGTTACAATGGGATTCTTTCATAACTAGAAGAAACGCGGGTCCGGAGTCAATAAAAAGCCGATGCGCAATTCGCATCGGCTTTTTATTAACCCTGGCTCCTGGCTATTCGTACACGGCCGCCTCCCGGTGCGTAACGCCACAAACCAACTGGTAGGGAATCGTGCCGGCGCATTCGGCAATTTTTTCAATCGGGAGTTCGTCCCCCCAGAAGATCACCCGGTCGCCGACGACGTCTTTCGCGCCCGGCCCAAGATCAACCGCTGTCAGGTCCATCGAAATCCGGCCTGCAACAGGCACGCGGCGGCCATTGACCAGAACCGGCGACCCGGATGCGATGAATCTTGAGTACCCATCGCCATAGCCCCCCGCGATGATGCCGAGCACCGTGTCTTGCTGCGCCTGCCAGGTACCCCCGTAGCCGACCCGATCGCCTGCCGCGATCGCCTTGGCTGACAGCAATGTCGCCTCGAGTTGCATGGCCGGGCGCAAACCCAGTTCCTCGCCCACTTTGCCTGCGTACGGAGAAATCCCGTAAAGAGACAGGCCAGGCCGAAGCCACAGCCTCCCCTGCTCCCGCGCAGCATCGAAAATGGCCATGGACTCCTCCCACCCAAGCAATGCTGCCGAGTTGGCGATACTCACCTCCCCGTCAAAACCATCCAGCAACTTCGTGAAGGCGGCAAGCTGTTCCCCGGTCGTCGGGAGTTCTGGCTCATCGGCGCTTGCGAAGTGCGTGAGCAGGCCCAGGCGATCAACCTGATCGCGCAGTCGAACCAGCGCAGCAGCAGCAGCATCGCCGGGCCGAAAACCAAGCCGACCCATTCCAGTGTCGACCTTTAGCCAGGCCAGCGGAATCCGGCCTGAAAACCGCTCCGCCCACTCAATTTGTTGTTGATGATGAAAGGCGACCGTCACACCGAGACCCATTGCCAACGCGAGATCGTCTGCTGACAAAACACCACCAAGTAAGGTGATGTCGGTCTGAATGCCGGCGTCCCGCAACTGCCGGGCCTCCGACAGTCGCGCGACCGCCAGGGTATCCGCCCCGGAAAGTGCGCGCGCGACCGGAACCAGTCCATGCCCATAGGCGTTGGCCTTGACCACGGCCATCGCCCTGGCCCCTGGGAACATGGACATCAGTGCCTGAAAGTTGTGTTGGATTGCGCCGAGCCTGATCCTGGCCCGGGTCCCAAAGGTCATTAGAAGGCCTCATCCGCGTAGGCTTCGGGCACCCAGTTCTCAAACTTGGTAAACCGGCCGACGAAGGTCAGCGGGAAATCACCGATAGGGCCATTTCGCTGCTTGGCAATGCTGATGTCGGCTATCCCTTTTCGTGGGGTTTCCGGTTGGTAAACTTCCTCTCGATAGATAAAGATGATCAGGTCGGCATCCTGCTCAATAGCGCCTGACTCGCGAAGGTCTGACATGACCGGGCGTTTATCCTGGCGCTGTTCCACGCTTCGATTGAGCTGCGACAGAGCAATGATAGGCACACGCAGTTCCTTCGCGAGCGCTTTCAGGTTTCGGGAAATCTCTGAAATCTCGGTCGCGCGGTTTTCGGTGTTGCCCTGCACCTGCATCAGTTGCAGGTAGTCGATAACGATCAAACCGAGGTCGGCTTCGCGCTTCAGGCGGCGCGCCCGCGCACGAATCTCGGTCGGCGACAGGCCCGGCGAATCGTCAATGTAGATCGGGGCATCAGACATCAACTGAACGGCAGTGTTGATACGCGACCAGTCCTCGTCAGGAAACTTACCCGTTCGAAGATGTGTCTGGTCGACGCGCCCCAACGACGAGATCATGCGAAACGCGAGTTGCTCCGACGGCATTTCCATCGAGTAAATGGCCGTGGGCACTTTCGCACCGATGGCCGCGTTTTCTGCGATGTTGACGGCCAAGGTTGTCTTGCCCATTGAAGGCCGGCCCGCGATGATGACCAGGTCGCCCGGCTGCAAGCCGGCGGTTAGCTTATCGAACTCGTTAAAGCCGGACGGAATCCCGGTGATATCACCGCCAGTCTGGTGCAGGACATCGATTCGATCGACAGCCGCCGGCAGAATCTGCTTCAGAGACTGGAATCCAACCCGTCCGCGGGCGCCGGACTCCGCGATTTCGAAAACGAGTCGCTCGGCTTCATCGACCAACTCCGACGCACTGCGACCCTCGGTCGCAAAGGCATTGCCGCTGATCTCATTGCCCGCGTTAATCAGGGAACGCAGGGTGGACCGCTCACGCAGGATCTGGGCATAGGCGCGGGCATTGGCTGCCCCGGGGGTCTCGTTGGTGAGCGTGGCGAGATACTCCAGCCCGCCCGCGTCATTCAGTTCGTTCCGGTTACCCAGGTGCTCGGACACCGTTACCACGTCGCACGGATGACCATCTTCGGCGAGTTCCGCGATCGCGGAAAATATCAGCCTGTGGTCTTTGCGATAGAAGTCGCCAGCAACGACGATGTCGGCAACTTTGTCCCAGGCTTCATTGTCCTGCATGAGGCCGCCCAGCAGCGATTGCTCGGCCTCGACGGAATTTGGCGGCACCTTCAGCCGGCGTTCGGCTGCGTCAATCGGCGCTCCATCATCCAGTGCTCGAACCATACGGACCTGTCTCTCCGGACATTGAATTCGGCAGGCGCCTGGACGGCCCCCGCCGGATAAGTTTTAGTCGTCCGCACCCTTTTCAGGCACGGCCGTATACCGTACCACAGATATCTTATTCTTCGGCGACGACTTTGAGGCTGACATCGACATTCACGTCAGCGTGCAGGTGCAGGCCGATCGAGAAATCGCCGAGTTCGTGTATCGGGCCGTCCGGCATGCGAACTTCCGACCGCTCGACTTCGACGCCGACCTTCGAAAAAGCATCGCAGATATCGATCGGGCCGACCGAACCGAAGAGCTTGCCTTCCTCCCCGGCATTGGCGGGAATGACGAGCTCCATGCCATCGACCAGCTTGGCGCGGTCCTTGGCCGCAGCCAGCTCCGCCGCGGCTGCTTTTTCAAGCTCGGCGCGTCGCGCTTCCACTTCCGCGATCTTTTCTTTTGTCGCGAGTGCCGCCTTGCCCTGCGGCAGGAGGTAATTGCGACCGAAGCCCGGCTTGACCGTTACGAGGTCGCCGATATCGCCCAGGTTTTCAACCTTGTCCAAAAGAATGACGTTCATTTCTTCAAGTCCTGTTGTCTTTCAATTTTGCACGTGCGCGGAAATCGAACCACGCATCCATGTATCCCACGACCGCCAGCGAAATCACCAGCAGCACATTCAAAAACGGCAGCAACGCATACGTCATGATGACGACGAACACCGGCAACCGCTGCTCAGCGTACAGCCAGTGAAGGATCGCCAGCCCCTGCAACCAGAACACAGCAAACGCGACGAACCCTAGGTTCTGCAACCATACCCAACCTGTCAATACTGCGCCGATTGACGTCACCGCCATCATGGCTGCGATCACCCGACCTAAATTCAGGTCGCAAAATCGGCCGAACCGTCCCTCCATGCCCGGCAACGACTGAAACAGCGCGTAACCGCCCAGCGCGACGAGCACGTAAAATGACCAGACCGTAAACACGAACAGCATGGTCATTTGTGGCACGATCAACGGCTGCGACTGACTCAACATATCGGCCTGCTCATGCAGTCCGGCTTGCCGGGCCAGTTCGATAGACGTTGCTATCGTCTCGTTCCAGTAACCCGCCGGGTCACCAAGAACGACAAAAAATCCTATCGTCACTGCCATCGCAACGATGACAGAGACCTGTAACGCCAGCGGCACTGATCGCCAGTAGCTGGCCAGGGCCGCCAGCACATAGGCCGGAAGCCACCAGGTTACCGCACTGGCAACGATCTGCATGACCGATGCATTCAGCATGATGGCCAGCACCGCCAGCAATACGCCGGCAATCAGCCCCTGAATGACCGGCATTCGCGCCCCGTTGGAAAACACGAGGTGCGCCATGACCAGTCCACCAATCACCGGGGCCAACGGCAGCAGCAGCGTAAGTGCCAGCCCGATGACGCCATGCTGCGGGCGGGCAGCCAGCCATTGAGCTACCGGCTGCAAAAACCCGGCTCCCGTACGGTCTTGCTCAGTGCCTGTCCGTGTACGGCAACAGGGCGAGGTACCGAGCCCGCTTGACCGCCGTGGACAGCTGGCGCTGATAATGTGCTTTCGTTCCCGTGATTCGGCTGGGAACAATCTTGCCGGTCTCCGCCACGTACGCCTTGAGCAGGTTGAGATCCTTGTAGTCGATCTCCTTGATACCTTCGGCGGTGAAGCGGCAGTACTTCCTTCTGCGTGAATAACGACTCATCTTTTACTTCTCCGTCAGGCGTTCTTTGCTTCGGTAGCCTCTTCAGCTTCCTCGGGCGGTGATTCTTCAGCAGCAGCTTCCGCCGGTGCCTCTTCGGCAGGTGCTTCAGCGGCTTCCGCCGGTGATTCTTCAGCGGGCGCCTCTTCGGCAGGTGCTTCAGCGGCTTCCGCCGGTGATTCTTCAGCAGGTGCCTCTTCGGCAGGTGCTTCAGCGGCTTCCGCCGGTGATTCTTCAGCGGGCG
>CAZVWF010000087.1:0-4814 GCA_964630795.1 uncultured Woeseia sp. | reverse complement strand
CAGCGGGCGCCTCTTCGGCAGGTGCTTCAGCGGCTTCCGCCGGTGATTCTTCAGCGGGCACGGCTTTCTCGGCCGACTGGTCGTCGTCGGACTTTTTATCCGAGAGCATGGCCGTTTCGGCTGCGGCCTTCGCATCGCGACGGCGCTGCGATTCTTTCTCGCGCTGCTTTTCTTCCTCGACCGCAATCGCCATCGGTGACGCTTCGGTGATCGCCTCTTTCCGACTGATCACGAGATGGCGCAATACCGCATCGTTAAACTTGAATATGCCAGTGATTTCTTTAATCGCATCATGGCCGCACTCAACGTTCATCATGACGTAATGCGCTTTGTGAATCTTGTTGATGGGATGAGCCAGGTGACGCCGACCCCAGTCTTCGGTGCGATGAATGGCACCGCCCCCTTCCGTCACTATGCCCTGGTAACGTTCCACCATGGCAGGGACTTGTTCGCTCTGGTCCGGATGAACCAGAAACACGATCTCATAATGTCTCATTGTCTTCCCTTGTGGTTGAAATCCGCCAGGCAGCCTGTCGGACTACAGCTTCCCGGGATTCGCCGGTGAAGCAAGGTTATCCCGCCTCTCTGACGGGGAGGCGCATCCTAACGGAGCGCAAGTGAGGAATCAAGCACATCCAGGCCACGATTTCGCCGGATCAATCTTATAGAAATCAATAATCTACGATTGAACCCGGCAACCTGGACCCGAGGGCCTGAGCCAGGTCCCGATGCCCTGGCTTTACTTGCGCTGCCGGAGCACCTCGTACAGGCAGATTCCGGTCGCCACAGAGACATTAAGGCTCTCCACCTGGCCTTCCATCGGCAGGCTCACCAGCTCGTCGCAACGGCTCGCGATGTGCTCCCGCAGGCCCGAGTGTTCGCGCCCCATGACAAAGGCCAGTGGACCCGTGAGCTTGCAGTCATAGAGGGTTTTGTCGGCGGCGTCAGAGGTGCCGACGACGGTTACATCGTAGTCCTTCAGCCAGCCGAGCACCTTGCCGATGTTCGCCACGACCGCAAACGGCACGGTCTCCGCACCGCCCGCAGCCACTTTACTGACGGTAGGACCCAGACCGGCCGCACCGTGCCTGGGCACGACAACCGCAGTAACTCCGGCGGCATCAGCCGTTCGGAGGCAGGCACCCAGGTTGTGCGGATCCTGGATCCCGTCGAGCACCAGGAGGAGCAACTGCGCCTCATCCGTAAACGTTTTTTCAACCAGGTCCCTCAAGCCTGCCTCGTCGAGCGTCTGGCTGCGGCGAATTTCAGCCACGACGCCCTGGTGACGGGTCTCACCACTAATTTGCTGCAAGCGTGCCCTGTTCGCCGACTGGATTTCTATGCCTCGATCATTGGCCTGCGCAATCACGGCTTCAAGGCGGGGATTGGCGGTCTGGTATTCCGCGTACAGCTTCAGGATCTCGGCAGCACGCTGCGTCAACAGGTGTTCGACCGCGCGGAGGCCGGTGACGTATCGGGCTTTGCTCATTGTTTCCGGCGCTTCCTGTTTCGTTCTTTCACCAGCTGGAAGTCGATACGTCTCGTCTCGAGATCGACACGCGATACGACGATTTCCAGCGCATCGCCGAGACGATAGCGTTTACCGGAACGTTCGCCAACCAGCGACTGACTGCCCGCATCGAATTGATAGTAGTCATTACCCAGGGCCGTGACGTGCACAAGCCCGTCGATCTGCAATTCCGGGATCTGTACAAAAGCCCCGAAGTTGGTGATGCCGGTTATCACACCCGGGTACTCCTGCCCTAACCTGCCCTCCATGTACTGGCACTTGAGCCATGCCTCGACTTCGCGCGTTGCATCCTCCGCTCGCTTTTCATGCGCAGACGTAATGTCTCCAAACTGCGCCATGCGAGTGCCATCGTAGTCATAAGCGCCCGGCTTGCCGCCGCGGACGAGATGACGAATGGCGCGATGCACGAGCAGGTCCGGGTAGCGACGAATGGGCGACGTGAAGTGAGCGTACGCATCGAGTGCCAGCCCGAAGTGGCCAATGTTTTTAGGTATGTACTCGGCATGAGACATGGAGCGGAGCATCGCCATCGAGATGGCGGTGGCGTCGGGCCGGTCGGCGACTTGCTCGATCAACCTTGAGAAGTCACGCGGCTGAACGTGATCAGGGTGCGGGACCTTTAGACCCAGGCTGACGAGGTATAGCCGAAGATCATCGAAACGATCTGCATCGGGCTTCGCGTGCACGCGATAAAGACCGGCAATCCTGTTCTTTCGAATGTACTTGGCGGCCTGCACGTTAGCCGCGATCATGCATTCTTCGATCAGGCGGTGCGCATCGTTACGCGACACAGCACTGATGCTTTTTACGGACCCGTCTTTACCGACGTTGATACGCGTTTGCGGAATATCGAGCTCGACGGCCCCTCGTTTGCGGCGATTACCGGCAAACAGTCGATAGACTTCGTGCAGGTTGCGAACGTCACCCTGCACATCTTTGGGCACGGCCGACTTCTTGTGGCCGGACAGGAAGTCGGCAACCTGAGCGTAGGTCAGGCGAGCCCTGGATTTCATGACTGCTTCATAAAATTTCGAGCGCGAGACCTTGCCGTCTTTGTCCACGCGCATCTCACAGACCATACAGAGCCGATCAACCTTGGGATTCAGCGAGCAGAGACCGTTCGACAACACCTCCGGCAGCATGGGTACGACACGATCGGGGAAGTACACCGACGTACCGCGTCGGATCGCCTGCTTGTCGATGGCCGACCCGATCTCGACGTAGTGGCTGACATCGGCAATGGCAACCAGGAGCCGGAAGCCTTTGCCGGAGGGCTCAGCATATACAGCGTCATCGAAATCACGGGCGTCTGCACCATCGATCGTGACCAGGTTGACGTCACGAAGATCGATGCGGCCTTTCTTTGCCAATTCCGGCACCTGCTCGCCAAAGTCGCCTGCCTCCTCGCGGACCGCCTTCGGCCAGTCGGTCGGTATACCGTGCGCATGAATCGCTATGTCTGTCGCAATGCCCTTGTCATTGGGTGCCCCGATCACCTCGGTAATCTCGCCAGTCGCCTGCTCCCATTGCGACGGATAATCGAGAATCCGCGTGACGACGATATCTCCATGCTTTGCCTTGCCGGCCCTGCCCTTGCCGATCAGGATGCGATGCGAGAACCGGGCATTGTCAGGAATGACCACGCCGATTCCACGTTCGCGAATGAACTGTCCTGCGACCTCTTTGACGCCGCGTTCGAGGACCTCGACGAGCTTGCCCTCCGGACGGCCGCGCCTGTCCTCCCCAACGAGCCGCACAGCAACACGATCCCCATGGAAAAGCGCCCGCATTTCGCGCGCTGACAAGTAGATATCCTCGCCACCCTCGTCGCGCCGCACAAAGCCAAATCCGTCCTGGTGCCCGGACACGGTGCCGGCGAACAGGCTGAGCCGCTTCAGGAGGCAGTACTCGCCGCGGCGATTTTCAATCAACTGTCCCGCTCGAACCATCTTCCGTAATTGATCGCCCAGTTTTGACCGCTCTTTCCTGTTCTTCAGCCCGTAGTGCTCGACGATCGCATCGAAATGCAACGGCTTTCCATGATCGGTCAGTAAATCGAGGAGTTCGCGGCGTTTCGGAATCGGGTGTTTGTAGGCCTTGGCAGACGTTGGTTTCTTTTTCTTGTTCTGGGACAAGCGGATGCTCTCCGGGGCAGGCGACGATGAGGATGAGATTGACAGATTGATGGCGCTTTGAGTACAGTGCGCCACCCGCGAAAAACGTTATTGTACGCGGTTTCGGCCATGCCGAGGTGGCGGAATTGGTAGACGCGCTAGCTTCAGGTGCTAGTGATGCCATGTAACTTGTGATGAAAATCTACCAGAGAATCACGCAGTTACATGGATAGGTCGACCATCGGTAATGCGACTGGTATCGTTTTTGTCGTATGTGCGGTTTAGAAAGGTAGTTTGAAGACCTGATTATTGAGTGAATTGCCCAGGTGGCGGAATTGGTAGACGCGCCAGCTTCAGGTGCTGGTCTACGTAAGTAGGTGGAGGTTCAAGTCCTCTCCTGGGCACCAATCCTTATCTTCGAGACATCGTTCAATTTGCCTTCTCTAACGGCAAGTCGTTTCGTGATATTGAATTCACACCATCGGCGTCCTATCGAACGTCTATCGAAGTCCAGGGAAGCGTGGCGACTCTGCAGGTGAGATCGGAGCGCTAGACCCACCAAGCGCTTAAGGTCGAACCCGCAGGTGATAGCATCAGGCAATCAAAACCTGGAGAGATACTGTGCCAAGCCCTCCGTTTCGCGCCGACCACGTCGGAAGCCTACTCCGTCCCGATAACGTCCATAAAGCACGCGTCACGTACCGCGCCGACGTGCTTGGTCCGCACGGATTCAGCACCTGCTCCGAACTGAAAGCCATCGAAAATGAGGCCATCAAAAAAATGGTCGCCATCCAGGAAGGTGCGGGTCTGCCGGCAGTGACGGACGGTGAGATGCGCCGCTCGTTCTGGCATTACGACTTCATGGGTGCGCTGACCGGTCTCAAACTGGTCGAAAGGAATACCGGCGTTCAGTTTCACGGCATGAATCTGCGGCCCATATTCCCAACCATAACCGAGCGCCTCGATTTTCCGGACAATCATCCGATGCTCAACCATTTCCGGTATCTCGCATCGGTTTCGAATGCGCAGCCAAAAATCTCGATTCCTGGACCCAGTGCCTGTCATTTCCGGACCGAGACCGACGATATCGTGCCACCCGAATACGAGGACCCGGTCGTTCTGTTCGACGACCTCGCAAAAACGTACAACAAAGCCGTGCATGCATTCTA
>CAZVWF010000086.1:0-9858 GCA_964630795.1 uncultured Woeseia sp. | reverse complement strand
GACTCTTTTAGTCTTATGTATACAAATAACCTGAATGCGCAGTCGATCTGTTTGGATAATGCCGGCTCGCGACCGGCCGCATGCTACGACAGGGGATAACACCATCGATCCAGTGAAGCGCAAGCTGTCCACCATGATGTTCATCGAGTATTTCATTTGGGGTGCCTGGTTCGTACCGCTGTGGCAATACCTGGACAAGCTTGGATTTAGCGCAACCCAGATAGCATGGTCCTACAGTTGTACGGGTATCGCGGCGATCGTCTCTCCCGTCCTTGTCGGCGTCATTGCGGATCGATATTTTTCGGCACAGAAAGTGCTTGCATTTCTGCACGCTGCCGGCGCCATGGTGCTCCTCGCAATTACACAGCAAACGGAATTTAGTTCTTTTATCCCGCTTCTTCTGCTGTATGCATTGATCTACATGCCGACACTCGCAATCACAAACAGCATTGCATTTATTAACCTGGAGGATACGGAGCGCGACTTTCCGCGTGTACGAGTACTCGGGACGATTGGCTGGATTTTTTCCGGCGTCGTGGTTGGATTCATTCCGACAATGCTGGGCTTCGATGACATATCAACCACGAATATTCCTTTTGTGGTCACTGCTGTAGCCTCGATATTACTTGCCGTCTACTCGCTGGTTCTTCCTGAGACGCCACCTCAGAGAAGCGGTAGTGCAATTGACCTGAGGGAACTCCTCGGACTCAACGCGCTGGGCATGCTAAAGGACAAAACCTTCGCTGTATTCTCACTTTGCTCCTTCCTGTTCTGTATTCCACTTGCCTTCTATTATCAGTTTGCGAACGGCTATTTGACGCAAGTTGGTTTGCAGAACGCAACCGGTTGGATGTCACTCGGGCAGGTTTCGGAAATTTTCTTCATGGTTTCACTGGCGTTTTTCCTGAAGCGCTATGGAATCAAGACAGTTCTGTTGTTAGGTCTCGTGACGGCGGCCTTCCGCTATGGGTTCTTCATGATCGGTGGCACAGAGAATTTGTGGGTGTACGCATTACTATTTGGCGGAATCCTGCTGCACGGGGCTAGCTACGACTTTTACTTTGTAACGGCGTTTATCTATACGGACCGAAAGGCGCCAGCACATATGCGTTCAGCGGCACAGGGACTGCTGACACTGATCTGCATGGGCCTGGGAAGCGTGATCGGAAATCAGGTCGGCGGCCAGGTACTCGAAAAATTTGCCCTGGATGAGGCGGTCGGTGCCGAGACTTTTGACTGGTTCGCGGTGTGGGGTGTCGGAGCCGGCATTATCATTGCTGTAATGCTGCTCTTTGTGTTGGCGTTTCGTGAATCCGAAACCCTGGAACAGGAGGCGCGAGCCTGAGACGCAGGAGGTTCAGCTGAGGTCTCGAAAAATCAAGGATCGCATACTCGGTGCGTTCTACGGTCAGGCGCTGGGCGATGCCTTCGGTATGCCGTCGGAATTGTGGTCTCGGTCCCGTGTCATCGAGCATTTCGGCTGGATTGACCGTTTTCTGGACGGTCCCCGGGAAAATGATGCGGCGTGTTTCTTCAAGGCGGCGGAATTTACCGATGACACCTCTATGGCCATTGCGTTGGCCGATTCAATCATTGAATGCCAGGGCCGGGTGGATTCCAATGTGATTGCGCGCCACATTCTGGATTGGGCTGAATCTTTCGGTGCATTCGACAAGAATGTATTGGGCCCGACTTCCAAGGTAGCGCTGCATGCAATCAAAGCTGGCCAGCCTGTTGCCGACATTCCCAACCTGGGCGGGACCAATGGTGCCGCTATGCGCGTTATGCCAATGGGTTGCCTGTTGCCAACCCACAGTTTCGATGACTTCTATGCAGAAGTCGCGGCCGCGAGCGCGCCGACCCATAAATCAGACATAGCTATCGCGGGTGCAGTGGTTATCGCCTGGGCTATTTCGAAGGCCATCGACGGCCACGCATGGCCGGAGGTCGTGCACGCTCTGCCCGAACTGGCGCGAAAAGCGCAGTCCAGGAACGAAAATACGTTCAGTGCGAGTCTGGGCGCACGCATTGAACTGGCCTTGTCAGTTGCGAAGGAGGAGGGCGACATTGCGGCAGTGTCGGCACGGATTTATGAACTCGTTGGCGCAGGTACGGCCACAATTGAAGCGGTGCCCGCAGCCATTGCGATGGTATGTCTTGCTGAACTCGATCCAAATCGATGTGCTGAATACTGTGCGAACCTGGGTGGTGATACTGACACCATCGGTGCGATGGCGACGGCAATCTGCGGCGCGAATCGTGGAGTCGACGGCTTCGATACAGCATCACTGCAACAATTGATGGCTGTTAACAATGTCAATTTCGATACTTATGCCGAAGCGTTTGCCAGGTATCGCTCCGCCAGGAGTTCCACTTGACTGAATCCGATACATTACCCGGCAAGCTTGATTCATTGACCCCGGAGAGAACGATCTGCGTACTGGGCGCGGCTGTCATCGATGAAATCATGACAGTGCCGACATTGCCGTCTCGAGGTGCTGATATAGAGGTCGAGAGTCGGAAAACGCATATCGGTGGATGCGGGCTGAATATTGCATCTGCGCTGCATCGACTGAATATACCGTCTGTCAACGCCTTTCTGATTGGTAATGGAATGGGCACGAATCAGATAGGCAATTATCTGCAGGCAAGAGGAATTGACATCCATCTGCCGAAGATTGACGGCGACAACAGTTGGTGTCTGGCGTTAGTAGAGCCGGACGGCGAGCGCAGTTTCGTCACGGCAACAGGCGTTGAGAACGACTGGACACTGGATATCCTGGGTCAACTGGATATCCAGCCCAATAGCCTGATATATCTTTCGGGATATCAGCTTGTGTCATCGGCCGACGTGGCCATAGTATCCTGGCTTGAATCGATTGATCACGCCGTCGAGATAGTGGTTGATTTTGGACCGCGAATCGAACAGATCAACCCGGACATCATGGTTCGACTGTTTGCATTGAATTCGATCGTTACGGTCAATCGTGATGAGGCTCGCATGATCGGCATTGACGGCCCCGTCGAGGAAGCGGCTGCCGACTGGAGCAATCGGCACGATTGTCCGCTGATTGTGCGTCGCGATAAAGACGGTGCTTTCTTCTATCGGTCGGAACAGGATAACGGATGGGTTGATTCGTATGCGGCTGAGGTCAAAGATACGATCGGTGCCGGCGACTCACACACTGGCGGACTTCTGGCTGGCCTGTCGGCAAACTGGAGTTTGATCGACGCCATTCGGCTTGGGAATGCCATCGCATCGTACGTGGTAGAGCGAACCGGTGGTGATTGTTCGCCGACGCTTAAAGAACTTCGCCGGCATCTGTGCGAGAAATGAACATTCAGGTTAAGCGCAATAGCGTTTGTTGAATGCCAGGCGGCCACTCTTCCGGCGCCAGTCAATGTTAGTAAACGTAGTTGTACGATTCGCGATCGTCTGGCGTGAACTTGTCGGCGTTGGGCATTTTTATTCCCGGCAGGTTATTCGCGTCGATGACTGTGTCTTCCGCGATTAAATCGTTTTTGTAGAGTAGAAAAGCGGTGATCGAGTAGATCTCTTGATTGGAGAGCGACCCTGGCGTGCCAAAAGGCATGGCTCTTCGAATATAGTCGAAGACGGTTGTGGGATAGGGCCAGTAGCTGCCGATGGTTTTGCCATTGCTGCCGTCGCTGACCAATGCCCCGTTGGGTGGGATTCCTTCCCCTTCTAGTCCATGGCAGGCGGCGCAGTGCACAGCGTATAACGCAGCACCCCGTTTGGAGTCTCCGGATCCGGCAGGCAGGCCCTGTCCATCGGGTGAAACGTCAATATCCCAGGCAGATATTTCGTCCTCAGTGGCTGGGCGTCCCAGATGGTACCTTGCCGACCTTCGTTCAGGGTTGGAGCGATAGTCGTTGAGATCCTCAATGGTCCCGGGATGAATGCCTATGGTGACGTCCTGGTCTGTCGTGACAACGACTCGATCCTCGGGGGTGCTGCCTGTTATCGCCTCTTGTCCGGGTGAAAAACTGGCGGCAAACAGTAGCCCTGACCCGGCAACCATTATTTTGGCTTTTGGAATCAGTCGCGCGGGTGATTTCACGTCTTCCAATCCTCCTGTGGATAGTAGACGACTTCTCCGTCGGCACCGACATTCCATCCTACGGTGAAATTCATGTGGTAGCCCCGCCGGCCATCCCTCGATGCTTTATGCTCATCCAGGCTCGGTTGACGGTATCCGGTTTCATCCGTTGCCCGGCTCCAGATGACAGTTGGTTCCCCGTTCCACTGCCACGGAAAATGAAATCGAGTGCAGGATTTGCTTAACACCGGTTCCTGGAGCATCGCGGGCTGCCATGTTTTCCGGTCGTCCACACTGATTTCGACTCGAGATATCTTTCCTCGTCCGCTCCAGGCGATTCCCTGAATCTGAACGAAACCCGGACGAATGGTTTCTGGGTATCCAGGACTGGTGATTAGTGATCTTGCGTCCATGACAAAGGAAAATTGCCGAACCTTGTTTCCTTTGGTGTATTCCGAGTAGCGGGCTGTTTCCTCCCGGGTCATTGACGGCTGCCTGGTGACTTCAATCCTCCGCAGCCACTTGATACTCGTGTTGCCCTCCCAGCCAGGGTTGAACAGGCGGGCCGGATAACCCTGTTCAGGGCGCAACGGTTCGCCATTCTGTCCATAAGCAATCATCGCATCGTCCCAGGCTTTTTCTATGGGGATGCTGCGGTTCATCTTTACCGCATCCTGGCCTTCCGCTATCAACCAGCTGGCATCAGGATCTACTCCCACTTCTTCCAGCAGGGTTCTTAGCGGTACACCGGTCCACTCGGAGTTGCTCAATAAGGGCGCTACCCGGGACGGGCGAGTATTCTCATCCGGCCTGGACGGATAGTTGCCGGAGCATTCAAGGAAATGAACCGAGGTTACTGATGGAAAACGTTTCAGACTGTCGAGGGAAAATACGGTCGGTCGATCAACCATCCCATGAATAAGCAGTGCGTATTTTGCTGGATCAATAGCAGGGACGCCTGCATGGTGTCGTTCGAAGTGCAAATCGGAAGGCGTAATCGTTCCCATCAGGTCTTCGTGGGGCGTGCCGGAGGACCAGGGCCTGCCGGGCCGGAGAAAACGGGAGATCTTTTCGTGCGGTGAACGTCGACCCAGTTCTGTTCCCGGGGTGCCCAGGGTTTTGCTGGTATCGCTTGACGGATCGAGAATTGGAGATGATGGTTCGGTCTGCGCAGCGAGCTCAGTGCTTTTTCCAAAGACAAAGGTTGTTCCAATCGCGCCCGCACCTGACAGGAGTCGTCGACGTGAAATGGACGTTGCTTCGTTTGAAACCTCCGTATCGGGAGACGCATCCGCTGGACGCTGATCGCCGGTTCGGGAATGGTCTTTCGGTTGCTTTTCTGAAGACATCTCTTGCTCGGGCTGGATCGAGTTATTCCGAATGGTAGGCACTCAGTTGCGGGGAGTCTAATGCAATTCAGACAAAGTGAGACTGAAACTGAGCGTGCTCAGAAAGCCTGCAGGACTCAGTTGCTTGCTTTAGCGTGATCTAATCGCCGCGCAGTTGCTCGCCGCCCGCCGATACCATTGCGGCATTCGCATCAGCCGGTTCGCGGACGCCGTCGGAGGTACAGCCCGCCAGGTAAAACGGCACGATTAATGTGCACAGAATGCAGAAAGTTCGGTAAGTGCGTTTCATCATGACGCCGATGAATTCAGGCATTGCCAGATTCGTAACGGTGTCGCCGGCATATCGAGATTGTCGATTCCCCGCGCAGACAATGCATTGAGTAACGCGTTGATATAGGCCGGCGTCGCACCGATGGTGCCGGCTTCGCCAGCGCCCTTAATGCCGAGCGGATTTCTCGGCGACGGCACTTCCTGGTATTTGAATTCGATGTCCGGCATCGCATCGGCGCGAGGCATCGGGTAGTCCATGAATGTCGCCGTCAGCAACTGGCCGGTGTCCTCGTCATAGATGGCGTGTTCGCCCATCGCCTGTCCCAGTCCCTGAGCAACACCGCCCATGATCTGACCTTCGAGAATAAGTGGGTTGACCACGATGCCGACATCGTCCTCGACGACGTAACGAAGGATCTCGGCGACACCTGTGTCGGGATCGATTTCCAACTCGCAGACATGGCAACCGTTGGGAAAGGTGCCATGGTCCGGCGCAAAACGTTCACTGCTGTAGAGGCCCGGTTCGACGCCCTCCGGTCGCCTGTCATCGAGCCAGGATGCGGCAGCGACTTCGTCCAGGCTGATCGATCGGTCCGTGCCGGCGATCCGGAAATTACCGGCATCGAACTCGATATCTGTTGCAGCCGCCTCCAGCATCTCGGCAGCCATCTCCCTGCCGTTTGCGATCATGCTGGTGACGGATCGGAACAGGGATGATCCCCCGATGGCCATGGAACGTGACCCGGCCGTGCCTTCCCCGGTCGGGATTCGTCGGCTGTCTCCCTGGATGATGTCGATGCGGTCAATATCGACGCCGAGTTCGGCGGCCACCATTTGTCCGTAGCTGGTTTCATGGCCTTGCCCCGACGCCTGGGTGCCCATCAGCACCGTTATCCGTCCATTCTGCTCGATGCGGACATAGGTATTCTCATCCCCGATCGCCGAGCAGATTTCGACGTAATAACAAAGGCCGATACCGCGCAGCATACCGCGCGTTTCGCTGTCGGCTTTCCGTTCATCGAAGCCGTCCCAGTGCGCTCTGGCCATTGCTGCATCCAGCAGCCGCTCGTATTCCCCGGAGTCGTATTCGCGACCGGTCGGTGTGCGATAGGGAAACTGCGCCGGTTGAATGAAGTTTCGTCGTCGTATTTCATCCGGCGGGAGGCCGAGTGCAATCGCTGCCTTGTCCATCAGGCGTTCGACCAGGTATGCGGCTTCCGGTCGGCCGGCACCGCGGTAGGCATCGACAGGCACGGAATTCGTCACGATCATCTGGACGTCGACGTAGGCTTCAGCGATGTCGTAGCAACCGGTGGTCATGCACGCCCCGAACCAGGGAATGATGGGTCCGGCCTGGGAACAATAGGCGCCGAGATTGGCGCGAATCGATGCGCGCATCGCCCGGATGCGGCCATCGGCATCCAGTGCAAACTCGGCGTGCGATTTGTGGTCGCGGCCGTGCACGTCGGAGAGGAAACTTTCGCTGCGATCGGCAATCCACTTTACCGGGCGGCCGATTTCCATCGCCGCGAACGCGGCGACTACCGTTTCGCATTGCAGGAAGAATTTGAGTCCGAACGCGCCGCCAACGTCCGGCGAGATGCAGTGAATGTTTTCGGTGTCGAGGTTGACGGATTTCGCCAGCCGGTCGCGCAGCCTGTGTACGCCCTGGCAGCCCTGGTAGACGGTCAGCGTGTCGCCGTCCCATTGTATATTGCAGCCCCGCGGCTCCATTGCCGTGGGCGCCAGGCGATTATTGACGACGTCGATGGAGACGACGTGATCCGCGCCAGCGAACAACGATTCCGTTTTAGCGCGATCCCCATACTCCAGGAATCCGTAGGAATTGCCAGGTGCGGAATCGTGAATAGAAATCGCATTACCTGAGGTCGCGCTGTCAATGCTGACGCATGCGTCCAGCTCGTCGATATCCAGCCAGATCAGTTCGGCTGCATCTTTGGCGGTTTCGATCGATTCTGCAACCACGGCGGCGACCGGCTCGCCGACGTAGCGCACCCGACCCCTTGCGAGGGGCGGTTGCTCGAGTGCCGCATTCGGTTCCGACAGGGAGCTGCCCGGTATTGCCGCACCGACGACGTCATTGATTCCGGCCCGGGTCAGATCGTCAGCTGTATACACGGCGATCACGCCGGGGGACTGTATGGCTTCTTCGATGTCGAGCGTCGTGATCGTGCCGTGCGCATACGGCGACCGAAATACGAAAAGATGCGATTGTTGCGGCAACCGAATGTCATCCGTGTACTGGCCCGTTCCGGTCAGGAAACGCTCGTCTTCCTTGCGGCGAATGGCCTGCCCGGTTCCAAACCTACCCATCGATCTGTCGATACCAGTCTGCGATGGCCCGTCCGATCTCGTCCGGTGAATCCTCCTGGCAGAAATGCAGCCCGGGCACGGTTACTTCAGCCTGGTTCGGGAAGGTACGGCAGAATTCCCTTTGCCGACCAATCAGGATGGAACCGGGGTCCGCGTTGATGAAAAGTTTGGGCACATCGGTCGTTGTCAGCCAGTCCGCATAGTCGGCAACGACCTGGCAAACGTCCGCCGGTTCGCCCTCGATGGGAATTTGCCGTGGCCAGGTCAGTGTCGGGCGGCGATCTTCACCCCCGTTCAAATACGGGCGCCGGTAAACACGCATCTCTTCGTCACTCATCGTCCGCATGACGCTGCCTGGCAGAACGCGCTCGACGAAGACGTTCTTCTCGATGACGACGGTTTCGCCGGCCTCGGATCGAAACGCCTGGAAGATATTGGTCGCCGCCTCCGGCCAGTCGTCCCAATTGACCGGCGTTACGATCGCTTCCATGTACGCGATGCCTTTGACGGCGTCCGCATGATTGCGGGCCCAGTCAAATCCGAGGGCCGAGCCCCAGTCATGAGTGACCAGCGTGACCCGGTCAGTGACGCCCAGGGCCTCCCACGCCTCAAAAAGGAAGTCCCTGTGCTCGACAAAGCGGTATCGATCCGGGCCGGAATCATCGAGTTTTTCGGAATCGCCCATGCCGATCAGATCGACGGCGATGCAACGGGCCTGGTCTGCCAGGTGCGGCATGATATTTCGCCAGAGGTAGGACGATGTCGGGTTGCCGTGCTGGAAGACGATCGGGTCGCCTTCGCCCATTTCGACGTAGGCCATTCGCTTGCCGCGAACATCGATAAACCGTTTTTCCGGTTCTGCCGCTGAAATCAAAGGGAGGTCCTCGGGGTCAGGTTAATGCGCCGTGAATAATAAGATGTGCTCTGATAGATTGTGCCGAATAATAACGATAGAAAGTTGGGGATACGAGTGACACCGGAAAATCGCAAGGCCTACTGGAAGGCCAATCTTCGCCTGGTCCTGGGGTGCCTCGTGGTCTGGTTCGTCTGTTCTTACCTGTTCGGCATCCTGCTGGTCGAACAACTCAACGCCATCCGTCTCGGAGGATTCAAGCTGGGTTTCTGGTTCGCGCAGCAAGGTTCCATATACACGTTTGTTGCGCTGATCTTTTTCTACGCCTGGCGCATGAATCACATTGACCAGAAGTACGACGTGCACGAGGACGATTGATGTCACTTAAGGTACTGACCTACCTGGTCGTTGGCGCGAGCTTCGCGCTGTATATCGCGATTGCCATCTGGTCCCGCGCCCGCAGCACAGGCGATTTCTACATCGCCGGCAAGGGTGTTTCGCCGGTCGCCAATGGTATGGCGACGGCCGCGGATTGGATGAGTGCCGCATCGTTCATATCGATGGCAGGTCTGATCGCGTTCCTGGGCTACGATGGTTCTGTTTATCTCATGGGCTGGACTGGTGGCTACGTGCTACTGGCCCTTTTTCTTGCGCCTTATCTCCGCAAATTCGGCAAGTTCACGGTGCCGGAATTCATCGCAGAGCGATATTACTCCAGGACTGCTCGTATCGTTGCTGTCATTTGCCTGATTTTTATATCGTTTACTTACGTTGCTGGGCAGATGCGTGGCGTTGGAATCGTGTTCTCACGCTTTCTCGAAGTCGAGGTCACAATCGGCCTCGTTATCGGTATGGGTATTGTCTTCGTCTACGCCGTGTTGGGTGGCATGAAGGGCATAACCTACACGCAGGTCGCACAGTACTGCGTATTGATATTTGCTTACACCGTCCCGGCGATCTTCATCGCTATCCAGATCTCCGGGAACGCAAT
>CAZVWF010000085.1:0-10141 GCA_964630795.1 uncultured Woeseia sp. | reverse complement strand
AAAGGGGCCGGGTGGAACCCGGCCCCAATCCGTTCATACCGGACAAAGTGTTAACCATGTGTCCGGAACAAGGTGTAAACCATGTGACCGGTTAACACCCCTTTAATTCTGGTAGCGGGGGCAGGATTTGAACCTGCGACCTTCGGGTTATGAGCCCGACGAGCTGCCAGACTGCTCCACCCCGCATCGACAGGGGCGGAATATTACAGAAGATGAGCCGGTCCTGACAACCCGAAACGGTCGATATTTAATCAATAAACCTGGGAAATAACGTCGATGCAAAGAGCCAGCAACCACCCGGGGACAATTCCGAGAACCAGCACGGCCATGCCGTTCAGGCTAAGTACAACCCGGGTATCCGCCTGGGCCTGGAAAACCGACCGATCCTCGGCTTTGTCGAAGTACATGTACCAGATGACGCGGAGGTAGTAATAAGCGCCAATGACGGATGCGATCACCATCAGCACCGCCAGGGCGGGAAAACCGGCATCAATCACCGCGCTGATGACATTCAGCTTCGCAAAGAAACCCACCCAGGGAGGGACACCTGCCATACCGAACATGAAGAACAGCATCATCAGTGCGAACCACGGACTGCGCGCATTCAATCCCTTGAAGTCAGACAGGTCTTCCGCTTCGAAGCCCTGGCGGCTGAGCAGAATAATCATGCCGAAAGCGCCGGCCGCCATGACAATGTAGGTTAGTGTATAGAACAAGGCCGCTGCATAGCCCTGCTCCGACCCTGTGAATATTGCCAGCAGGATGAAGCCGACATGCGCAATGGCCGAATAGCCGAGCATGCGTTTGATGTTGGTCTGCGCAATTGCCACGATATTGCCAATCAGCAGCGAAAGCACGGCCAGCACCATGATCATGCCCTGCCAGACAGCATGCAGGTCGCCAAGCCCGTCAACGAGAATACGCAAAGTCAAAGCCAGCGCAGCGAGCTTCGGTGCCGAAGCGATGTACAGGCCGACTGGCGTTCGCGCGCCCTGGTAAACGTCCGGCAACCACATGTGGAACGGCACAGCACCGAATTTGAAAGCAATGCCTACGATGACGAATGCCATGCCGAACCATAGTGGCATGCTGTTGATCTCGGGGTTCTGAACTGCCGTCGCGATTGCGTCGAATTCCAGGCTGCCCGTCAGGCCGTACACCCAGGATATGCCGTACAGCAACGACCCCGAAGCAATGGCGCCGAGGACGAAGTACTTCATCGCCGATTCGGCTGACGTCGCATTGTTGCGATCGAAAGCGACCAGCGCATACAGGGACAATGACAATGTTTCGAGTCCCAGGTACATCGTCAGCATGCTATTCGACGAGATCATGATGAACATGCCCAACAGGCCGAACAGGCCCAGCAGGTAGTACTCACCTTTCATCAAATCGTTTTGTCGCAGGTAGTCACGTGCATACAGGAAGCCGACGGCAACAATACCTACCGCGCCAATCTTCAAAACCTGCGACAACGCATCGCTGACATAACTACCGTCGAACAAGACTGTCCTGGCGACAGGTGCCGTTGCGACAATAGCCCACATCGTTACGGCAAGCGACGCCATCGTCAGCCAGAATGTCGTGACCCGGCTCTCGTCCTTGACGAACAGGTCCACGACCAGCACCACGCACAGCATGCAGAGCAGGACGATTTCGGGAGCAGCCGGTGTAAATTGACCGAATATCATGTCGTCAACGCTCCTATAGCCCTGCCAGCTTGCTCTGGCCAACCTGAATCAATAGCTCGCGTACCGTCACCGACATCATGTCGACCAATGGCGCCGGCCAGATACCAACCAGCAGGACGGCAATAGCCAGAATGCCCAGTACGATGAACTCCCGTCCGTTGAGGTCGGTCAATTCAGCGACGTTCTGGTTAGCGACTTCCCCGTACATCACACGTTTGACCATCCAGAGCGTATAGGCCGCGCCCAGGATCAGCGTGCTCGCCGCCAGCAATGCATACCAGAAATTCGCATGGAAACTCGCAATGATGACCATGAATTCGCCGACGAAACCCGATGTGCCCGGGAGACCGGCATTGGCCATCGCAAAAAGCACCATGAAGCCGGCGAACCTGGGCATCGTGTTGGCCACACCGCCGTAATCCGCGATCTGCCGGCTATGGACCCTGTCGTAGAGAACACCGACACAGAGGAACATCGCGCCTGACACCAGGCCGTGCGAAATCATCTGCACCATGCCGCCGGTCATGCCGAGCTCGGCACCGCTGCCGCTCGTAATGGACCACATCAGGAAGAAGCCCAGCGTCACAAAGCCCATGTGCGCGATCGACGAATAGGCAATCAGCTTCTTCATGTCCTTCTGCATCAGGGCAACGAAACCGATATAGACGACCGCGACCAGCGACAAGCCAATCATCATGTCGGCAAAATACGCACTGCCATCCGGCACCATCGGCAGGGACAGGCGCACGAAACCGTAACCGCCCATCTTCAACATGATGGCCGCCAGGATGACCGAACCGCCGGTTGGCGCCTCCACGTGAGCGTCCGGCAACCAGGTATGCACCGGCCACATCGGCACCTTGACCGCAAAGGCGAGCAGGAAGGCGATGAATATCAGCTGCTGCTCAACGAGCGTCAGGCCGACATCCATGAACGAGAAGAAGTTAAAGTTCCCGGTCTTGTTGTACAGGTAGATAAAGGCCACCAGCATCAACACCGAACCGAGGAACGTGTACAGGAAGAATTTGAGCGTCGCGTAGATCCGGCGCTCACCGCCCCAGACGCCGATGATCAGGAACATCGGCACCAGCATGGCTTCCCAGAGCACGTAGAACAGCACGGCGTCCAAAGCGCTGAAGACGCCGATCATCAGGCCCTCGAGAACCAGGAACGCGGCGAAGTATTGCGACGGCCGCGATTTGATCGTGTCCCAGCCCGCGATGACCACGAGCGGCGTGATGAAGGTCGTGAGCAGGATCAGGGGCGCCGAGATGCCGTCTACGCCCAGGTAATACTCAACATTGAGCGCACCAATCCACCAGGTGCGCTCGACGAACTGCATCGCAGCGGTTGTCGTATCGAAATTGGTGTACAGCGGAATGCTGGCGATCAGGGTAAGGAGTGATATACCGAGCGCGACCCAGCGCATCTGCCCTGCTCGTCTCGATTCAACGCCGTCGCCATCGCCAATAAAAAGAACGGCGGCACCGCCGGCGATGGGCAACCAGATCAAAAGGCTGAGAATGTTTTCCGTCAAATCCATTCGTCTACGCCCACAGAAGCCATGCCAGGATGAGCGTCACGCCGAAGAACATGGCAAACGCATAGTGATAGAGATAACCCGTCTGGACGCGGCGCAGAATCCCCGCAAAACGGCCGATCTGTTTCGCCGTGCCATTGACGATCATGCCGTCAATGATGAGTTCGTCACCCTTGCTCCATAAGAACTGACCGATACGTCGGCCGCCGGCAGCAAAACCCTTGATGTAGAGATCATCAAAGTAGTATTTGCGGTCCAGAAGGTCATAAAGCCCCGAGAGTTTCGTCGCAATCGAGGCTGGAATATCCGGTCGCTTGAGATACAGGAACCAGGCGGTCGCTGCTCCCGCCAGCGCGAGGTACACGGCCGGCCCCGCCGTCAGCGAATGAACAATGAAGTTCCAGCTTCCGTGGAATGTCTCGCCGATTTGCGCGAGCACATCGTGACCGGTGGTCACGCTGATTGCTTCTCCGAAGAATCCACCGAACAAGACAGGTTCGATCGTGATCCAGCCAATCACCAGTGACGGAATCGCGAGCAGGATCAGCGGGACCGTTACGACCCATGGCGTCTCGTGCAGATGCGACTTCGTTTCCTTGTCCATCCGCTCTTCGCCATGGAAAACGAGGAAGAACATGCGGAAGGAGTAAAGTGCCGTCACGAATACGCCGAGCAATACGCTGAGGTAGGCAATCCAGTAGACCAGCGCATCGGTTTCTGCCCAGTGCGAGTACTTGACCGCCTCAATCAAAGCGTCCTTGGAGAAGAAGCCCGCGGTACCCGGGAATCCAATCAGTGCCAGCGTGCCGATAACGGCCGTCCAGTAGGTGATCGGCATGTACTTGCGCAAACCACCCATCTTGCGAATATCCTGTTCATGATGCATCGCGATAATTACGGAACCGGCACCCAGGAACAGTAATGCTTTGAAAAACGCGTGCGTCATCAGGTGGAATATCGCTGCGCTGTACGCCGACACGCCCAGTGCAACGGTCATATAGCCGAGTTGGGACAACGTGGAGTAAGCCACGACGCGCTTGATGTCATTCTGAACGACACCCAGAAGTCCCATGAAGAAGGCGGTAATCGCACCGATCGTCAGCACAACGGCTAGTGCTGTTTCCGAGAACTCGTACAGCGGCGACATGCGCGCCACCATAAAGATACCGGCTGTCACCATGGTTGCCGCGTGGATCAGCGCTGAAATAGGGGTCGGGCCCTCCATCGAGTCGGGCAACCAGACATGCAATGGCGCCTGCGCCGATTTACCCATGGCACCTATGAACAACAGGATGCAAATCACGGTCATCGCATTCCAGGCACTGCCTGGAATCACTTCGATCTGTTGGTTGGCGATAGACTCGCCGCTGGCGAACACGGTGGCATAGTCAAGCGACCCGCTGAACATCACGACGCCCGCGATACCGAGGATGAATCCGAAGTCACCCACGCGGTTGACGAGGAAGGCCTTCAGGTTGGCGAATATCGCCGTCTCGCGCTTGAACCAGAAGCCGATCAACAGGTAGGACACAAGGCCGACCGCTTCCCAGCCGAAGAAGAGCTGCAGGAAGTTGTTCGACATGACCAGCATCAGCATGGCAAACGTGAACAAGGATATGTAGCTGAAGAATCGCTGATAGCCGGGATCGTCGTGCATGTAACCGATCGTGTAGATGTGGACCATCCACGACACAAAGGTCACCACCACCATCATCAGCGCCGTCAGGCGATCGACCAGGAAACCGACTTCCATGCGCAGGCCGTCGCTGACCGCCCAGGTATAAAGCGTGTAATTCTGTGTTTCGCCGCCATCCCAATAGAGGTGCTTGAGGACCAGGCACGACAAAATGAAGGACAAGCCCACGGCGAGAATCGTGATCCAGTGCGCTCCGGCCCGGCCAACCTGCTTGCCAAACAGGCCGGCCACAATGGCAGCAACCAGTGGCGCGAAAACGATTGTGAGGTGAATATTCTCCACTGCCCTAACCTTTCATCGTGTCCAGTTCCTGGACATTGATCGATCGGCGATTGCGGAACAGGACAACCAGGATCGCGAGACCGATTGCCGCCTCAGCAGCCGCGACGGTTAATATGAAGAACACGAAGACCTGCCCGGTTTCATCGCCGAGATATCGTGAAAACGCGATGAAATTGAAATTTACTGCCAGCAACATGAGCTCGATGCACATAAGCAGCAGAATCAGGTTGCGACGATTGATAAATATGCCAGCAATAGCCAGCGCAAACAGAATCGCGGAAATGGTCAGGTAATGTTGCAGGCCGATCATGATCCGCCCTCCCCGCGCCCGGCATCCATCTTGACGATCCGGACACGATCTTCTGCCCTGACGGCAACCTGATTCGCGATATCCTGCTGTTTCAATCCCGGGCGCTTGCGCATGGTCAGGGTGATCGCTGCAACAATAGCCAGCAGCAAGATGACGGCGGCAATCTCGAAGGCATATACATGCTCGGTATAGAGCACCGCACCCAACGCTTCTGTATTGCTGTAGCCCTCGGGCATGGCAACGAAGCCGCCGGAGAGATTCACGCCGCTTCCCTGGCCCCAGATAATCAAAGCCAACTCCGTCACCATCAGGCCGGCAACCAGGATTCCCAGCGGCAAATACTTTGCAAATCCGCCGGTCACGCGCTCAACATTAATGTCCAGCATCATGACGACGAACAGGAACAGCACCATGACGGCGCCCACATAGACCAGGACCAGCACGATGGCGAGAAACTCTGCCTCCGCGAGCAGCCACAGGACTGCGCTCTGGAAAAACGCCAGCACCAGGAACATAACGGCATGCACCGGGTTGCGCGAGAAGATTACACCAAGCGCCGCACCCATCAGGACGGCGGAAAAGAAATAAAAGAGAATTGCGTGAAACAAACTACGTATTCCTCTACCGGTACTTTGCGTCCGCTGCCTTATCAGCAGAGATCATCGCGTCGTATTTGTCGCCGATCGCCAGCAACTTGTCTTTGGTTAAAATATTCTCGCCCGGCGCTTCCATGTGGTACTCGTGAATACGGGTTTCGACAATGGCGTCGACCGGGCACGCTTCCTCGCAAAACCCGCAATAGATGCACTTGAACAGGTCGATGTCATACCGCGTCGTTCGCCGCGTACCGTCCTCGCCCACATCGGATTCAATGGTAATGGCAAGGGCCGGACATACTGCCTCGCACAACTTGCAGGCAATGCAGCGTTCTTCACCGTTGGCGTAGCGTCGTTGCGCATGGAGACCGCGGAAGCGCGGTGACTGCGGTGCCTTTTCCTCCGGGTAATAGACGGTGACCGCAGGCTTGAAAAAGTTGCGGAATGTCACCGACAGTCCCTTCCAGAGCTCCCAGAGCGCAAATGTCTTGATGTAGCTGCGAATCCTGTACATAGCCCTATCCCGTTAGGTTCGCCCAGGGTCCGACCTGCATCCAGGCCATGACACCTTCAACGAAGATCCACACAATGGTTACCGGAATGAATACCTTCCAGCCAAGGCGCATGATCTGGTCATAGCGATAGCGGGGAAACGTCGCGCGGATCCAGAAAAACACGTAGATGAAGAAGCAGATCTTGATACACAACCACGCGAGCGACGGCTCACGCAGAAATGACCCGGCTGTGCCCTCGAGAAATGCCCAGCCCTCAAACGGCGACAAATAACCACCGAGAAACAAAATCGACGTCAGCGCCGAAATCAGAATGATATTCGCGTACTCACCGAGGAAAAACAGGGCGAACGCAACACCGGAGTACTCGACATGGAAACCGGCGACGATCTCCGATTCGCCCTCTGCGACGTCAAATGGCGCGCGATTGGTCTCGGCAACACCAGAGATAAAGTAGACGAGGAAGAGCGGCAGCAAAGGCAACCAGAACCAGTGACTGACACCGCCCGCCTGTGCTTCAGTGATAACACCGAGGTTCAAACTGCCGCCCGCCATGAGCACACCCACCAGCGCGAAGCCCATCGCAATTTCGTAGGCCACGATCTGAGCGGCTGAACGCATGGCGCCGAGGAAAGCGTATTTCGAGTTTGTCGCCCAGCCCGCAAGGATGACGCCATATACACCAACAGACGTCAGTGCGAGCACGTACAGGAGACCGGCATTAATATCGGCGATGACGAACGTGTCGGTCAGCGGTACAACCGCCCAGGTCGCCAGGGCCGGGACCAGGGTCAGTAAAGGTGCGATGACAAACAGGAATCGGTTGGATTTTTGCGGAACGACCACTTCCTTGATCAACAGCTTGATCACGTCGGCGAACGGCTGGCCAAGGCCCCATGGCCCCACCCGGTTCGGGCCGAGCCTGCCCTGCATGTAACCGATCACTTTGCGTTCAAAATACGTGGTGAAAGCAACCGTCAGAATGACCGAGATCATGACAACGACAATCCAGAACGTCGTCTCGATCAGGTACTGCATCAACGGCGGAAACCAGCTCCAGATATCCAGCACGAACTGTGGAACGAACATCTTCATGATGGTTCATCCCGACGGCGAATCGCTTCGGGCGTCAATTGCAGTGCGGCCGCCCGACGAACGACGGGGTCGACCTGGTAGATAGGCACATCAACAACTGCCGCGGGATCATCCGCGCCGTTCGGCGCGGCTATCACGCTGTCACCGTTATAAGCGTTGTTCGGACTGACATCACCAGCAAGTTCGGAAAACTCTGCAAGAATTTCATCCGTCGACAGATACTCAAACCCTTCCGCTTCGAGAAGATTGCCCAGCACACGCAGCACTTTCCATGCCGGACGGGCTTCGGCAACCGGATTAGCGACACCGGCAAAACTCTGCCAACGCCCCTCGCAATTGACGTAAGTACCCGACGTTTCGGCAAAGGTACCGATCGGCAACATGAGATTTGCGGACCGTTCCAGCGCCTCGCTGGCAAACGGCGTCAGCGCAACGACGAACTTGTGTTCCGCCAGTGCCGATTCGGCATCGGAAACGCATGTCAGATCCTCGGGCTCCAGCCCGAGCAACATCGTGACATCCAGTGACTGCGCCAGCATGTCGGCGGCTGTCATACCCGATTCACTTCTCGCTGCACCCATGCGGGCTCTATGTGGCAGTACGCCCGCGAGATGCGCACCTGCACTGTTTGCGCCCTCCGAAAGAGTGCCATGCTGTGCGCCCGTAGCCTCGCAGATCGCTGCAACCAACGCACGGATCGCCGATGAAGCTGCATGACGTCCGGCAATGAGGCCGGTCATTACGATAGCGTTACCTGCGTCGTGCAGGGACCTGGCAATACGCTCCTGCCCGGCCGAGGCGGTCACGCCATCACAGATGTCCGTTATCGTCTCCGGTATCTTGTCCCTACCTGTTGCGGCAATGGCCACACCCGCCAGTTCGGCAACCAGCCCTGCACCGCTCAGGTGTTCATGGGTCGCGAAGAAATACTCGTAAGCTGCCGTATTGATGAAGCTGACGGCTGCGCCGCTGACTGCTGCCTTGCGGACGCGGTGTGCAACGATCGGCACTTCTTTCCGCAGATTGGATCCGACAACGAGAATGGCATCGGCGGCCTCGATTCCCGCCAGGTTTCCACCCAACCACGGCATCAACGGATCATTGTCCTGGCCCGAAAAATCCTGTTGGCGAATCCGGTGATCGATATTTGCCGTGTGAACATGCCCGGCCAGCCTGGCCAGCAGGTGGCATTCTTCCAGGGTCGAGCCCGGCGATGCGAGGATGCCAATGCGATCGCCTGCCGCCTCTCCGAGCGCTGCTGCCAGGTGATTTAACGCATCTTCCCAGCTCACGTTCTCCCAGTTGTCACCCGACTTCAGGCGCGGCCCCTGTAAACGATCTTCACTGTAGATACCTTCGAAACCGAAACGATCCCGGTCCGAAATCCAGGTCTCGTTAATCGCTTCGTTGACCTTGGGAACGATGCGCTTGACGGTTCCACGCAGCACGTGAGCGTGCATATTCGAACCGGCGCAATCGTGCGGCGATATCGTCGACCGCTGCGTCATTTCCCAGGCACGGGCGCTGTAACGATAAGGCTTGTTATTTAATGCCCCGACGGGACATAGATCGATGATGTTGGCGGACAGCTCATGATCGATACTGTTCTCGACGTAGGTGCCGATCTTCATGTTCTCACCACGCTCTGTCGTGCCAAGCTGCTGCAACCCGGTGACTTCTTCCCCGAATCGAACACAGCGCGTGCAGTGGATACAGCGTGTCATGTCGGTCGAAACGAGTGGGCCAATATCCTTGTCTTTCACGACGCGCTTGCGTTCGTTGTAGCGTGAGATATCCCGGCCGTAGCCAAGCGCCTGGTCCTGCAATTCGCACTCACCACCCTGGTCACAGATCGGACAGTCGAGCGGATGATTAATCAGCAGGAACTCCATCGTCGCTTTTTGTGCGGCAATGGCAGCTGGCGAACGCGTGAACACCTTCATGCCTTCCATGACCGGTGTCGCGCAGGCGGGCATTGGCTTAGGCGCTTTCTCGACCTCCACGAGGCACATTCTGCAATTTGCCGCGACGGAGAGTTTCTGGTGATAACAGAAACGCGGAACATAGGCACCGATGTTGTCGGTCACCTCGATGATCATCTGCCCCTTTTGGGCCTCGACCGGCTCGCCGTCGACTTCGATATTGACGATATCGTCGCTCATGCCGCCGCCTCTGAGGGGTCATCGACGATGCTGCGACCGCGGTGCTGCACCATGTATTCGAATTCGTGCCGGAAGTGCTTCAGGAAACTCTGCACCGGCCATGCCGCCGCATCCCCCAGCGCGCAGATCGTATGACCTTCGATCTTGTTCGCAACATCGACGAGCTTGTCCAGGTCCTCCTCCTGCCCGTCACCGTCGATGATTCTGGTGAGCATTCGGTACAGCCAGCCCGTGCCTTCCCGACAAGGCGTGCACTG
>CAZVWF010000084.1:0-10533 GCA_964630795.1 uncultured Woeseia sp. | reverse complement strand
GGCTGGGGCGCCTCTGGTCGCAATGGTGGTTTTTGTAGCATGGGCGGCGATGCGCTCGGTGGCGAACGCATGGTTAAGAAGTACGGACTCGATGAAGCGCGACATTATTACGCCAGCCAGGTCGAGGCGGTCGAACTCGTCCGCTCCTTAATCCAGGACGAGAATATCGATTCTCCGATGCAAGGCGATGCAGAAATCGCGTTCGCGTGCTCGCCAGGCCATTTTGACGAACTCAAGGCGCACGCCGGGTTCGAGTGTCAGGAGTTGGGGCTGGATACGAGTGTGCTCGCGCAGGAGGCTGTTCGGGAGCGCTTCCTGGATTCGCCCTTGCAACACGGCGCGATCATGAAGCGGCCGACTTTCGGTCTGCATCCAATGCGGTATATACGCGGTCTTTCGGCAGCCGCGGTTCGTCATGGCGCAAAAGTTCATGAGGATCACGAGGTCATTGAATGGACGCGGGACGGCGATTTGCATTGCGTTCGCGCGAAGCAAGTGATCCTGGCCACCAACGGTTTCCTGCCCGAACATCTCGATCGAAGGTTTTTCGGGCGGGCATTACCGATGATCAGCGCTATCATTGTGACCCGGCCGATGACTGAGCACGAGCGGGCGGCGCAGGCATGGCAGACGGAGTGCCCAACCATTACTGCTTTAAATTTGCTCAATTACTTTCGCATGCTGCCCGACGGTCGATTCATGTTTGGCGGGCGGGGAAGTGCCAATGGCAACCTGGAGAGCACCGCGGAAAATTTTGTGAAACTCCGTGCGCGCTTTCATGAGGTGTTTCCCGGTTGGCGCGACATCCAGATTGATTACCAGTGGCATGGGCTCGTTTGCATGACGCGGAGACTGACACCAGGTATCGGGATGATCGACGATGACCCGTCGATACTGTTCGGCTTTGGTTATCACGGCAATGGCGTCAACACGGCAACCTGGGCCGGCCAGCAACTGGCGGCCTGGATCGGGTCAGGAACGAAGAAAATACCGGCTACGATCCCGGGCGTTGTGTACGGGCTGCCAGGCCGCTTACCGCTGCCGGGGCTCCGGCTGCAATACATCAAGGCTGGCATTGCCATTCGCCAATTCCTTGACCGCAGAATCACGGGCTGAAAAAGACCGGGCACATCCCTGTGCCAGTTAACTGCAAAGGATCGTCGTCAAAAGAGGTTGAAGTTCACCACTGCGCTGACGATGGGCAGGCTTTCCGTCTCTCGGCGTCACTCTGCACTGGAGGGGTTATGGGTGGGGTTACAGGCCGGTCCTGCTAACCCTGACCGGGCTTCTTTTCTATTGATTCCGCGCCAATTTACACGGTGTATTCTGATCTTTGCCGGTTATTGTTGAATACCGCACAAGCGGATAAGGACCCATCATCAAGGAGGATGACCCCATGAGAGAACTCAATGCGAATGAAGTAGGCCTGGTGTTCGGCGGCAATAGTCCGCAGGTCTGCACACCGGCAACGGCCGCGAACGATTATTACGGCATCACGAATACTCAAAGTTTCGGCAACGACCTGATCGATATCTATGAAGGTATGGTGGCGGCTGCCTCGCACATTATCGAGCGCGTCGCCCTCGCGTTGTAACCGCTGCCGGCGTCGGCGAACCTGGCTCGGCGGCGTCGGTCCAGCGTACAAGCTGTATTGCCAGGCTCGTTGCCAGCAGGCACACCCCCGTCCCAAGCAAACCCAATTGCATGGGCGCAAGAGAAAGGAGGGTGGATTCAAGGGTGGGACAGGCAAGGCAGTATTGGTCTATCACGACCATCGCGTTGACGATCGCGTGAGCGACGATTGGACCCGGCAACCAGGGTCTGTAGCGCATCTGCACAGCCATAACCAGTCCGAACACAAAGGCTGCAGCCATGACCTCGGGTCGATGCAGCATAGCGAAGAGTGCGGCGGATCTGGTCAGCGGAAGCAGGGTGTGTCGTTTGAGCAGCGCGTCAAGAATCAGGCCGCGATTGATGACTTCTTCGATTACCGGCGTTGCTACGGACATCGTTACCAGCGCCAGAAAAATCAATCGTAAGTCCGGGCATATCAACTGCACACCGCGTTCCATAAATGCCCGGTCCGGTTGTACAGAGTCGCTGATGATTGCGGTCCTGATGAGGGCGAACCCCCAGTTGGCAAGATAAAGGGAAAGGCCGATCGCGATGGAGAGAAGTAACAGGCGGGGCCATGCCGGTGAGCGGGGAAACAAGGAGGCAATCACGGGTTGCGACTGTCGCAACATGGGCCAGAGCAGGATTGCAAGAATCGCGAAGCCTGCCCAGGCACTTTGGTAAGCCGCGATGGTTGGCGCAGTCCCGGCTTCGATGAGATGGCGGCGGACCATTTCCCGCACAAATAATGCGGAGACCTGGAACAGTATAATGACCGTTATGGAAAGGGTCGGGACGCCTGTCCCTGGCGATGTGCGCATTCCGGCAGATTAAAGCCCTGCTCATGAAATGCCCGATGTGAAAATGGCGTATTCGTCTTTATTCTCTGCTTGGTCTTGCTACAGTTCTTCGAAGTCGTCCCGGTATCGGACCGCACAATCCGGGCAGGTAAAATCCATGGGTAATCCCTTAAACACGGTACCCGGCGGATATCCCTCGTACTCGTCGCCTTTGTTTTCGTCAAAAATGTAGCCGCATTCAGGGCATCGGTATTCGCTCAAGCCGATTGCACCGGGGTATTGTGATAGCGCTGAAAAAGTGCCTCGCGCTTGTCGGGATCCACATTCACCCTGTTGAGGTCGCCATCGATGTGTAGCAACGCGAGTAGCTTCGGGTCCATGACCCGGTACCAGAGCCACGGCACCCAGGCAAGCAGGTAGGCGCCGAAATAGCCGCTGGGAAGGGTTGGCAAGTTATTGAAGTGACGAAGTGACTGGTAGCGCCGTAAAGGGTGTGCGTGATGATCGGAGTGGCGTTCGAGATGGAACAGGACGAGATTACTGAAGAGATGGTTGCTGTTCCAGGAGTGGTGCGGCTGACAACGCTCGTAACGACCATTTTCGTCTTTTAACCGCAGCAGACCGTAATGTTCGACATAGTTTGCGCTGGTTAATTGCCACCAGGCAAGCGCATTATGAATGAGCAGGAACGGGATCATTTCAAGTCCGAATGCGATCAGCAGGCCAAGCTGCAGTGCCGCGGACAAGGCCATCGACTGCAGGATCTGGTTGTCGGCAGCGAAGCGACGCTTGCCACAACACTCGAGGCGATCCGTTTCGATTGCCCAGGCCCGCTTGAGAGCACCCGGAATTTCCCGGCGGGCGAACTTGTAGATTGATTCACCCATCCGTGAACTGGCCGGGTCCTCCGGCGTCGATACATCACGGTGATGACCACGATTGTGGTCAATCTGGAAATGACCGTACACCGGAACGGCCAGAACGATCCTGGCAAGGGTTCTTTCCAGCGTGGACTTCTTGTGTCCGAGTTCGTGGCCGGTGTTGATGCCAAGCCCGCTGATGAGGCCGGCAACGACCGCAAGGCCGATAAATGCCCACCCGCTCAATGACTGTGTCGCTGCCCACCAGGCGGTGCCGATCAGGGAGACAAAATGCAGCGGGACGACAAGGAAGGTAAGTGCTCGATAGTAGCGATCACGATCGAGCTGCAGGATTACTTCCTCGGGCGGGTTATTGGTGTCTTCCCCAATGATCCAGTCAAGCAGGGGGATGATGATGTACGCGAGGACGATCGGGGACAGGAGCCAGGCTTCATTGCCGGTCGCTGCGTGCAACCAGATCCCGAGAAAGGGCAGCAGGGGAAAGAGGACGGACAGCGTCCACAGGTAGCGCTTGCGGTCTACGTAGTAGATGGCTTCGCCGTTGGGCAATTCTGCCGTATAACCTTTCATGTTTGCGGCCCCGGGGGTAAGGGAATTTCCCGATTATGGTGGATTGGCCCCCCAAATCAATCTGCATCAATACAATGTGGGTAGGCACGTTCTGTCCCGCGGAGTGTCGGATTTCGTTACACAATCCCTGGCCGCCGCGAGCCGTTGTGTCAGGAAAGTTATAAAAATCAAGTATTTGTGGATGTGGCATGCGAATTGCTACTCAGTAGGCAAACCAGAGAAAAATGATGATGTCCCATTACGAAAGGATTCCGGTGGGGAATATGCCCGGCGAAAAGCAGAGGAACGCAGTGCACCGAACAGAATTAGAGCGCCGGGAGTCATCCTGGCGGACCGTCTTTCACGGTTTTTTGCGATCTCGCAGGCACGCGACCCGCCGGGATGGTGAGGTGGAGCCGATCTACACTGATTGGCACCATCCCTGGCTCTTTTTCCTGGCCACGGGAATCATGCTGATGAGCTCCCTGGACGCCTTTTTTACGCTGCAGTTGATCGAGCTGGGTGCCTATGAAGCCAACCCCGTGATGGCGGCGTTAATGGAGCGAAGTACGACCAGCTTCACGGCGACAAAAATGGTACTGACCGGAGTCGGCGTACTGGCCCTCGTTTTCCTGGCTCGGGCAATGTTCCTCCAGCGAATTCGGACCGGGGTCTTCCTGACGGCATTCTTCGGTATCTATGCCACGTTGATCTGCTACGAGTTCGTCAACCTGGTGAATCGGCTCTGAAGGCCAGCCAGTCTTGACCCGGTTCATTCCCTCGGCCTGAACCTTGAGCTAAACTAACGCCCCTTTTTTTGACCGACGGTCCTATGCTTCCTGCGAGGGAATCATCTGGCGGCGCGATGAGTAACTCACTGAAAGAGCGATATGCCTCTTCTCCGCTGTTTGGCAGCAATGCTATGGCGGTGGAGGGCATGTATGAGCAGTACATGGCTGACCCGGATTCTGTTTCCGAAGGCTGGCGGCGTTACTTTCGAAGCCTCGGCGGCGATCAAACCGAGGTAATGCATTCGCCCATCCGCCAGCGACTCATCGAGTCAGCCCGAAACGATGGCGAAATCAGGACGGTTGCTGCCAGTCGCCTGCAGGGCGCGACCGCCCCCAACGAAAAGCAGGCGGCCGTGTCTCGCATGATTCAGGTCTACAGTCTTCGCGGTCACCAGATTGCCAACCTCGATCCGCTGGGACTGTCAGAGCGCCACGTTCCGGGGGTCCTGAAACTGGACTACCTTGGCCTCACCGACGCCGATATGGACACTGAATTTGTCACGGGCGGTCTGGCGGGTACCGGTAACCGGCGAATGAAACTCCGCGACATCCTCGATCTCCTGAAGAGGATTTATTGCGGCAATGTTGGTGCCGAATTTGCCCATGTCTCGCGTGCACGGGAGCGACTGTGGTTGCGAAAACACTTCGAACTTGGAATGGTGTCCGGCGGTCTGGCCGGGGATGAGCGGCGCTGGCTGCTTGATCAACTCACTGCAGCGGAGGGAATCGAGCGCTACCTGCACACACGATTCGTTGGGCAGAAACGTTTTTCACTGGAGGGCGGCGACAGCCTTATTCCGATGCTGGACGACCTGATTCAGCAGGGCGGCAAAGCGGGCATCAAGGAACTCGTCATCGGCATGGCGCATCGCGGCCGCATCAACGTGTTGGTGAATGTTCTCGGCAAGTCACCGGAAGAACTATTTGACGAGTTTGAGGGCAACGTCGACCCGGCTGATATGCAGGGCTCCGGCGATGTGAAGTACCACAAAGGCTATTCGGCCGATATGAAGACGCCCGGCGGAAACGTTCATATTGCGCTTGCATTCAATCCGTCCCATCTCGAGATCGTGAATCCGGTTGTCGAGGGCTCTGTCCGTGCACGGCAGCAACGGCGCGGCGACACCGGGCGCCAGGAGGTACTGCCTGTGCTGATTCATGGCGATGCGGCATTTTCGGGGCAGGGCGTCGTTCCGGAAACCTTCCAGATGTCACAAACGAATGGCTTCCGGACGGGCGGCACCGTTCACATCGTGGTTAACAACCAGATCGGGTTTACGACCAGCCGTCCATCCGACGCGCGATCGACCCCGTACTGCTCCGACGTTGCCAAGATGATCGAGGCTCCGGTATTTCACGTGAATGGCGATGATCCGGAAGCGGCGATCTTTGTGACCCGGCTGGCACTGGAGTATCGGCAGAAATTCAGGAAAGACGTTGTGATCGATCTCGTGTGTTATCGGCGGCATGGGCACAACGAAGCGGACGAACCAAGCGCAACACAGCCGATCATGTATTCGCATATTCGCAACCACAAGACGACGCGCGCCCTGTACGCCGATCGGCTGGTCACTGCGGGAGTCATTGCCAATGGTGACGATTCGGCGCTGCAGGATGACTACCGGGATCGGTTGGACCGGGGCGAACCCGTTCAGAAGTCGGCTCTTGGAATGATAGGTAACCAATTCACGGTCGACTGGACGCCCTACCTCGGCAGTGCCTGGGACGAGGTCGTTGACACGACCGTCTCCCCCGGCAAGGTCGCGGAACTTGCATCGATCGTTACTGAGGTGCCCGCTGGCTTTGTTTTACACGGGCGCGTTCAGCGGATCATGAGTGAACGGGCGCGCATGGCAGCGGCAGAGATCGAAATGGATTGGGGCTTCGCAGAAACGATGGCCTACGCATCCCTGATTGACGCGGGATACGACTGCCGGGTAACGGGCCAGGACAGCGGCCGCGGTACGTTTTTCCACCGGCATGCAGTGCTGCACAACCAGGCGAATCGACAGGAATATACCCCGCTCGAGTCCATTTCCGATCGTCCCGGTGCCTTCCGGGTAATCGATTCTTTGTTGTCCGAAGAAGCCGTCATGGCTTTCGAGTATGGCTACGCCACCACGGAGCCCGACACGCTGGTTATCTGGGAGGGCCAGTTCGGTGACTTCGCCAACGGTGCCCAGGTGGTCATCGACCAGTTCATCAGTTCGGGTGAAGCTAAGTGGGGCCGGCTGTGCGGGCTGACATTGTTCCTGCCGCACGGTTATGAAGGGCAGGGGCCGGAACATTCGTCCGCCCGTCTCGAACGCTTCCTGCAGCTTTGCGCCGAACACAACATACAAGTTTGCATCCCGTCGACGCCGGCGCAGATGTTTCACATGATTCGACGGCAGATGCTGCGGCCATTTCGCAAGCCGCTGATCGTCATGACGCCCAAGAGTTTGCTGCGGCACAAGTTTTCTGTGTCGCCACTCAGCGCTTTGTCCGATGGCAGGTTTCACCTGATCATGCCCGATCAGTCACCAATCGATAAAAAGAAGATCAGGCGCATCGTTTTTTGCAGCGGCAAGGTCTATTACGATCTGTCTGAAGGTCGGCAGGTGCATAATGTTACCGATACGGCAATTATCCGGATCGAACAGCTATACCCGTTTCCGATTCCGGAGTATGCGGCATTGATTGCGGAATACCCCGGGGCCGAGGAGATTATCTGGTGCCAGGAGGAACCGCAGAACCAGGGTGCCTGGTACCAGGTTCGCCACCGGCTGCAGGAACCCCTGACGGACAAGCAGCAACTTTATTACGCGGGGCGTCCCGGTGCAGCAGCACCGGCGTCCGGTATTTTCAAATTACATATTCAACAGCAGCAGGCACTGGTCGAGGCGGCACTGGGTGTGCAGCCGAAGGTCAGCTAGTCAGCCAGGCCACGTGCTGCAAAACGGAAGTCTAAATGAGCATCGAAATAACAGTCCCGCAATTGCCGGAATCCGTGACAGACGCGACGCTCGTCTCCTGGCACAAGAAACCGGGCGACAGCGTGTCCCGGGATGAGAATCTCGTGGACCTCGAAACGGACAAGGTGGTCCTGGAAGTACCAGCGCCTGCAACGGGCATTTTGACCGATATACGTGCAGAGAACGGGGCAACCGTGGTGGCCGGAGATGTGCTTGCGGTGCTCGAGGAAAGTGACGCAGCGGCAGCAACTCCAGCGACAGAGAGCCGGGAGCCGGAAGCCGGGGGCGCGGTGGCTGAAGTCAGGTCGACCAAAACAGCGTCGAAGCTGAGCCCTGCCGTGCGTCGACTGCTGGACGAGCACGACCTTGACGCGACGATCATTGGCGGATCAGGAAAGGATGGACGCATCACCAAGTCGGATGTGATGGACTATCTGAAGATGCACAATGACGAGAACGTCACTCCGGGTGATCCGGCGCCCGAACTCGAGCTGAGTGCTGCGGCGCCTGGCAGTGGACGCAACGAGCAACGGGTCCCGATGACTCGCCTGCGGGCACGAATTGCCGAACGGATGGTGGATGCACAGCGTACCGCTGCCATGCTGACGACGTTCAACGAAGTTGACCTGACGAAGGTCATGTCGTTGCGGAAACGTTACCAGGCATCATTCGAAAAGGAACACGGTGTTCGGTTGGGCTTCATGTCGTTCTTTGCCAAGGCGTCAGTCGAGGCGCTCAAGAAATTCCCCGCCGTGAACGCCTCAATCGAGGATAACGACATCATTTACCACGATTACGTGGATATTGGTGTTGCGGTATCGTCGGAGCGAGGACTGATGGTGCCCGTACTACGAAGCGTTGAGCATATGAGTTTTGCGGACGTCGAGAAGTGCATCAATGACTATGCCGGTAAAGTGCGCGAAGGCACCATCGGTATGGATGACCTGACGGGCGGCACATTCACCATCACCAATGGCGGTGTTTTCGGGTCGATGCTGTCGACACCGATTCTCAATCCACCGCAGAGTGCCATTCTTGGCATGCATGCGATTCAGGAGCGACCGATGGTGGTTGACGGCGAGATCGTCGTACGGCCAATGATGTACCTTGCACTAACCTACGATCATCGCATTATCGACGGTCGCGAAGCCGTGCAATTCCTGGTGAGTATCAAACAGACGCTTGAGGATCCGGGCCGCCTCCTGTTGCAGGTGTAGTCCACGGGCCACGACTAAACGCGCGGAAATACAATGAGCAGATCATTTGACGTAGTCGTCATTGGCGCCGGACCGGCAGGCTACATCGCTGCCCTTCGTGCAGCCCAGCATGGAATGTCAGTTGCCTGTATCGACGAGTGGCAAAACCGCGACGGCAAGAATGCTTTCGGCGGTACCTGCCTGAATGCGGGGTGTATCCCTTCCAAGGCACTCCTTGAGTCATCCGAACTATTCCATCGGGCCAGCCATGAGTTTTCGAAACATGGCATCAAAGTGCCGGAGGTCAGCATTGACGTTTCGAAAATGCAAAAACGCAGAGCATCGATCGTTCGGCAATTGACGGGCGGCATTGCGGGTTTGTTCAAGGCGGCTAAAGTGGAAGGACTGGTTGGGCATGGCAAGCTCCTGGCTGACCAAAAAGTTGAGTTCACACCGGTTGCCGGAGATGTTGAGGTGCTGGAGGCCAAATACGTCATTCTCGCGACCGGTTCCACGCCGGTTGAACTGGCTATCGCGCCATTTGACGGCGAGAACATCGTCGATTCCTGGGATGCTCTGGAGTTTGACGCGGTACCGGAAAAACTCGGCGTCGTTGGTGCTGGCGTCATCGGGCTGGAGTTGGGTAGCGTTTGGGGAAGACTCGGGTCGAAGGTCGTGGTGCTGGAAGCCATGGATGACTTTTTGGTCATGGCTGATCGAGATATTGCCAGGGTTGCTGCCAAGGCGTTCAAAAAGCAGGGTCTTGATATTCAGCTGGGGACGAGAGTGACATCCGCGAAGTCCGTGGAAGGCAAGGTCACTGTCAATTACGATGACAGCGATGGCGGCCAGTCTATCGAGGTGGATAAACTCGTCGTGGCCGTGGGGCGCAAACCCTTTTCGGGCAATCTTCTGGCCGATGATGCCGGTGTCAATCTCGATGAGCGTGGATTCATCGTCGTTGACGATGAATGCAGGACGGGCGTAAAAAACGTTTTTGCAGTTGGTGACTGTGTGCGCGGCCCGTTGCTCGCGCACAAGGGGTCTGAGGAAGGCGTGATGGCCGCGGACCTGATTGCCGGCGAAGTGACGGAAGTTAATTACGCGACGATCCCATCGGTCATCTACACGGCCCCGGAAATTGCCTGGGTTGGCAAAACTGAGGCTGAGGCACGGGCAGCCGGTCGCGCCATCAAGACGGGTTCGTTTCCGTTTGCCGCGAGTGGCCGGGCCAAGGCCATGGAGCAAACCGACGGCATGGTCAAGATCATTTCCGCCGATGGCGATGACGAAATACTCGGCGTGCACATCATCGGTCCGATGGCAGGGGAACTGATCTCGGAAGCCGTGCTCGCCATGGAGTTCCAGGCAAGCACCGAAGACATTCAGCGCACCATCCATGCGCATCCGAGTCTGGCCGAAGCGATACACGAGGCGTCTCTGGCGGTGGATAACAAGGCGCTCAATTTTCCGAACCGCTAACCGGTCCGATTCGATGTTTGTCAGGCGTTGCGCCTGACTGATGCCACATTGGTCAATTGCTCCAGTCGGTCGATTACGCGACTTAGCGTTGGCAGCCCCGGTACCGCAATAGACAGCCTCATCTCTACCTGCATCGTCTTGCGGTCGTTCTGCGTGTTGACGGACTCCACGCTCACCTGTTCATCGGTCAGCACGGTGCTGACATCCTTGAGGAGTCCCTGGCGGTCAAAAGCATGTACCGTCAATTCCGCAGGATAGATTGCGTC
>CAZVWF010000083.1:0-10643 GCA_964630795.1 uncultured Woeseia sp. | reverse complement strand
GTGGTTATCGTTTAATGATGCAACCGGTCGGTTGCAAGGCTTGCCATCCGTCACGGATGCAGGGACATACGATGACATCGTGATATCGGTGAGCGATGGTGCGTTGACGACTTCGCTGCCGCCGTTTTCCATTCTCGTCGAGGCATTCGCGCCGAGCGGCATGGACTCGCGGCCGACGAATTTGACTTGCAGCGCCGTTTTACCGCCAGCGACCGCCGATATTTCGCTGGAGAGAGTTTACGGTGACATTTCTTTCCCTACTGAACTGACCGCGCTGGTGCAGCCACCCGGTGATGCCAGTGTGTGGTATTTTGCCAATCGCAAGGGCTTGATTGGCCGCTTCGACAATGATCCCGATGCGGCAGATTTTACTACAGTGCTTGATCACAGAGGCCCGGTTCTCCGACTGGCTGATGGCGGGCTGATCTCCATGGTCTTTCACCCTGATTATCCTGCTGACCGTCGCATCTTCGTCAACTATTCGGAGGATCCGACGGACAATAACGCCTTTGCGAACGTTATTATCGCCAGCTTCGAGCTGTCGGCCGATGGGCTATCAATCGATCCGGCGAGCGAGGTGCAATTGCTAAGCTGGCCCCGAGGTCAGTATCACCAGGGTGGCTTCTTGTCCTTTGACCCCGGTGGCATGTTGCTGTTCGGGTTGGGTGACGGAACGACGCAGGGAGATCCGACTGGTAATGCACAAAATATGTCGCAGTTTCTCGGCAAGATTCATCGTATAGACGTCGATTCGGGGAGTCCGTACGCCATTCCTGTAGACAACCCCTACGCCGGCAACGGCAATTCGATTCTTGAAGAAGTGTATGCGCATGGGTTGCGCAATCCGTATGCGGGGGATATTGATCCGGCAACAGGCCGAATTTATGTTGCTGATGTTGGAAAGAGTGACAGTGAGGAAGTGTCTGAGATTTTCAGCGGCGGGAACCTCGGTTGGAATATCAAGGAAGGTACGAACTGTTTTTCGCAACAGTACGGGAGCTGCAGTGACCCGACACTGACCGATCCACTGGTTGAATACCCTCGCGACGGTGGCCACTGCGCGGTCATCGGCGGGTATTTCTATCGCGGATCACTCATTCCGGAATTACAGGGCCGCTTTCTCTTCGCTGATTTTTGCTCCAGCAAGATTTCGGCAGTGGAATTCGACAATGATGGGAATCCGTTCGAACTAGTGCTGCTACCGGGTGGCAGTGGGCTTGGCATGGTCAACAGTTTTGCAAAGGATAACGATGGTGAAGTCTATGCCGTGACCAGTAGACAGATACACAAGATACTGCCGGGCAATTCTGCATCCGGACCGCCAGGTCCTGCGGCGCTCTTGTCTGACACAGGTTGTTTTAATCAGGAGAGTCCGGCCATTCCTGCAGAGGGACTCATTCCGTATGAGCTGAACTCGGCGCTGTGGTCGGACGGGGCTTCCAAACGGCGCTGGATGGCTATTCCGGAAGGCAGGACCATTGATCTGGATAACGACGGAGATTTCCTTTTCCCGGATGGGACGGTCCTGGTCAAGGAGTTCAGTGTTGAGGGACAGCCCGTCGAAACCCGACTTCTGATGAAAGATGAGAACGAGGTCTGGACCGGATATTCCTACGAATGGATCGGTAACGATGCGCAACTGTTGCCCGCTGGCAAGGAAAAGGTTTTGTCAAACGGGCAGGTCTGGGCGTATCCGTCGCGGGGAGAGTGCAATCGTTGCCATACCAACCTGGCCAATGTTTCGCTCGGTCCGGAAATAGGGCAACTGAATGGCCATATGAGGTATCCGGATAGCAACCTGACCGCCAATCAATTGGCCACACTGGAGGCAATCGGCCTGTTAACGAACGGTCTACCTAGCATGCCCGATCAATTGCCATCTTACGCCGGTTTGAACGATACACACCAGGCGATATCACGACGTGCGCGGGGTTACCTGCATGCCAATTGTTCCGGATGCCACCGTGGTGAAGGACCAACCCAGAGCAGCATGAACCTGCATTTCGCGACCAACCGGTCGGATATGAACGTGTGCAACATAAATCCGTCCTTCGGCGATCTTGGCATCACCGGGGCCAGCATTCTGTCACCGGGAAATCCGGCGTTGTCGATCTTGTTGCAGCGACCGGCCAGTTCCGACCCTTTGGTTCGAATGCCACCTATTGGCACGTCTGTGGTCCACAATGCCGCCTTGGACACCTTGAACGCATGGATTTCGTCTGCTGGTGTCTGTACCCCAGAAGTTGACGCCGACCTTGATGGCGTTCCTGACGATGCAGACAACTGTCCAAATGTCGCCAATCCTGATCAATTCGACCTCGACCAGGACCAACTGGGAGACGCCTGCGACGCCAATTGATATGAGCCATGGCTTGCGACGAGCGTCGGCACCTGGTGCGGGTAACGGGACGCTTGCGTCAACTGTTGATAGGCGATTAACTATGTGTGCACGTTTTCGTGCTACACCGTGGCAAATCAAGGACCAGACCGGCGATGCAGTACTATCTCAACGGCTTCAAACCTGGCGATCCATTTGATGCCAGGGACGCGACAGACTCCGTTGGGAAGCCATCCCTTGTTAGTCTCCCGGATACTGTTGACGTCCTGATAGTTGGCTGCGGTCCTGCTGGCCTGGTGCTCGCGGCTCAACTGGCTAGGTTCCAGGATATCAAGACGAGAATCATCGAACGCAAGGCCGGTCCATTGATGATGGGGCAGGCGGATGGTATCTCGGGGCGCTCCATCGAGATCTTCCAGGCACTGGGCTTTGCCGAGCGCGTGCAGAAAGAGGCTCATTTTCTGGAGTGCATCACATTCTGGCGTCATGACAAGGACCACCCGGAGAAAATCGTCCGTGCGACCAAGAAGATTGATGGCAGGAACGTCTATTCGGAATTCAATCACGTCGTACTAAACCAGGCGCGCGTTCATCACTTTCTGCTTGATGTCATGCAAAAGTCGCCTGGACAGCTCGTACCGGACTACTGTCGCGAACTGGTTAATCTCGACGTTGGTGATCCGGGAGAAGATTTCCCCGTCACAGCGACGGTGAGACGCACCGATCCGGGGCATACGGGCGAGCAGGAAGTCGTGTCAGCACGCTATGTCGTCGGCTGTGACGGTTCCAGAAGCACAGTACGACAGCAACTCGGCTTCGAAATGCGTGGAGACTCCGCCAATAAGGCCTGGGGTGTCATGGATCTTTTGCTGGTGACGGATTTTCCGGATATCCGGAACAAAAGCATCATCCAGTCAGCCAATGAGGGCAATCTCCTGATCATTCCGCGGGAAGGAGGTCACCTTGTTCGACTTTATGTCGAGATGGACAAGCTCAAGGAGAGCGAACGTGTCACCAGCCGAAACATTACGGTCGAAAACCTGATTGCCGCGGCTGGTCGCATTTTTCATCCGTATAAGATCGACGTGAAGGAAGTGGTCTGGTGGTCGGTTTACGAGATCGGTCAGCGGCTGTGCGATTCCTTTGCAAATATTGGCCCGGATGAGATGGCGTCCGGCAATCCGAATGTATTCATCGTTGGTGATGCCTGTCACACGCATAGTCCCAAGGCCGGTCAGGGCATGAATGTTTCGATGCATGATGCCTTTAATCTCGGCTGGAAACTGGGGTCCGTTATTCGCGGACAGAGTTCGGCAGGGATATTGCACACCTATGCAGGCGAGAGGCGCGCTATTGCTGAAGAGTTGCTGGCATTTGATCGAGAACTCGCGACGATGTTCTCGGTGCAGGAGGAAAATGACGGGGAATCTGCTAAGGATCACCGGGAGACAACGAAGCTGCAAGCTTACATGGTCAAGGCGGATGCCTATGTTTCCGGTACGCTGACCGAATACAAGTCGTCAATGATCGTTGCCAAACCTGTTCATCAGGACCTCGCCACGGGGTATGGACCGGGTAAGCGATTTCACTCCAGCCCGATTGTCCGGCTTGCGGATGCCAAGCCGCTGCACCTGGGTCATGTACTCGCGGCCGACGGGCGCTGGAGGATCGTGGCATTCGCCGGGCCTGACAACCCTGCGCAAAAGGGTTCTGCGATCTGGAATCTCGCGGATTATCTGCAGCGCACCGACGCATCGCCGATTCGACAGTACACGCCCGGGGGCATGGACATTGACTCGGTCATCGAGTTACTGGTCGTTCTGCAGCAGGGCTGCCGCGATGTCAACATGCAGGCACTGCATCCATTCCTGGCGCCTGCGAAGGGCGTTTACGGCCTGCGCGACTATAACAAGGTGTTTTGTCCGGACCTGGACAAGGGTGACGACATCTTCGAAATGCGGGGCATCGACCGTGAGGCCGGCTGCATGCTGGTGGTCAGGCCTGACCAGCATGTGGCGAATGTTTTGCCACTAACAGATTTTGAAGGCCTAACCGCGTTTTTTGACACGTTTATGCTGCCTCAGGCAGCTTCGAACAATGCCGAAGCACCCTGACCACCGCCGATGCACATCGTGACGACGCCGAGCTTTTTGTCACGACGTTTGAGCTCTCGCAGCAAAGTGCCCGCCATGCGGGAGCCGGTCATACCGAACGGGTGACCGATTGAAATGCTGCCGCCATTGACGTTGTAGATTTCGTTGTCGATGTCGAGCTTGTCGCGGCAATAGACGCATTGAGAGGCAAACGCCTCGTTAAGCTCCCACAGGTCGATGTCGTCCATCGACAGTCCGGCATTCCTGAGTAGCCTCGGTACGGAGAAGACTGGGCCTATCCCCATTTCATCGGGTTCGCAGGCGGCGACCGTAAATCCACGGAAAATGCCGAGCGGTTCCAGACCCAGGTGACCAGCACGTTCTGCGCTCATCAGGAGTGTCATGGATGCGCCGTCGCTCAGTTGAGAGGCATTGCCGGCAGTGACGCTGCCGTCCTCTTCGAATGCCGGTTTCAAACCCGCGAGTCCGTCCTTCGTCGTGCCAGGACGATTGCACTCGTCACGATCGACCACAACATTGGCAGTCCCTTCTTCGCCGGTTTCCCTGTCGACCGTTTTCATGGTGGCTTTCATCGGTACGATTTCATCAGCGATCGAGCCAGCTGCAACGGCAGCGGCGTAGCGTTCCTGACTCTGGACTGCATATTCGTCCTGTACCTCCCGTGAGACGCCGTAACGCCGAGCTACGACTTCTGCCGTATTGCCCATCGCCATGAAAATGTCAGGTTTTTGTGCCAGGAGAGTCGGGTTCTTTTCGTACTCGCCGGCTTTTTGACGCGCATTCATGGAAATTGACTCGACACCCCCCGCCATGGCGACCTCGCATTGCCCGGAGGCAATCTGGGTGGCAGCAAATGAGATGGCTTGTACGCCCGATGAGCAAAACCGGTTAATGCTGGTTGCCGCAGTCGTTACGGGAAGTTTTGACAGGATGACGGCCAGTCGACCGAGATTGCCGGTCTGCTCACCTTCATGCATCGCCATGCCCAATACGAGATCCTCCACTTCACCCGGGTCGACCTCAGGGTTGCGTTCGAGGAGGGCGTCAATGACGTGTGCGGTCATGTCATCCGAGCGGGTCATGTTAAAGCTGCCCCGGAATGACTTTGCTAGCCCGGTTCTAACGTTGTCAACGATTACTACGTCTCTCATTTTCGGATCCTGGTTGTGGTGTTGCCCCTAGCAGCGACGATCAGATTAGCTGTGGTTCGCTAAGGGGTTGGACAAACCTAGTGTAACTGTTTGACCAGCTTCCGGAAATCACCCGCAATAGCGCGAGAGAGCATGTTGATGTTGCTCGGCCTTGCTCATTGGGCGCAATCACGCCGCGCCATCGTCCACAGCTGCTACAGGAAATTGAGATGGCGAATGGTAAGTGCTGGGTTTGCAGATTCGTAGACGCACCGTCAGGTAGACGGTATAAGGTGCAAATAAATGAGCGGCGTGAGTCCGTCCACAATCATCCCACCGGGAACCAGACCTGAATCATCGACCAAAAAGACCGGGCGTCCAGCTCTTGACGATGTCCTGGTCAGCGACACTGGAGTGAAACTTGGCTAGCGCGACATCCGAAAAAGGCAGATTGGAATCCTTGCTAAAGGATGAAGTATTCGTCTTGACCGCAGAAATTACGCCCCGGCTTACCGCCAGTTCTGACGATATCCTGGACCAGGTGCGGCCGCTCAAGGGACTGGCTGATGCGATCAATGTAACCGACGGAGCGGGTGCCCGCGTGGCGATGTCGTCCCTCGCTACATCCGCCTTGCTCGTTCAGGACGGCATTGAGCCGGTGCTGCAAATGACCTGCAGGGACCGTAACCGGATTGCGATTGCCGCCGATCTCATTGGCGCCGCAGCACTGGGCATCCATAATTTGCTGGCGTTGACCGGTGATGACCCGAAGGTGGGCGATGAACCCGACGCCAAGCCGGTCTTCGATATGTCGAGCCGCAATATTCTTGAACTGGCACACGGCCTGACTGGCGATGGCCAAACGGCGTCGGGCAGGGCGCTGCGCAGCCCGGCCAGCCTGTTCCCCGGTGCGGCCGATGCGCCTTTCGACCCGCCCGCAGACTGGCGTCCGGATGGACTGCTGGACAAGGTGTCGGCAGGGGCGCGGTTCGTACAAACACAGTTCTGCTATGACCCCGCAATTGTCGAGCGTTACCTGGCGGTGCTTGAGGACCATGGGATACTTGATCAAGCAGGCATAATCATCGGCGTTGGACCGATCGCATCCGCGAAATCGGCCCGCTGGATGAATGACAACCTGTACGGTGTGACGATTCCGGACGAAACCATCAAGCGAATGGAAGGGGCCGATGATGAGTCAGCGGAAGGGCTGGCGATTTGTGTCGAATTGATCCAGGCCTATGAGCAAATGCCCGGTGTCAGTGGCGTGCATGTTATGGCGCCTGCACAGAAACCGGAGCGCGCTGCGGAGGCTATTGATGCCTCAGGAGTGCTGGAGTCCCGAAAGTAGCGTTCCGGTGTGCCCGGGTGCCGGCTAGTCGTCGCCAAAGTTCTCTGGTGTGATGTCCGGCCGTTTAAGGTCAATCAGGATTTCACGCGCTGCGTTGCAGCCGGGCGCAGACATAACGCCACCGCCCGGGTGGGCACTCGATCCGCACATGTATAGCCCGCCAACCGGGCCGCGATACTGCGCGTAGCCAGGCAATGGCCGATTGAACATGAGTTGGTCCATTGTCAGTTCACCATGGAAGATATTGCCTTCCGTGATCCCGATTTCGTCCTCAATCACAGCCGGCGTCCTTACCTCGACATGCTCGATCAAGCCCTTGAAGTCAGGGCTGTATTCGGCGATCTGGTCGATAATCGTCTGGCCAAACTGGTCCTTTTCTTCCTCTGTCCAGTCACGTCCCTCGATTTGCGCCGGGCAGTACTGGATAAAGCAACTGGCGAAATGCTTGCCCGGCGGTGCCATGGTCGGATCGTTCAGCGTTGGGAACACCAGGTCGACGTAGGGGTCTTTCGACCATGTGCCATCCTTCCAGTCGTCGTAGGCTCGTTCGAGGCGTTCCATCGAGTCGATGAAATGCAGGTCGCCGGCGAGCAGCGGGCTGTTCTTCGGTAACTGTGGAAACGTCGGCAGGCCGTTCAGTGCAATATTCAGCTTACCGGACGAGCCGCGACTCTTGAAGTTCTCGACGCGATTGTAGAAGTCCTCGTCGAGGTCACTCTTGTCCATGCAGCGCAAGAACGTGTTTTTCAAATCCATGCCGGAGACAACGATATTGGCGTTGATCTCCTCACCGGAAGACAGTGCCACGCCGGTCACCTTTCCATTTTTGACCAGGATCTGCTCGGCGCCGGCATCGACGCGCATTTCCCCGCCATAGGATTGAAACGATTTGCACAGTGCGTTCGCGACAGCGCCCATACCGCCGCGTGCATACCCCCAGGCGCCCATATTGCCGTCAACGTCACCCATGGCATGATGTAAAAGCACATAGGAGGTGCCGGGCGAGTATATGCCGAGGGCCGTCCCCTGGATACCGCCACCGGACAACGCTGCCTTGATGACGTCCGTTTCAAAGTACTCGTCGAGAAACTCGGCGATGCTCATCGTCCAGAAACGGATGGTGTCGTACATATTCTGCTCGCCCATCTCGAAGAACCGTGCGCCGAGAAAAGCGAGCTCTTTCAGGTCGCGGGGCTTGAACGAAGCTGGATCGGGCGGGGTGCGCAGGAGGAACTCGCGAATAAAGCGGCACTGGCGCATGGTATCGGCAGAATAGCGCTCATAGGCGTCGGCGTCGGCCGACGAAAAGCGCGCCATCTCACGCCACAACACTTCCTCGTCGGTGTAGTGGCCGAAGTAGTCACCGTTCTGCATCAGGATGGTGTCGCCGTCGTAGGGTGTAACCTGCAGCCCGTGTCGCGAGAGCTCGAGGTCCTGGTGAATTTCCGGCCGCAGCAGGCTGCAGACGTAAGAGCAGTTCGAGTAGATCCAGTCCTTATGCAGGTTACGGCTGACCGTTGCACCACCGATGTAATCGTTTTTCTCGAGGCAAAGCACGTTCAAGCCGGACTTGGCCAGGTAGGCGGCGTTGGTCAGGCCGTTGTGCCCGGCGCCAACGACGATCGCGTCGTAGGATTTCATGGTTTGCAGAAGGTGTCCTTCGGATCGGGGTTTTTGATCACGACAATGCGATGCACTGTCCGTGAAAATGCTATTTTTACCGTGGCCTAAAGGTATCATTCCTCTTTCGTCTCGTGAAAGGGATTTGCAGTTTTGACCACTACAACAAGCTCGCTGCTGCGATGGTTAGCGGTCACGACATGTCTCCTCACTGCCCTGGAGGCTTCGTTGGCGCTCGCTGACGATACTTACGAGACAGCGGCGGAACTTCTTGTCGCATTCACTGATGGGGAGGCGTCTCCTGGCGGCGCCCTGTTCGATTATTCGACGAGTACCCGGATTGTTCATGCTGATATTCGGGCAGTGGGCACGGAAGCGACTACGCTGAGGTATTCCGGACAGCAGGGTGCCTACCGGGAAGTGAATAATATCCTGACGATCAGGACCGCGGACGGCTATGAAGGACAGTCGGGTGTCGACTCCTACTACCAGGGTGCCTACAGCGACGCACATTTGCGTCAGTTGCGGGAGGCAGTCTCCGAGTTAGTCAAACTCCATTCACTGGACCCGGTTGTCGTAAGCGGCAGGTTGGCGCGTATGCGCCCTGATTTCGTCGACGAGGTGCGGGCCAGCATTGATATCGCGCTTTGGGATCTCGCCGCCAGGAAAGCCGGTGTGCCGCTGTATTCATTGCTTGGTGCGCGTCGTCAATCGATAGAGGCCTACGCCAGCCTGCCGTATTACGAAACGCTGCCGGAATACATAGATGCTGTCGAGACATATGCCGGTCTTGGCTATGCGCGGTTCAAATTTCACGTCTGGGGTGATATCGAGAAAGACATTCGGTTGGTGCAGGCAGTCCAGCAGGCCTATGCCGACTCGTCGTTTCGATTCATGATGGACCTTGAAGGGGTCTATGATTACAAAGATGCCTTGAGACTCGGAAAACAAATGGATGCAGGGCTGTTTCTTTGGCTAGAAGCACCTATCGATGACACCTTGTTAACAGAGTATGGACATCTCAGGGATGCGCTTGATGTATTGCTGATTCCCGCCGGTTACAACGTCTATTCCCCCGAGTTTATTCGCGGTGGTATCGGCGCCGGTGCCTGGGATGCTGCGCGATTCGATTCGACTGTGGTCGGCGGGATTTCTGATGCCCTCAAGTTGTTGGTGGTCGCAAATGCGGCCGGGATGCCGGTGGATATCCAGAGCTGGGGGCACTCGCTTGCACAGGCTGCCAATCTGCATCTGATGCTGGCCAATGAACGGACACTGTACTTCGAGTCGCCAATGCCGAAACCGGCATTCGAGTTCGGTATGCACAATGGCGATCTGCTCCAGGGAGGGCGAGTTGTCGCACCAGATGGCCCTGGCCTCGGCATCATGGTGGATCCGGATGCACTCGAGTCGGCAGACTTTTATCATCATATCGAGCTCGAATTTCATAATGGCCCGGGGGAGCGGTGAGACAGATTTCCTGGACAGTGGTGGTAACAAGCCTATCGATCTTTGTCGCGATGCAGGGCTGCTCGCAGGACGATGCCGCGTGTTTACCGGTTACGGATGAAGACAGGCCGTTCCTGCTGAACTATCCGAACCTTGGCGATCCCGACGGATGCGTCGTCCTGTCCAATGAGCACGTTGTGCTGCAACGGCTTTATGTACCTGCTGGTGAGTGGGAAGGGCTCCACAGCCATCCGGGTAATCAAATTTACGTTCATATCGTTGGTGGCGAGTGGTCCGGGCGCCTCGGCGGTGAAGTCGAATACTGGGGAATACCCAGTCCGGATGGAGAAGTCGGGTGGATGGATCCGATTCCGCTCGAGGCCGGGCATGATTCCGGAAATACGGGCGATACACCGATCGATTTGATTTACGTCACCCTCAAGAAGGGCGCGCCAATCGCGGCCAACGACAGTCACGAACCTCAGGTATACCCCGACCTTGACCTTGCGATTGTCTTGGAGAATGACCGGCTGATCGCACAGCGTGCGATTCTCGAACCCGGCCAATGGACCGGTGTGCATGAGCACCCGGGCAACCAGGTATTCCTGCTAATCAAGGGTGGCATTCTGTCAGAACGTCGT
>CAZVWF010000082.1:0-10652 GCA_964630795.1 uncultured Woeseia sp. | reverse complement strand
CGGCGACGTGATTTATAACGGTGCGATGGACAACGCGTCAGGTGTGGCCCAGGTCCTCGTCATGGCGAAGGCACTGAAAGGCCTGCCGGATGCCCCGCGCCGATCCATGCTGTTTGCGCTGGTCGGGGCCGAAGAACAGGGGCTGCTTGGCTCGCTCTACTATGCGAACAATCCAACGTTTGCTCCAGGCAAGATTGCCGCCAACCTGAATTATGACGGCGGCAATATCTGGGGGCATACGCACGATGTGACCTATATCGGTCTGGGCAAGTCGTCAATCGATCAGATCGTCACGGCCATCGCAAGTGAGCAGGGCAGGGTGGTGAAGCCGGACCAGTTTGCGGATCGCGGTTACTTTTATCGTTCCGACCAGTTCAGTTTTGCAAAGATCGGTGTACCCGCGATGTACCTTGATACCGGTACGGATTTTGTCGATCGGCCGGAAGGCTGGGGCCGGGAGCAGGTGAATCACTACACAGATGTGCATTATCACCAGCCCAGTGACGAGTATGACGACAGCTGGAATTTTGACGGCATGATTGCTGATGCCATGCTTGGCTTCTGGGTCGGGCTGGGGATCGCCAACGCGGATGCGATGCCGCAATGGAACGAGGGCGACGAATTCGAAGCCGCGCGCCTGGAAGCACTGGAGGCGGCGCAGGATTAGCTGTCACCGATGGCCCGGACACGGTCTCGATCACGACCCGCGCCGGTAATAACAATACCCTGGCCTTGCAGCGGCTACAGCGGTATTACGATGCAGCTCCAGCCCGGCGTTTGCTGGCCAATGCGTATAACACGAGTCCGACTGCCAGCAGGCTGCCGGTAACCTGCCAGGCCTGCAGGTTGGATTGCGCACCAATCCACAGGCAGAGCGCGAGCGCGATGAGTGGAATCGTATAGCCGCCACGAAGGCGGTAGGCGTCTCGCCGTTCCTCTTCGCTCGCCTTGCGATGAATGATCGGAAGCGACCCGATACATAGCACGTAAGCGATGAGGCGCGTTAATGAGCTCGCTGCTGCGAGCAATTCAAATGTGCCGGACAGTGCAAGGACCAGGCTCATACCGCCGAGCAACAGGATCGAGTTGCTGGGCGTCGCGTATTTCTCATGGACATGCCCGAACCAGCGCGGCAATAGCCGTTCCTCGGCGAGGGCGAAAGGCAAGCGCGGAACAGCGAGCATAATGGCGGACAGGTTGCCGCCAATGGAGAAAAATGCAGCGAACGTCATCATGATGACACCCGCAGGCCCCATCAACGCCCGGCCGACGTCGGTAAGCGTTTGTGATGGAGCGGTAGCATCGGGCAGCACCGAGATGAAGGTCAGCACGATCAGGAAATAAAGAAAGCCGGTGCCGATCACCGTCCGCACAAGAGCCGTGGGCAACGTCTTTGTCGGATTCCTGGTTTCGCCCGAGATGATCGTGACGGATTCGAAGCCGACGAACGCATAAATCAGCAACAAGGTTGTGCCCCCCAGGTCATCGATTGTCGGCATGTTCGACGGGAACAGCGTGTCCCCGCTGACATGTTGCAGGCCGAGGATGATCAGCAGGGCGATGGGTATCAGTTTCAGGACGGTGATGACGGCCATCGTTCGAACGCCTTCCTTGACGCCGACATAGTTGGACCAGGTCAGGGTACCGCAGACTGCCACGATCAATACCAGTCGACCGATGTCGGTGCCGAACCACGGCCAGACTACAGCGAGATAGATCGCCATGACATTGGTGTTTGCGGCAAATGCTGCGACGCGGCTGACAAACAGGATCCAGCCGGTCGTAAAGCCGGTCAGGGGGCCAAAGGCAGTTGTTGTATACAACACCGGACCGCCTGAATCCTTGAAGTAACTGGCCAGTTCGGCCAATGTCAACACGATGGAAATAACGAGCACACCGATGATCAGGAACAACCACGGACTCCACAAGCCGGCTCTTGGCGCAACAACGCCTGGCAAGGCAAAGATGCCGGACCCAATCATCGAATTGAGTACAAGAATGGCGGCGCCTGCCATGCCGACGCCGCGCATGAGTTCCTTCCGGTGTTTTATCCCCGGTTCGTGTAAGGACACTGTTTTTCCCCTGGCGCGACCGAGCGCCGCTTGTAGTTATTGATGGGCTACGTAGTCAATGCGGTGACGAATCAGCGCGACAAGCTCATGTAGGCGCGATTAATCAGCCGGCCCGGGTCGCCATAGCGTTCGTCGAACCCGGCCGTTGGATCGGCTGCCAGTACGTCCTCCAGGGACATGCCGGCATCGATCATGGCATCGATCCGAGAGGCGATTGTTTCGAGCATGTCTATGTAGTCAGCGAAATCTTCATAGCCCATGACCGGGCCGTGTCCCGGAATCACCGTGCTGTCCTTGTCCAGGCGTTTCAGGACCTTTTTGCAGAATCGAATCATGCCTTCGATGTCGCCGCCATTGCCGGCATCGATAAACGGGTAGCTTGCATTGAAGACATCGCCCATGTGCACGAGGTTGGCCTCGTGGAACAGGACGGCCGTATCGCCTGTGGTGTGAGCAGGACCGAAGTGCAAAAGATCGATCGTTGCGCCATTCAGGTGAAACTGCATGTGGTCATCGAAACTGATGACCGGCATGGCTTCGGGCGGGTAGGGTGGCTGTAGATATGCCAGGTTGACCAGGTCGATCGGGTGCTCGCCGGCCATCATGCGCCGCGAATTGGATTGTGCAACGATCCAGGATCCACCGCGCCCGAGTGCGGGATTGCCGTCAGCATGGTCAAAGTGCCAATGCGTATTGATAATGAAGTCGATGCCGTCGCCACCGAGGTCTCTTACGGCAGCTTCCAGCTTTGGAATCATCTGTTCGAACTGGCTGTCGACCATCAGGACGCCCTGCTCGCCAATCGATACCAGTACGTTTCCACCGACACCAAAGAGGACGTGGATTCCCGGGGCCACTTCCTCCGAACGGACGTCTGTCCCGTCAAAGCTCCAGCCGAAAGCGGAATTCAATTCATCGAAACTGAGGTACTCATGGGCGTGGGTGCCGACACTAGAGCCAAGGAGCGTCAACAAACAGAGGAGTTTGCGCATTGGATAGTCCTTTTCTTGTCGCTACGATTAAGTCGATAATACCAGCGGACAGGGTGTAAGTGACGGCAAATCGGTCAATGCGGACGAGTGAAGGTATTGGCATTCGGTCGGATCCGCCTTGACGCCAACTACCAGACAGGGGAATGGAATGACGATTTTCAGGATTCTGGCAGTGGCTTTTGTTTTGGCCCCGGCAGTGGCCGCAGCACAGTCGTTGTCCGACATCAGGAATTACAAGGCCTATTCACCGACGTTTTCCAGCGCCGGACAGCCCAGCAGGGAGCAACTGGCGCTGCTAAAAAAAGAGGGCTTCGAACGAATTGCCTACATTGCGTTCAGCAATAGTCGCGGCGCTATTGCCGATGAAGATGTCATCGTAAAGGAACTGGGAATGGACTATGTCCAGGTGCCGGTGATTTGGGATGCACCGACGATGGCTGACTTTTATGCATTTGCGGGTGTGATGCAGCGCGAGCCGGACAAAAAGACACTGCTGCACTGCCAGGCCAACTTTCGGGCCTCCGCATTCGCGTTTCTTTACCGCGTCATTTATGAAGACATTCCGGTCGCCGAGGCCAAGGCAGATATGAATGCAATCTGGCAGCCGAACGATACCTGGCGAAACCTGATCTTCGAGGTCTTGGCCGACAACGACATTTCACCCGATTGTGAGGGTTGTGCCTGGGGAAGCGGGAACTAGTCCTCTGCGGTCCTGACAATCAGAATGTCACAGGGCAGGTGATCCATAACCTTTTCAGCCGTGCTGCCCAACGTCGCGCGTTTCAGTCCCCAGCGAGCCAGCGCACCCATGACGACGAGATCGGCGACATGTGCGCGCACAAAGATTGGTAACAACTCCCTGGTGTCTCCCGGAAGCTGGTGAACCTGCGCATCTTCAATGTCGTTTTTCGCTGCCAGTTCGTCCAGGCGGGCGCGATGATCTTTCTGGATTTTCTCGGATAGTTCGTCGATAGGGAGTTTGATCGGTTTGAACGTCCTCGTCGCTTCGCGTCCTACGCCAATCAGGCGGTGGTAGGTATGGAACAGGTGAACTTCACCCTCCGATGCGCGGCCCAATGCCTGCGCCGTATCGACGATGACCTGGTCCAAACTCCCCGGTTTGTCGTGGCTGTGCGTGGGATCGACCGATGCAACGATGACCGGCCTTTTACGTATCGCGTGTGGTTTGACCAGCCATAGCGGATAAGGGCAGCTGCGAACCAGTTGCCAGTCGGTATCGACGAAGATGGAGCGCTCAGCGGTGCTGTGATATTGCGTGCCCTTGATGACAAACCTGGGTTCGAGATTGAGCGCCTCGTGGAGCACCCCTTCCGCGATCGGACGCTCTTCGAGAATACGGGTGTGAACGACGAGGCCCTGTTCACGCACGGGTGCTGCCAGGTCATCCAGAATCTCGGTCTGCGCATGGAAAATCTTGTCTGCTATCTCGTGTGCCTCATTGGAAACGAGGAGGCCCTCACGCAGGGCGCCAATGTCAGAGTCACACATCAACAGATGGAGTTCGCATTTCGCGAGGTCAGCCAGCCAGGCCGCACGGGCTATAACTTCCTCCGGATGAATATCCGGCTCAACTACGACGAGTATCTTGTCGTTTTCGCTCATTGATCGCTCCTCAAGGTGTCCGGGGTTACCTGTTCTGCAGGTGAAGGGTAGGAAGCCTGAATGCAATGAGAAATGCGTAGGTGACCCGGTAGAATTCGGCTAATACCTACGTGCTGGATGCACTGCTCTTTATTCGTATGCCGAATCAATCGACCCGGGTGGGCATGACGTATGCAGGCAAAACCGCGATAATGCGCGTCAGTTCGGGTGACGGGGCATGAGGGGGCGCCGGGTGGCAATGCATCGCGCCGGGACATCACCAACAATCTGGATAAGTGCAGTATGAAAACCCTTGCGACATACAGTCTTACGTTGATCGCCGCCATCGCTGCCGCGTCTGCGGCATTTGGACAGCAGGCGGATTTCGTGGCACGGAACGGGGTCATCTGGACCGTCGATGAAGACAACCCGACGGCGGAGGCGGTCGCTTCTCTGAACGGGCGGCTGATCTACGTCGGGTCAAATGCCGGAGTCGCGGCGCACATCGGAACCGATACGGAGGTTGTCGACCTTGGCGGTGCCTTCGTAACGCCGGGATTCTATGACAACCATGTCCATTTTGAGGGCACGGGTCGACTGCTCTACGGATTGAACCTTCTCGATGTATCCGATGAGGCGGGCTTCATCGCCCGAATTCGCGATGTCGATGCACGTTTCGCGCCCGGGACCTGGATTACCGGTGGCGACTGGTCGGCTTACGAGACCTGGGCGGAAGGCGAGGTCGCCGAAGCGGGGCGCGAGATCAACCCGGACGATTTGTACGGCAACCTTTTCCTGCCCAATAAAGGGATGATCGACGGATTTACCGTCGATCGTCCTGTTCTGGTCAGGCGTTTCGATCGCAAGGTCTACATGGCAAACAGTGCGGCCCTGGAACGCGTGGGCATAACCGCCAATTCATCCGACCCGGAGGGTATCGCGGTTGAACGCGATGCTGATGGCGAACCGACCGGGGCTCTTTTTAACCCGGTCTCCGGCGCTGTGGAGTCCACTGTCCTTGTACGCGACAACGTACGCACGCTTTTTCGTGACCTGATTCCGGCACCTTCCCGCGAGCAACGCGTCGCAGAAACGAAACGTGCGTGGGAACAGATGGCCATGGTCGGTGTGACGAGCTACTGCGACATTACATCCAACCCCGTTTATGTGGATATCTACCGGGAAATGCGGGACAAGGGCGAGATGACTGCGCGGGCCCGTTACCGGCCGCCGCTGGATCGCTGGGAGTCCATGGCTGACCTTGGCATCAAGGTCGGGTTCGGGGATGACTGGATACGATTCGGTGCAACAAAAGCGTGGATCGACGGGATCATGGGCAACAGTTCTGCCAGATTCTATGAGCCTTATACGCACAATCCGACCAGTCGTGGCATCTGGCGTGACATCATGTTCCCCTTCGAGCGCAGCCCGCTCAATCCCGAGGACATGCAAAGCAGGCTCGAGCGCCTCGCGCTCGAGGCCGATGCGAACGGCATCCAGTTGACGGTGCATGCCATTGGTGATGAGGCGAATGGTTACCTGATGGACATGCTGGAGCGCATCATCGCCGAGAACGGACAGAAAGATCGCCGTTTCCGGCTGGTCCATGCACAGGTTATGACCGATCGGGATATCAAGCGTGGTGGTGAGATGAATATCGTCGCCGAGGTTCAGCCGTTTCACACATCGGATGACATGCGCTGGATGGAAGAGCGCATTGGCAGGGATCGCTCCCGCGGCGCTTATGCATTCCGACGCCTCTGGGACTCAGGCACCGTCGTGAGTTTTGGGTCTGACTCGCCCGGCACGAATGCCTCGCGTTACTACCTGAACCCGATGCTGGGTCTTTATGCGGCCGTTACGCGCAAGACGCTGTCCGGCCAGCCGGAAGGCGGCTGGTTCCCGCAGGAGAAGCTGACTATCGAGGAAGCCATCCAGGCGTACACGCTGAACACGGCTTATGCGGGTTTTGAGGAGCACATGAAAGGATCCCTGGCCGTGGGTAAACTCGCGGACTTCGTGGTCCTGTCGGGTAACCTCTTGACGATAAATCCCGACGACATCAAGGATGTCACGGTCAGCACCACTGTCGTTGGCGGCAAGGTCGTTTACCGCGCCAACTGAGCAACGGCTCGAGCGCCGCTATGAAGCCTGGATATTATCCCGCGACATGAGTGACGTGCCTGGTACCTGAAACGGATAATCTCGACTATAGTCACGGCCTGGTGCATCGTCTCGATGTCATGCTCCCGGTTACGGAACGTTAAATGAATGTCTGATTGTCACGCACATTGTCATGCCGACGCGGCCGATGCGCCGCTCACCCTGAGCCGCAAGCTCAAGATCATGCTCGCCGTGTTTGCGGGTGTGACCGCGCTATCGTTCCTGCCGCAACTCGAGCCGCTTAACGCGAGTCTGTTCGACTACCTGTCGATCATCTGGTGGGCCGTGCTGCTCGGACTGCTCCTGGGCGGAATCATTGATTACTTTGTGCCGGACGGCTTCATGATCCGTTTCCTGGGTCAAAAGAAAAAAACCACGCTGTTGAATGCAGTGATAGCCGGATTCCTGATGTCTGCGTGCTCTCACGGTATCCTCGCGATTGCAATGCAGTTGTACAAGAAGGGGGCCAGCGTCCCTGCCGTGATCACCTTTCTGTTGGCGTCGCCCTGGGCGAATCTGCCCATGACCGTTTTGCTGTTTGGTTTCTTTGGCTGGCAGGCTATTTTCTTCGTCCTGGGCGCGATGGTGATTGCGCTCATTACAGGGTATGTCTTCACGCTGCTGGACAAGGCCGGGATGATCGAATCGTCGAGCACCCTGGCGGATCCGGGTAACGTCGAGTGGACCCGGGTTCAGGATTTTGAATGGGGAGGGGCCGCGCGAGGTGTGGGAAGGGGCGCATTTTCACTCGCCAACATGGTGCTCTGGTGGATATTGCTCGGCGTTCTCGCAGCGGCATTGATTGGCGCGTTCGTACCCGAACACTTTTTTATGGAATGGATGGGGCCGGACTTTGCGGGGATGCTGGTTACGCTGTTGTTCGCCACCATCATCGAGGTTTGCAGCGAGGGTACTTCACCGCTGGCCTTCGAGATCTTCAATCAGACCGGCGTACTCGGGAATCCATTCGTCTTCCTGATGGCGGGTGTTGCGACCGACTACACCGAGATCGGCCTGCTATGGAGCAATATCGGCAAGCGAACGGCAATATGGCTGCCGGTCGTGACCGTGCCACAGATCCTTGTGGTGGGCCTTGCGCTGAATCACTACGTGCTTGTTTAGTTGCTGAATGGCTCGACGAATGTCGAAGGGACGGGTTCGCCATCGGCCAGCGCGGGCGTATAAAGGCTGCTGGTGATCGTGTTTTCCAGGGCCTCGATGCAGCTTTGCGTCGGCCGGATGCCATTCACATGCTGTACCGTCGGGTTGTCAGCCCTGCCGTCAGGCCCCAGGTAGGCCCGTAACCAGACGAGCCATTTTGCCCGCTTCGGACAGGCGTCGTTCCACGGTTCGTTCCTGCCGATGACTCGCTGCCCGGCCACATGACGGGATCCGTAGGCGTTGACGTTCTCTTCGTATCCCGGATTCAGGTGGTAATCGATCGTCTGATTGTCGCCTTCCTTGATGAACGACACGCGAAATTGCAGAAAGATCTCCCGAGCCTTGCCACCAACGATTGCCGGATTCATTTTTACTTTTTTGCCGGCGGCCATCACAGCCCGGGCAAACGGTTCGTCATAGTTGTTTTGCAGATAGCAGCTCGTGCCATTCATCCGGCCGCTGGCCTTGATACGGGCAAAACAGCTCATCACGACGGAAATGTCTCCCTTGATCTCCGGAAACTCCAGCAGGGTGTCCATGCGCCGATCGGCTTCCGCAAAGTCAAAGTTCGCGGGACGGGTTACCTGGGCGCCTGCAGCAGTCGCGAGTAGCAGCAGGAGGGCAGCGGCGGTCATTCGGGGCGTCATCGGAATGTCGGTGTCTCTGTCGTGACATTCATCATATCAAGCCTTAGATGGCGTTCATGGCAACAGGTTCGGCGCATCTTTTGCCCTAAAATAATAGAAAAATAACTTATAAACATCTACTTATGATGCTTAACTCGAAAGCACATAATATTGGGGTTTCAGTCAGCGAATCCCAGGTTTTCCTCCCAGAATTCGTACATGGTCTGATAGACATGCCGCTGGGCTGCATCGTCCCTGATCCCGTGCTTGCGCATCGGGTAGATCATCATGTCGAAGGTGATCCCGGCTTCAATGAGCGCATCGCTGAATGCCCAGGAATTTTGTGGGTGAACGTTGTCGTCGTAAGTCCCGTGAACCAGCAACAATTGACCCTGCAAATCCGCCGCGCGCTTGACATGTGAAGTGGACTCGTAGCCTGCCTCGTTGTCTTGTGGTCGCTTCATATATCGTTCGGTATAGATCGTGTCGTAATAGTGCCAGTCCGTGACCGGTGCCACCGAGACCCCGGCAGCAAACGCCTTGCTGCTGGTCATCGACTGCAGCGTCATCGTGCCTCCTCCGCTCCAGCCCCAGATGCCGACCCGCTCGGCATCGACATAGGGCTGGGCTTTCAGCCATGCGATGCCATCGAGCAGATCGTTTAACTCAACCGGGCCGTAGAGTTGCTTGACGATTGTGTTCGCGTCGACCTTGCTTTTCCCGGCAGCGCTGCGATTGTCGACCAGGAAAACGATGACGCCGCTATCCGCGAGCATTTGGTGGAAATAGCCACGGCTGCGGCCTTGCCAGGCATTGGAAACGGACGGCGCCGACGGACCGCCGTAGACGTAGGTCACCACCGGGTATTGCTTATTCGGATCGAAAAAACGAGGCTTGAGCATCATCGCGGGCATCTCGAATCCGTCTCGTGCGTTGATCGAAAGAAGTTCCCACTGAAGCATGTCGAAGCGTTCGACAATCCCTGGTCCCGCATCCGCGATAAGGGCGGTCTCCACTCCGGTCCTGTCCCTGATTCTGAGGGAGGGTGGTGTGTCGATGGCGGAGTGCATGTCGGTATAGCGGGCGCCGTCGGGACTGAACCACACGGCGTGCACGCCGTTCTCGGCGGAAATTCGCTGCATGTCACTGCCATCGAGGTTGATGCGGTACAGGTGCCTTTCCGTTGAAGCCTTTTCAAGGGCAGTGAAGTAAAGTGCGCCGGCGTCTTCATCGATCGCGCTGACAGCCTGGTCCATGTTACTGGCGCCACCGGAGGGCCGCAGTGCCCAATCACCCTTGGTGATCTGGCGAACCGGGTTACCGCTCATGTCGAACTGGTACAGGTGGGAGTAGCCATCACGTTCCGAGCGCCAGATGAATCCCGCGTTACCGTCGAGGAAATAGAGGTCGTCGTGAATGTTGACCCAGCCCGGGTCGGTCTCACGCATCAGGTGCGACGCGGAGCCGGTGCCGGCGTCAGCGAGGAAGAGGTCAACAATGGTCTGGTCACGATTCATCGTCTGGACGGCCAGCCGCGTGCTGTCGGGTAGCCACTTGATGCGTGGCAGGTACTCATGGATATTGGCGCCCAGGTCGATCCAGGTGGTGGAAGCATCCTCGATGCGGACGACACCTGCCCGAACGCGTGGATTCGCCTCGCCAGGCTTCGCGTGCCGCTGCTTGATGACGCGTGGCAGGTTTGGCTCGAAGTGTACGTAGTGCATCTCTCCGACGCCGGAATCGTCGGTCTGCAAATAGGCAATCGAAGAGGAGTCCGGCGACCAGCTATACCCCCGATCTGATCGGTTTAAAAGCTCTTCCCAATAGACCCACGAAACAGAGCCGTTCATCAAGGTGTCTGTGCCATCCGTGGTCAGGCGTTTTTCCTCACCGCTTGCAATGTTGTAGACGTAGATGTCGTTATCGCGGACGAAACCGAGCCACTCGCCATTCGGTGAGAATCGTGGCGATGACTCTTCTGCGTCGGATGCCGCAACAGCGACGGCCTCGGTTGTTCGCAGATTCAACAGGACGAT
>CAZVWF010000081.1:0-10719 GCA_964630795.1 uncultured Woeseia sp. | reverse complement strand
ATCTCGCTCTTGGCTGCCTGTTCCTCGAGTTTCACCTGGTTACGCGTCAAGCTGATGATCTTTTCTTCCGCACCCGGTAGAGCGCCCGCTGGCATCACCTGGAGGCGCACGTCTGTCTCGGCGGGTCCGCGGATCAACTGCACGACGTCGTCCAGTCGCCAGCCGATGACATCGACCATTTCACCGTCTTCACCCTGTGCAACCGCGGTAATCTTGTCTTTCGGCTGCAAGCTGCCATCGATCGCTGCCGGTCCGCCTGGAATGATGTTGATGACCATGACGTAATCATCTTCGGTCTGCAGTGATGCGCCGATACCGAAATACGACAGGCTCATCTGAATTCGGTATTCCTCGGAATTCCGGGGACTCAGGTAGCTGGAATGCGGATCCAGGGTATGGGCAAATGCATTCATGAACGTTTCGAATACGTCATCGCTTTTGACCTGGTCCATGCGTTTAAGGAACCGGGAATAGCGTTTTTCCAGGACCTCCTGGATCTCGGGCCATTCCTTTTCCGTCAGCGCAAGACTCAACGCATCGTTCTTGACCCGCTTGCGCCAGATTTCGTCGAGTTCGACGGATGTCGTGGCCCAGGGCTGTTCCTCGCGATCAAAGATGTAAGACTCGTCAACGGTGAAGTCCGGCTCAGTTTCAATCTGCTTCAAGGCGTACTCGAGCCGCTCGCGAACCCGGGTGCGGTAGACGTCGAACATGTCAAAGACCGGATTCAGCGGATCGGAGCGAACCATGTTATCGAGCAGATAGCGATATTGTTCGAAGGCGGCAACATCGGACGCCAGCAGGTACATGCGATTGTTGTCCAGTGCTTCGATGTAACGATCGAGGACGAGCGAAGAAAGATGGTCATCGACAGATGCGTGACGGTAATGAGACTTCTGGATGAATTCAGTGACCAGCTGGCCGATTTTTTCATGCCGCGCAACGGGCGCAAGCTCATCAGTCCCGGTGTCGGCAAGCAGCGGCGCGGCGACAGGTATCAGCCCAATCACCAGTACGCCTGCGAGTATCCACCCCCGGATGCTGGTCATCAGTTGTCTCAAAGTACTCTCCATCGTCAGCTTTTCCGATCGTCCATTTATCCCAGTCGGATTCGCTAGGCTAGATGGCATAAGCCCTTCGATCAAGGGCGAATTTGGCAAATTCGGCCATTACGGGCAAGACGCGTCCCTTTGGGTGTGGAATACCGCCATGCGACTTCTGACCGACGCCAACGGTGCGGTGCAATCTCCCGCCTTTTGACCGCGTACAGTTCGAATCGTGCTACCGGTTTTCACCATTTTTTTGGTGACGCTCATCCCGGGCCTGATCGCGAATACACGCTGCTTCTTGCCGTCGGCGAATGATATTACCGGCTTATTTTCAGCTCCGTACCAGGCTTCAGGATCTGGACCGGTCGAAGCGGCAGGTATTGTAGGGGTCTGCACCAGTTTTCTCTTCGTCGCCTTCGAGAATCGATTCGTCGAGGATTTCCAGTGTCTCGTGTGTGCCGGTGTCTTCGCGGACGTATTTGTTGCGATTCAGGATGTTTTTGCCCGGTCCGCCGTCGATAATTTTGCCGCTGACATCGGCCGCGAAATCAACGGGCACAGGATTCATCAATACCGGCGCGGCCGGTTTTCCGGGCGTCGGGTGAGGGCGCGTTCGCGCATGCGTGCCTGGCCGCCGGGGCGGTTCCTCCGGCTCTGAATTTCCCATGCCCGGGTTTATTTTCAGCCAGTTGACGTTGCGTGCCATTGATTCGTTCCGATCGATTTCATGGTGGCCTGGACACGCGTCTTGCGCGTGCACGGACGAATGCGCTGAAGGATGCGCTTTTCTTAACTTATTTTCTAGAGAAAATTACTAACTATATTGAAAATAAAAGGAAAAAAGGAATCGATGTTGCATTTCTGGCCCCTGCGTTAAACGCATTTGCGCGTCTTGCTAGCGACCGCCTGAGATTTTGAACGCGCGCCAGGTCAGTTTGAGCAGTCGCCAGATCAGGTAGGGAGCAAGGACAAGGAACCAGACCGACGGCTCGCCACTCAGCAATTCGCTGTATAACGTGCCGTAGAAGGCCGTAAATCCGGTGCCGCCGTATTCGCCGAAAATCAGTCGGCCAACGATGTAGACAGCGGCAGGTAGCAGTGACAGGCCACCCAGCAGCATCCAGAGAAAGAGCACAGACTCCCGTCTTGCAATTGGTTTCCAGTTATCGGTCATCTTGTCCGGAAAGGGCGACCTGAGTACGAGTGGTAATCCTTGATCATGGCGGTGCAGAGGTCAAGGCTGGACCGTGCGGTCGTATTCTTGCAGTGAGGCCTGTAGTCAGCGCTTGGCGTGTTCCGCGTAGCGAAGGTGTGTGTGCCCGATCGTGATGTCGTCGACGAATATGAGGAATTTTTCGGTAATTCTCTTCTTGTTGACGTAGTCAGCGTTCCGGCTTCCCAGGTCGATGATTCGGGTCACATTGTCATCGGTGGCGATCACGGCGTGTCGCCGGCTTACGAATCGCAGATCGAGCTGAATGTCGTTGAGCCGGGTACGGCCAATCGAGAGACGATTACGAAATAGCGGGAAGCGCAATTCCTGGCCATCGGCGCTTCCGATGAGTTGTCGGGTCACCCGTTCGCCCTTGCGCGGCGCAGCGGATTTCTGCGGGCGATGCCTGTCGACTTTCTGAAAAGCGCTGTCGAGTTCGCCTGTGACGATCAATTTACTGCTTTGGTTGGCGAGTTCCTGCATCAGGTTCGCAATCGTGCTGTCCCTGGCTCGCAGCTTGTGCTCCTGTTTATGGGACTTCGCCTCCGCATCAGCCAACTTGCTCTCGAGCTGCCTGATCTTTCGGGTGTTCTTTTTTTCCACGTCACCCAGGTGAGTTTCGAGTGCCTGCCGGTATCCCTGGTTGTCGATCAGGTCCGATGCAAGCTCCTGATTGGTTACATCCTGGTCGGCTATTGTCTGCTGGGCGGTGCCCAGTTCAAACTGTATTAGCTGTGTCTCGCGCTCAAAATCTGCGCGCAGTGTCTCGTTGGTTTCCTGTAATTTCCGGTTGGCGGCCTGCTCGCTCGTCAGCTTTGCTGTCAACTCCGTGATCATCTGGTTGGCGATTATCAGGTTTGACTCGAGAGCCTGGCGTATTGCAGTCGCATCACGGGCCGATTCGATTCGGTCCTGCAACTTGATGCGAACATCATCCGTGTCGGTCAAGGTGGGGATCATTTCAAGCGGGGTGGGCGACGTTTGATCCGCAGTTTTGACTAATCTTTTTGTGTTTTTGTTCTTATTAGTCATCGGCAAATAGTATCTGCCGACCGGTCAACTTGCCATAGTTCGAAACGAGAAAAAACCGTGTTTTGTCAAATCGTTAGGGCGTTTTTATGCGAGGGAGGATTCCTGCCTGCCGCCACCTTCTTCATATTGTGCCGATATTTTTCGAACCAACGACGGACAAGGAATTTGCTTTCTGCCATCGGACTTTCGAGCAGGCAGTGTACCGCTGTGCGAATCGCTCAGGTTTCTTCTTCCGCAACGATAAACAGCTTGAGCTGGTCGGCCAGTGCATTGCAGGCTTTGTTCTGCGTGCGAGCGATCAATGGAATCGGTACAACGATAGCCGGCAGGAATGACGTTCCACTGACGTCGGCGCTAACGGTTCCGGCATCTTCAAGACCATCCAGATCCCAGACCGACGCCTGGTAATTCGAGTCGTTTTGCCACCAGGCGAACCCGAAGCAACCGCCACCGCCCGGTCCCGCTGCGCAGGACATGCTGCCTCCGCCGGCAACCTTGTCGGTGTCACCGTCCAGCCAGACGACGTATCGAACGCCTTTTTCCTTGATCTTTTCCGCCACACCCGGTCGTGACATCAGGGTCGGTAATCCCTTGGTCTCAGCCGGTGCTGTCCTGGGCTCAAACCAGGGGAACAATGCATCCACAAATTCATTATTGGGGATGACGCGTAACTTTTGTGACCCGCGGCCAACCGAATCACCGACGCAGTTGATGAACTTGGCTTCCGTTTCGTTCCCAAGGTGATAGCTCTTGGCCATGATGACGATACCTTCGCCTTCCTCGAGTCCCGTCGCGCCCTCGCGAATGTTCTCGACCCGCTGTGTGACGCAACCGCTCAAGGCTACGCCGGCAACCAGGCATCCAATGGCAGCTTTGATTCTCTCAGGGCGATTCATCGGGAATGGCCTCCGCGGTCGTCGATTGCATGTCCATCTGAGCCGGAACGGTCGTCGGGGGTTCCGGGGATTGCTGTGCCTGCGCAGCCCTTAATTTGCTGATTCCCGTCGCCTTGTCCATCTGCAGGATAATCAGTGCCGCTGCGTCGCGCATGGCGAGTTCGGCAGCCCGTTGCAGCGCCGCGTCTCCACCAAAGGTTGTCGACAGGCTTTTACCATAGGCTGCAATCGGCCAGTTGGCGATCTGGACACCTTCCTTGTCAAAGATCTTGATGCGGTAGCGAATCCAGACGGCGAAGTCATCCGTCTGGCTCTGGTTCGGGACCGAAAACTCGAACGCGTCGATGCTCGGTTCGATCAGTGCATCGATGCCGAGGTCACTTGGGTCGGTTGCTGCATCGATCACCGAGAACTCGGTGAACATGGATCCAAATAGCTGGGTGAACAACAACCGGTTGGACGGACCCAGGTCGATTGACCATTTCTCCTTGCCGATGACCTGTTCTTCATGAGTGAAATTATCGAACACGTCCGGATATCGGGCAGCGACCTTGAGCGGCAACCGGTCGATAAGCGGTTCGGGAATTGTTGGATTATGAAGTTGTACTGCCGCGCCACCGCATCCGGCGAGCCACACCGCTGTCGAGGCTGCTAATGCAATTATTTGCGTGCGAGACTTCAAGTCGATTGTTTCCGGGGAGAAATAGTCCGGCGCTCGTATATCCATCTATCAGAGCCAGACCGCTGCGTTTAGTTCCGCTCGTGATCGGCGATCCTGTTGCCACCGACTTTAGACTGCGCCGCATAGCAGTGCAACCAGACCCGGTGGAGTTCCATTTCATTACGCTTTGACAATACGGGCCGTAACTTGCTGAAATAAAATGTAAAAAATCATTATCGATGCACTTGTTTTTCATCATGACAATGCGCAATGGTTACAAGAAACAGGCGGGACAAACGTTCAGCCGGTCCAGGCGAGAGGGGCTTCCTGCATCAATGCTACCTGCTCGCGGAGGCTCAGAATGTGTTCGTCCCAGTAGCGGCGGCTGTCAAACCAGGGAAATGCCGTTTTGAACGCGGGGTCTTCCCAACGTCGCGCAATCCATGCGGCGTAGTGCAGGATTCGCAGTGACCGAAGCGCTTCGATGACGTGCAGCTCCCGTGCATCGAATGCACGGAATTCGGTGTATCCCTCGAGCAGGTTGTCGAGTTGCGGCGTTTGTTCGTGTCGATCGCCGGACAGGAACATCCAGATATCCTGTACGGCGGGACCAGTCCGGGCGTCATCGAGGTCGACAATATGCAATTGATCTTCATTGACGAGTACATTGCCGGGATGAAAGTCCCCGTGCAGGCGAATATCACGGATCCCTGACGCCCGGGCGAATGAATTCTCAATCTCGTCAAAAAGATGTTCGACGATGCTCTCGTATACTTCGGTCATCTCTGCCGGAATGAACTGATTGTCGAGCAGGTAGTCGGCCGATCGGTATCCATAGGACTCGATATCAAGTGTGGGCCTGTGTCTGAAACCACTCGCTTCGCCTGCAAGATGAATGCGGGCGATCAGCCGTCCAAGCTGCCGCATCAGGTCGCGGTTATCCAGGTCCGGTGAGCGTCCGCCTTTGCAAGGTGAGACGGATACACGGAACGGCCCGGTTCTATGCAAGGTGTTGCCATTGCTGATGAGTGGAGCGACGACAGGGATGTCCAGGGCGGCCAGTTCGGCGCTGAAAGCGTGCTCTTCCAGGATCGCGTCGTCGGTCCAGCGGCCCGGTCGATAAAATTTTGCGACCACCGGCGGCCTGTCTTCAATGCCCACCTGGTAGACGCGATTCTCGTAGCTGTTAAGCGTCAGGAATCTACCGTCACAATGAAAACCCAGGTCCTCAAGCGTTGCCAGGATCTGCTCTGGCTCGAGATTCAGATAGGCCAGCGTGGAATCGTCGCTCACGGATGATTGGGTCATTCCGGTTCGAATGTCAGCCCGGCGTTTTGCTGCAACCGACCAAGAAGCGCATCGCCCATCGCTATAGCGGGTGTCAGGCAGCCGGCGTTGTCGTCCAGGTTATCCCTCGCGAGACAAACGGCACTTTCCGCCAGCATCTTGCTGGTCGAACCATATCCGGGATCACGATCCCCGGTTACCGTTTGTCTGAGGAGCGTGCCGTCCGGCAACCGGCCGAACATCAGGAGTTTGAAAAAACCATTTTCCCGTTCACTTGCGGATGGACCTTCGCCAAGTTTCGGTGAGAAGCGTTGCACCAGGTGCCGGCGCGTAAATGGGATCGCCGCCATGACGATAAAAAGGCCCAGACCCAGGCCCATCAGTGTCGCCTTGATTCGGCCGCCGAACCCCTTTCCGGCAATAGACGCTTCGTGGTAACGAAAATCCCTGCCGTAGGCATAACCGGATAATGCATTGCTCCTGCGTACGACGCGTGTATTGATACCGGCCATGATGAAAGGGGCCGTCCAGGTTTGCGCATCATCGTCGAAGCGCGCGCCTTGCTGGTCAGACCTATCCGGCCCGTTGCGCTCGCCTGCCGGGTTCAGGCCGTACGGATCACGTAGCGTGCGCGCAACTTCCCGGTCGGCACGTGCCTCGTCAATGGCGTTCATCATGCTCGCCAACGTGCCACCGCTGGCACCCCCTCGCATTGCTCGCACCAGCAGCGTGATGCGTTCGCATTGCTGGTTGTATTCACTCGACGCTCTCCGTTGCATGGCGAAAACGCCCATGTCCGAGGGGATGGAATCGAATCCGCAACACATGACAATTTTTGCGCCACTGTCTATTGCCGCAGCATGATGACGATCGATCATCTTGCGTATCCACTGTGATTCGCCGCAGAGGTCACAATAGTGGGTTCCTGTGGCGGCACAGGCGGCGACCAGTTCACTGCCATAGCGGGCATACGGTCCGACCGTCGTCAGTACGACGCGGGTGCTGCGGGCCAGGTCCTGCATTGCCTGCGCATCATGACTATCGGCAACGATGAGGTCCGGTCCATCGCCGGTCAGCTCCAGGTCCTCTGCGAGCGAGACCAGCTTCTCACGATTGCGTCCGCCGATGGCCCAGCGAAGTGAATCGCCAGGTGGATAACGGGATGCCAGGTACTCCGCTACCAGGCGGCCCGTAAAGCCTGTGGCACCCCAGACGATAACGTCGTATCGCCGGTTCCGGGTGTTGTCTGTATGGGTCATTTGTGCAGGTTAGATACGAGTCGCGTCGAATACAACCTGTTGCTGGTATGGAAGATTAAGAGCGACGATAATCTGTGCGGCGATAGTGCCCGGACGTGCGACAGGGTCGTAAGGGATGCCTACCATCAATACCGATGTGCTGATCATTGGCGGCGGACTCATTGGTCTGTCGACTGCGATGCATCTAAAGAACATGCGGCCCGAATCGACCGTCACGGTAATAGAGAAGGGCGACAAGATCTCCGATCAGCAGTCCGGCCACAATTCCGGTGTATTGCACGCCGGTATTTACTACGAACCCGGTTCACTCAAGGCGAAGTTTTGCGTTGAAGGCAACCAGATGCTGGCCGGGTTGTGTCAGAAGTTCAATTTGCCACTGAAACGTTGCGGCAAGGTCATTGTTGCCACCGATGACGACGAGGCAGTTCGACTCGGGCGCCTGTATGAGCGTGGTACCGACAATGGCGTACCCGGCCTCAGGTTGTTATCCGCGAGAGAACTCCACGAAGTCGAACCGAATGTCACGGGAGTCAGGGCCCTGTACGCACCCGATTCTGCGGTCGTCGATTATCGCAAAATAGCTGCGGTCTACACCGCCATATTCGAGAAGGCCGGCGGCAAGCTTCTGCTGGACACTGAATTCAGCGCGTCCTGCGTGGAGGACGGGAGACATCGTGCGGTGACCAGCAATGTCGAGATCGACGCGAATCTCGTCATCAATTGCGCCGGCCTCCAGGCCGATCTCGTCGCAAAAAATATGGGCGCAACGCCAGAGGTCCGGATCATTCCTTTCAGAGGCGAGTACTACCTGCTCAGGGAAGAAAGTCGCGGCCTCGTGAACGGGCTGGTTTACCCGGTGCCGGACCCGTCATTGCCGTTCCTCGATGTTCACCTGACACCGCGCGTAAATGGCGATGTTGAAGCTGGCCCGAATGCCGTGCTGGCGACGATGCGGGAGGGCTATTCACGTCAGGATTTTGCCTGGGCCGAGTTTCGGGAAACAATTTCATATCCGGGTTTCTGGCGCCTTGCAGGAAGGCATTTTCGTGCCGGGGTATCCGAAATCAATCGCTCCCTTCGCAAAGGCGTATTCGTCAAGAGCCTGCAGAAACTCGTCCCCGATATCACCTCGAATGATCTCGTACCGGGGGGCGCCGGTGTGCGTGCGCAAGCCGTGGATCGTGATGGAAACCTGGTGGACGACTTCTACATCGAGGAGGCGCCTGGCGCCATTCACGTACTGAATGCACCGTCTCCCGCCGCAACGTCGTCGTTCATGATCGGCAAGCACATTGCAAACAAGGCAGACTTACGTATTAATGCGGATTAGGCGGGTATTGCGGAAGTCGCATGATCCAGCCTGAACCTGCGATTTCAGCGGACATATCCACAATGAAGAGACTTACAGCGGTTGCGCTTTCCATTCTGCTCCTTGGTTGTGCATCAGTGGCCGACGAGAAAGTCGTCGCGGTCAGCATTGCAGACCTCCAGGCATCCCCGGAGATACTGGCCGAGCATCAGTACATTTCGACGGGGCAGCCCGATGAGGCGTTACTGAGCGCGGCAAAAGAGGCGGGTTACGTAGCCGTCATCGATCTTCGGCGCGCCTCGGAAGACCGGGGGATGGATGAGTCCAGTGCCGTCGAGACCCTGGGTATGGAGTATCACCTGATCGAAGTTGCCGGCGCAGCTGGCGTGACTTTCAAAAACGCCGAGGCGCTCGATGCCGTGATGGCGGAAACCGATGGACCGGTGCTGCTGCACTGCAGATCGGCGAATCGTGTCGGTGCGTTGCTCGCGTTACGTGCCAGCATGAAGGGTGCCTCGGACGAGGAGGCCATTGCGATAGGCAAGGCCAGTGGGCTCGGCAGCCTGGAAAGTGCAGTGTTGGAGCAACTTGCCCGGAAATAGGCGCTCGCCGGTTCTCCGTTTGTACCGCGTCCCTGTCAGGATATTAACCGGATGCGCTGCCAGGATGTCGACTTCCTGGACAGGGATTTTTCATTAAACACACGCTCAGAGCGGCCATTGTGCTGCTGCCCGGTGCTTGCCTGGTCGCGCAGGTATAGCAAACCGGTCGTAACTTGCTCTGCTATATTAATCAGGTAGGGAAAAACAGCCAAAGAGTGACACATTGGCCCATACAAGCAGACAAGAAACAACGCTAACAATAAGGAGATGTGTATGAATGGTGGTATGAGCAAAATTACAAGAGCTGGTTTGATCGGGTTTTTTATTGGGATAGTTGGCCCGGTAGTGGCTTTTGCACAGGGGACAGAACCGCGGGCGTACCTGTACGCTGCGTATTATGCTTGCGACGTATCCAGCCAAATGGATATGGATCGACTTGTAAATACTTACGAAAAACCGGTTTTTGATCAAAAAGTCGAAGATGGAGCGTTATTGTCCTGGGGATACTTATCGCATTCGACGGGTGGCAAGTGGAGACGGGCTCAGTTCCATGCCTCGGAAACGTTGGCTGGCGCCCTGGAAGCCCAGGTGTCCGTGTTTAACGAAATTTATTCAGGGGAAAATGCGGGCGCATCGCAGGAGCGGGCAGAGGCCTGCGAAACCCATGACGATTATATCTGGGCACAAATGGATGGCAGTCCTGTTGACGCTGAACGAGGAAAAGTAAGTGTTTCAGTGTATGAAGTGTGCGATCGGACCAGGGAAGCGCGTGCTGATGAGATCTTCAGTGAAGTGTTCGCTCCCCGTCTGAACAAACTTGCGGAATCGGGTGCCATCGTTTCATGGAATCGACTCAGCCACTACATAGGTGGCCCTTACCGACGGCTTCTTACGGTCACCGGAAACGATCAGGCAGAGAACTACCTGGCTTATGCCAATATGGGAAATGACATGACCGATGCGGAGCGAGAGTTACAGGTCGAATATTTCGACATCTGCGGGGTTCATGACGACTACTTGTGGGACATTGTCCATTAAAGCCCAAAATAATTGACTTCAATTGAGTCAGTCGCAAGGGGAGGGCCGTATTTCGGCCCTCTTTTTTTGGTTGGCGCTTTATCGCCATGGGTGGCCGCAGGAAGCACCCAATGTTGCAGCGATTGATCGGTCAATCCAACCATCTCAGCCCGAGTGACGCTAAAAGTATTTTGGGCTTCAGAGCCTCTGTCGTTTACCAATTCGCTTGAAAAACGGAAACCGCAGCTTTCGGTTTTCGCCTGAAATTGGCTTTATGCGGTAATACTGTCGAGTCAGGTGTTCCTGAAAAGTAAAAACCCCTTGAAAGACAAGGGGTTGATACGTTTATTGGTGGAGGCGGCGGGTTTCGAACCCGCGTCCGCAAGCCCTCCAC
>CAZVWF010000080.1:9456-10729 GCA_964630795.1 uncultured Woeseia sp. | reverse complement strand
GGACCGTAATCGTGACATCGCTCCCAATCATCACGGCCTCACCGGCACGTCGCGTAAGGATCAGCATGACTTCCTACTCCTGCCGTATACGGGCTCCCAGCCCAGGCTACGCTGTCTTATTATAAGTGCTTGTTATTGTAGACGAAATCGCTTTCTGCTGCCTCACAAGGTTTAGATAAGCACTTGAACTGCTTGTAATTTATGGAAATTGCTAGCTCAAATGGTCAGAAACCCACCCGGGAACGGACGCCAGGGCGGCGTCCAGGGCGTCCGGATTGCTACCACCCGCCTCGGCAAAGTCGGGTCTGCCGCCACCACGTCCGCCCACTTGTTCTGCAACAGGACCGATAACATCGCCGGCCTTGATCCGGTCTATGTTGTTCTTGGTTACGCCAGCCGCCAGCCTGACCTTGCCGTATTCGACAGACCCCAAAACGACGACCGCGCTTTCAAGCTTGTCCTTGAATCGGTCGACGGCGTCCCGCAGCGCCTTGGCATCCGCGCCATCCATACGGCTCGCCATCACCTTGATGCCATCGACCTCGGTAACCGTGTCGGACACACCCGGTCCGCCGGTCAGCAGCTGTTGCTTGGTTGCCGCGAGATCTTTTTCCAGTTCCTTGTTGCGCTTCACCAGCTGTGCAACTTTTGCGGCAGCCTGATCGGGCGCGCTCTTCAGGATTGCCGCGACCGCCTCGAGCGATTGTCGCTGCGCTTTCAGCCAGTCCATCGCGCCTTTACCGGTGACCGCCTCAATACGCCGCACACCGGACGCGACACCGCCCTCCGCCGTAATCTTGAAAACACCAATGTCGCCGGTGCTGCGCACATGCGTCCCACCGCAAAGCTCGACCGAAAAACCATCGCCCAAACGGAGGACACGAACCTCGTCGTCGTACTTCTCGCCAAAGAGCGCAATCGCACCTGAGGCAACCGCATCGTCGTAACTCATCAGGGCGGTCTCTGCCGCCACATTGCGGCGAACCTGCTCATTGACGATGTCCTCGATTTCCTGGAGCTGCTTTTTAGTCACGCCGTCATAGTGCGAGAAATCAAATCGCAATCGGTCCGGGGCAACGAGGGAACCCTTTTGCTGGACGTGGTCGCCGAGCACCTGGCGCAGCGCCGCATGCATCAGGTGCGTCGCGGAGTGATTCAGAACGGTCGCGGCGCGACGATCCGCATCGACTCTCGCAACAACGGAATCGCCTGCCGCGATCGTGCCGGTACCGACGGTTCCATAATGGACAATGGCTTTGCCGGACTTCTGCGT
>CAZVWF010000080.1:5796-9356 GCA_964630795.1 uncultured Woeseia sp. | reverse complement strand
CGGTCACGTTGCGCCTCCATCTGCTTCTCGAATCCGGACTGGTCGACGGTCAGGTCTCGCTCTCTCGCAATGTCTGCGGTCAGGTCGAACGGAAACCCATAGGTGTCGTACAACTTGAAGACGACATCGCCCGGCAGCTCGCTACCCTGCAGTCCGGCTATTGCTTCTTCGAGTATTTCCATGCCCTGGTCCAGCGTCTCGGCGAAGCGGCGCTCCTCTTTTGCCAGCACCTTCTCGACATGTTTTTTCGCCTTGACCAGTTCGGGATAGGCGTCCCCCATTTCATCGCACAAGGGTGCGACCAGCTTGTGGAAGAACGTTTCGTTCATGCCCAGTTTTTTGCCGTGACGCGCAGCACGACGAATGATTCGGCGCAGCACATAGCCACGACCCTCATTGCCCGGCAACACGCCGTCCGTAATCAGGAACGCACAGGCGCGAATGTGATCAACGATCACATTGAGTGAGCTGTTACCGTCATTCTTCACGCCCAGCACACTGGCGGCCGCTTCGATCAGGTTGGCGAACAGGTCGATCTCGTAATTGCTGTGCACGCCCTGCATGACGGCCGCGGTCCGTTCGAGTCCCATGCCAGTGTCCACCGACGGCTTCGGCAACGGCGTCATCTCGCCATCGGCGGAACGGTCAAACTGCATGAAGACCAGGTTCCAGACCTCCACATAGCGATCACCGTCTTCGTCGGGTGATCCCGGCGGACCGCCGGGCACATCGGGACCATGATCGAAAAAGATTTCACTGCAGGGGCCGCAGGGACCCGTGTCCCCCATCGCCCAGAAGTTGTCCTTGGCGCCCATCCGGGTGAATCGATCCGGGTCCACCCCCATCGTCTTCAGCCAGATTTCTGCGGCTTCGTCGTCGTCCTCGAACACCGTAACCCAGAGTCGCTCCTCCGGAAGCTCGAGCACATTGGTGAGAAATTCCCAGGCAAACCTGATGGCGTCTTCCTTGAAGTAGTCGCCGAAGCTGAAATTGCCGAGCATCTCGAAAAACGTGTGGTGACGTGCTGTGTAACCCACGTTTTCGAGGTCGTTGTGTTTACCGCCGGCACGAACGCAGCGCTGCGAGGTCACAGCCCGGTTGTACTTGCGCTTGTCGTCGCCGAGAAATACGTCCTTGAACTGCACCATTCCGGCATTCGTGAACAACAACGTCGGATCATTGCCGGGGACGAGCGGCGAGCTCGCGACAATTTCATGGCCGTGCTGCCGGAAGAATTCCAGGAAGGTGCGGCGCAACTCGTTGCTGGACATCTTTTTCATCTATAGCGGCTACTGCCCGCCGGGCGGGCTCCTGCGACACGATTCGGCTTACTTGATTACCAACGCGGTAGTTTAAAGGTATCCGTCAGCCATCACCATGCGATCGAACCGCTAACTGGACCTGCTCTGCATCAAAGCCGCGGTACTGCAAAAACCGCATCTGGCGGGCTTTCTCTGGGAAGTCTGCCGGGAGGTCGGCGCCAAATTTGCGCACCCTGACCTCGCGGGCCAGCTCGAACCAATCCTGCTCGGCATCATCCAGCGCGCGTTCAATGTCGGCGCCGCCGAGACCCCGTTCCTTCAATTCCTCGCGAATTCGGACCGGTCCTTTGCCCTGGTTGATGCGCGACTGCACGAAGCTGCCGGCAAAACGAGTATCGCTTTGCAGCCCCTCCTCTGCCAGGCGATCAACTTCGACCATAACGACGTCAGCATCGAATCCCGCCGCAGACAGCTTGCGGACCAGTTCCTCCTGCCCGTATTCACGGCGCGCCAGGAAGTCCATGGCTTTCTTGCGTGCTTCCCTGGGATCAGCAAAACGGTCGACCTCTTCCGGCTCAAAGAGGTCGGCATTCAGTTCATTGATTGAGGGTGAATCAGCCAGCGACGGCCTCATCGGTATCGGCAGCATTTTCCTCAGCCGGTGCCGGCTCCGTCTCCGGCATCAGCACCGCCCGAATCTTCGCCTCGATCTCGGCAGCCGTGTCCGGGTTTTCCTTCAGGTAGGCGCGCACGTTTTCCTTACCCTGTCCGATGCGATCCGACCCGTAGCTGTACCAGGAACCGGCCTTCTCGATCAGGCCCTGGTTGACGCCATGCTCGATGATCTCGCCTTCGCGGGAAATACCCTGCCCGTAAAGAATCTCGAACTCGGCATTTTTGAACGGCGGCGACACCTTGTTCTTGACCACTTTGACACGTGTCTGGTTACCGATGACTTCATCGCCCTTCTTGATCGCGCCAATGCGGCGAATGTCCAGGCGAACCGACGAATAGAACTTGAGTGCATTGCCGCCCGTGGTCGTTTCCGGGCTGCCAAACATGACGCCGATCTTCATACGGATCTGGTTGATGAAAATCACCATGGCATTCGAGCGTTTGATATTGCCGGTCAACTTCCTGAGCGCCTGTGACATCAGGCGAGCCTGCAGGCCCATATGCGAGTCGCCCATCTCGCCTTCGATTTCTGCTTTCGGCGTGAGGGCAGCAACAGAGTCGACGACGATGACATCAACGGCACCGGAACGCACCAGCATGTCGGTGATCTCAAGCGCCTGTTCGCCCGTATCGGGCTGTGAAACCAGCAACTCATCGACATTGACGCCCAGCTTCTCGGCATAACTCGGATCAAGCGCATGCTCTGCATCGACGAATGCTGCAGTTCCGCCTATCTTCTGGGCTTCCGCGACGACCTGCAGCGTCAGGGTCGTCTTACCTGATGACTCCGGACCATAGATTTCGACGACCCGTCCTTTCGGGAGACCCCTGATGCCCAGCGCGGCATCCAGGCCGATCGACCCGGTTGACACGACATCGATATCCCTTGCTGTGCCGGCATCGCCGAGCCGCATGACAGATCCCTTGCCGAATTGTTTTTCTATTTGTCCCAGTGCGGCGGCCAGCGCCTTTTTGCGATTGTCATCCATTTTCTTGCAGCCATTCCCGAAATCGTGAGGTCATCGGCAATTATTTCACAAAAGCCGGCCAGCGACAGTCCGTGACGAAGGGATTAATTCAGCAATCTATTAAGTATTTCGCCGAAGCTATTGTTTCACCGGGTGGTACCGCGTCTCGCCGCGGAACGACACCGATTCGACCAGATCGAAATCCGTCCATGTAAGCTCGATCGGCCGCGCCGGTCGAACTTCCTGGAAGCTCCGGGCTTTTCTCGACATGGTGATATGCGGCCGGTAAACGCGCGGGTCGGGCTCATGCCCAAAGGGAATCAGCGCCTGTTGCAACGACTGAACGAGGTGCGCCAGGCCGGGCGGTACAGTAAGCGCATGGAGGCAGGCGATCTTCGGTCGTGGCCAGAAAGTCAGCGTATCGAAACGGAGGCGAATCTCACCCGGGTCGATGATTTCCACGGCAGAAAGCAGATCCGGAATCTTTTCCTCAGGGAAATCGCCAATGTAGACGAGGGTGATGTGCCAGTTGCGGCGATCGACCGAGGTCCCTTCGACGGTGGACAGCGCCGGACCGAATGAATCACGGATCATTTCACGCTGCCGGTGCGACGGCCACAACGCAAAAAACAGGGTCTTGTTAGACACTTTGCCT
>CAZVWF010000080.1:3611-5786 GCA_964630795.1 uncultured Woeseia sp. | reverse complement strand
AATTTCTGCAGCGCCAACACTACCGATTGTGAACGTATTGCTTCGCGATCGCCTTTCAAAAGGTAACGCGCTGTCGAAACTTCCGGCTCCGGCGTTCCACGACTGGCCCAGGCGAACCATACCGTGCCAACCGGTTTTTCCTCCGTCCCGCCGCCCGGTCCCGCAATACCGCTCACGGCCACGGCGAGATCTGCACCGCTGCGGCCCAGCGCTCCTGTGGCCATTTCTCGGACCACCGCTTCACTGACTGCGCCATGCGCGGCCAGGCTCCCGGGACTGACGCCCAGCAGATCGGCTTTCGCATCGTTCGAGTAGCTGACAATGCCATATTCGAAAACGCCGGAACTGCCGGCGACGTCAGTCAACGCCTTGCCAACCCAGCCACCGGTACAGGACTCCGCAGTCGCCACGGTCAGCCCGGCCTGGATCAATTCTCCGACCAGCGCCTCTGCCAGTGTCGCTATGGAATCAGTTTCAGCCATTCAGGATCTCGCTATAAACCTCGAGGTAACGATCCGCCATCGACTGGACGGCAAATTCCTCCGCCATGCGATTGCGCCCGCCGACGCCCATTTTCTCTCGAATCTCCTTTTCCTCATATAGCGTAGCAATCGCTGTTTGCAATGCCTTGATGTCATCCGGCGGCACGAGAATTCCCGTTTTGAGATGATTGACTGCCTCGCGTGAGCCCGCGACATCAAATGCAATGACGGGCAGGCAGGCGGCCGCCGCCTTGAGCATCGCGACGCCCAGGCCTTCCTTCTCTGCAGGATGAACCAGTAAATCGAATGCGGACAGGTAATCGTCAAGGTCGTGCCGGAAACCGGCGAAATGAACAGCGGCAGAGCAACCCAGTTTTCGGGCCAGCGCACGCAGCTCTTTCTCTGCCTTCCCGGTGCCGAAAAACACGACCTTGATATCCGGATGTTCTTTGAGCAGTCCGGGTAGCACGTCGAGCAGTAATCGGTGCCCTTTGCGCCTGATCAGCTGGGCCACGACCGCGATGGCGAACCCGTCCTCCCCGATACCGAATTCACGTTGCAGAATGTCGCGGTCCGCATTCAGAGTCACCGAATCAATGTCGACCGCGTCTCTAATCACCGTCACCCTGTTCGGTGCTACCCGGCTGGCACCCAGCACTGTCGCGATATTCTCGGAGATGGCGACAATTTTGCGAAATGGCCAATAACGAATCGCCGCGGCCGCCGGTGTCTCCATACTGTCAACACGACGCGATACCAGTGCCGGCACTCGCGCGGTGAGTGCCCCCCACCCGCCAGGAAAGTCAGCGCCGCGCCGGCCGTGGATGTGCACGATATCCGGTGCAACTCGTCGGAGCAGGTGGTGCAGCCGGATTGGAAAGAGGAAGTCGGTATCGCCGCCGCAGGGCAGGTTCATGACCTCAATATCTGCCGCCCGCGCCACTGCGTCGATTTCGGAATCGGCCGGGCACACCAGGATCGACCTGGCATTGCGAGCCGACAGGCCATTGATCAACCAGATCACCTGCTGTGGGCCTCCGTAGAAGCTCAGTCCGGTTTCGACATGAACAATTTTCAAACGGGTCTTCCCGGCATCGACTTGCGTCGAACCAGAGGCTAGCATGGAGCGATTCCGTCGCCGACAAAAAAACAAGAATGAGCGCCAACGTCAGCCCTGTCCACACACCGATGATGCAGCAGTATTTGAGCATCAAGGCGGACTACCCGGATATGCTGGTCTTCTACCGGATGGGGGACTTTTACGAGCTCTTTTTCGATGATGCTCGCCGGGCGGCCAAGCTACTGGACATTACGCTGACCGCGCGCGGAAAGTCGGGTGGCAACCCGATTCCGATGGCCGGCGTTCCCTATCACGCTGCCGAAAGCTATCTCGGCAAACTGGTTCGGCAGGGTGAGTCGGTTGCCATCTGTGAACAGGTCGGTGATCCAGCGACGAGCAAGGGGCCCGTCGAACGCAAGGTCATGCGCGTCGTCACACCGGGCACGCTGACCGACGAAGCGCTGCTGCCAGAGCGCGACAACCTGGTCGCCGCGGTTTCTGTCGACAAAGCGGGCATCGGCCTGGCCTGGCTGGACCTGGCCGGTGGGCGATTCCGACTCACCGAACTCGACGGCGCAGAGGCGCTTGCCGGTGAACTCGAGCGGCTACGGCCAGCCGAGATCGTCGTCGACG
>CAZVWF010000080.1:0-3601 GCA_964630795.1 uncultured Woeseia sp. | reverse complement strand
CCGCCATGGCTCTTCGATCTCGATAGCGCGTATCGATTACTGTGCGCCCAGTTTCAGACACTAAGCCTGTCGGGGTTCGGCTGCGACGATTTTCCCCGGGGCGTTGCGGCCGCCGGCGCATTGCTGCAGTACGTGAACGACACGCAGAAGACCACACTTCCGCATCTCTCATCGATTACCGTCGAACAATTGTCGGATGCGGTCATCATGGATGGCCCGACGCGACGCAACCTCGAGCTCGAAGAAAGCCTGACCGGGCACCCGGAGCACACACTGTCCGGCGTCATGGACCATTGTATGAGTGCAATGGGCAGCCGTCTGCTCAAGCGCTGGATACAGCGGCCCGTCCGCAACGCAGAGGTCCTGAAGAATCGCTACCACGCCGTCGAGTCCTTGCTGCTGGGCGGGCATACCGGGTCATTGCAGGAGACCCTGCAGGGTATCGGTGATGTCGAACGTATTCTGTCGCGCGTCGCGCTGTGGTCTGCGAGACCGCGGGATTTAAGCCAGCTCGAAAGCGCGCTGACCCGAGTGCCCGCGCTCAAAGCGCAACTGAAACCCATCGAGGCGTCGCTGCTGCAACGGTTGCGCGAATCCGTCAGTGAGCATGGCCGCGAACGCGATCTGCTACAAAAAGCCATCGTCGACAACCCGCCCATGCTCATTCGGGACGGCGGTGTTATTGCCGAAGGCTTCGACGACGAACTCGACGAACTGCGTTCGATAGCGAGTAATGCCGACCAGTTCCTGATCGACCTGGAAGCCCGTGAGAAGGAGCGTACAGGCGTCGGCAACCTCAAACTCGGCTACAACCGGGTGCACGGCTATTACATCGAAATCAGCAAAACGCAGGCCGGCAAGGCGCCGGAAGAATACGTTCGCCGCCAGACATTGAAATCTGCGGAACGATTCATCACGCCTGAACTCAAGGCATTCGAAGACAAGGTGCTGAGTGCGCGGGAGCGTGCGCTGGCGCGTGAGAAACACCTGTACGAAGGATTAATCGATACGCTGACGGATGCGCTTGGCACCTTGCAGGAAACGGCACGCGGACTGGCTGAACTGGATGTGCTCGGGACATTTGCCGAGCGGGCTGAGACGCTGAACCTGTGCAGGCCGGAAATTGTCAGCGAACCCTGTATCGAAATCCGGGGCGGCCGCCACCTCGTGGTCGAGCAGGTCATCGATACACCGTTCGTCGCAAATGACCTGAGCCTAGATGCCGACGACAAACTGCTGGTCATTACGGGACCCAATATGGGCGGCAAATCCACGTACATGCGACAGGCGGCGCTGATCACAATCCTCGCGCATATCGGCAGCTTTGTTCCTGCGGACAGTCTGCGCATCGGTCCAGTCGACAGAATCTTTACCCGGATTGGCGCATCGGATGACATTGCGGGCGGGCGGTCTACCTTCATGGTCGAGATGACGGAGACTGCAACGATTCTGAACAATGCAACCGCGTCCAGCCTCGTCCTCATGGACGAGATCGGGCGCGGTACGAGTACGTTTGATGGATTGTCGCTGGCCTGGGCTGCTGCCCATCATATGGGTGAAAAAATTGGCGCCTTTACGCTCTTTGCGACCCACTACTTCGAACTGACCGCGCTGGCAGATGAAATTCCTGCCTGCCGCAACGTGCATCTCGATGCCACCGAGCACAAAGGTCAACTGGTGTTCCTGCACGCGGTAAAACCCGGTCCGGCAAACCAGAGCTACGGCCTTCAGGTCGCCTCGCTCGCGGGCGTACCACGGGAGGTCATCAAGCGTGCGCGTAGCTATCTTGCGACCCTGGAAACGCACGCCACAGCCGAACATCCGCAGACACAATTGCCGCTCGCCGCGCCTGTCGAACCGCAGTCCAGTGAAGTGGAAGAGGCGCTGACGGACATCGATCCGGACAGCCTTACGCCGCGAGAAGCGCTCGACGTCCTTTACCAGCTAAAAAAGCGCCTGTAGAACCGGCACGTCGCGGTCCGCAGCAGGATCCTACGGGGTGGCAACGGATCGTAAGGCCTCCAGCGCTTCGCGATTCGTCCAGGACCAGACTCGTTCAATCGCCTCATCAATCGGTACCCACGCCCATTCGTCGTGCTCGGCGGGATTCACCTGCACGTCGACGGGTGCGTCCAGGCGATAGTGCCACTCGTATTCGAGGTTTTCGGTTATCCGCGGGGCATAGCGATCGAGCCAGCGAGGATCGATTTGGAATACCCGCTGACGGCCCGCATCGGCCAGTCGATCGCCCGACGCCAAACCGGTTTCCTCGGCGATCTCCCGGGCCGCAGCATCGGCGGGTGTTTCACCAGCCTCCAGTGACCCGGTGACGGACTGCCAGAATTCGAAGGGATCGTTGCGCTTCAGCAGGAGGATATCAAGATCATCGGTGTAGACGATGACCAGAACGGACTCCGGCCTTCGGAAACCGGAAATGGCCTACTCCGCCCGGGGCACGCGAATGCGAATGCCCGTTTCCTTGAGCTGCTCAGCGGACACTGCGCCCGGTGCATTGGTCAACGGGCAACTGGCTGTCTGCGTTTTCGGAAACGCTATGACGTCGCGAATACTGTCCGCGCCCGCCATGAGCATGACCATGCGATCGAGGCCGAATGCAATACCGCCATGCGGCGGACAACCGAACTGCAGCGCGCGCAACAGGAAACCGAACTTCTCCTCTGCTTCCTCGTCACTGATGCCCAACAATTCGAAGACGGCTGCCTGCATCGCCTGGTCGTGAATTCTTACAGACCCGCCGCCGATCTCGGAACCATTCAGGACCATGTCGTAGGCACGGGACAGCACTGTACCGGGTTCGGCCCGGACCGCGTCGGGATCATCCACGGACGGCGCCGTGAACGGATGATGTAATGATGTCCATCGCTTGGTGTGCGGATCTTTCTCGAACATCGGAAAATCCACGACCCACAGCGGCTGCCAGCCTTCTGCCACAAGGCCGCGATCCTCGCCAACTTGGACGCGCAATGCGCCCAGTGCATCGTTGACGACGCGCGCTTTATCGGCACCAAAGAAAATCAGGTCGCCGTCTTTGGCGCCCGTGCGCTCCATGATGCCCGCGATGGCGTCATCCGGCAGGAATTTCAGAATGGGTGACTGCAAACCATCGCGGCCCGAACTGGCATCATTGATCTTGATATAGGCCAGGCCCTTGGCGCCGTAGCGGCCGACGTAATCGGTATAGTCGTCGATCTCCTTGCGGCTCAGTTCACTGCCGCCCGGCACACACAATGCGGCGACACGACCTTCAGCGTCGGCTGCCGGTCCGGCAAACACCTTGAATTCGACCGACTCCATCAAGTCAGCGACCTCAATAAGTTCCAGGTCGATGCGCAAGTCCGGCTTGTCTGAACCGAATCGCTGCATCGCCTCGGCATAGCTGATGCGCGGAAACGGCGAAGGTAATTCGACGTCCATGACCTCGCTGAACAGGGTCCGGACCAGCGACTCCATCGTGTCCGTGACGGCCGCTTCGTCGACGAAACTCATCTCGATATCGAGCTGGGTAAACTCGGGTTGACGGTCTGCGCGCAGGTCTTCATCTCTGAAGCAGCGAACGATCTGGTAGTAGCGGTCGAGCCCC
>CAZVWF010000079.1:0-10754 GCA_964630795.1 uncultured Woeseia sp. | reverse complement strand
CAATGGGAACGTTTGATGACAAGATTTCAGCTCGCAGCTGCGGAGTCGAGCACAGGTGCAAAGTGGAAGAAAATGCAAAATATTTTCGACTTGAGTCTGCATGACTAAACAGCTCTCTGTCCTGGTAAATTGAGCAAAGAGGCGTTAGTGGACTGTTGATATACAGCGATCAAGGACGCTGGTGATCCATAAATATGCGCATAATGTATATTATGTTAAGTCACGGATTGATCTGCCTGGGTCCTGATAGCCACACCCCGCCCTCACAGCCGATCTCCCGCCGGATCAGCCATCATTGGATCGAACTGTTTCTCATTGCAATACCACCCGCTGTTAGCGTCGCTTTTTGACTGTTGCAAGCCATTTTCGATCGACCGGTCAATAAGCAGCCGTCGTCAACGCCTTCAATGCGCGCATCCAAGGGATGAGTGCACGCCCTCTTCTTGGATAATTTGCACGAGCGGACAGGGATAGGTTCATCACATTGTTCGCAGGCATGGTTTGGTATGGTTAAGGGGAACCCACCCCTCCGGAATGCTATTTCACGGGACGATGACCACGAATCTGATTCGCCTCTTGCCGCTCATTACGGGACTCCTGCCGGTCTTCGCGATACACGTGAGCCTCGTCGTCGCTATCAACGCGGGTGCTATCCCCGCTTGTATTCCCTACCTGGACGGTTGTGCATCGATCAGTGCAACCGGACGGTATGAACCAGCAACTTTCATCTTCAAACCGGCCATGATGACGGAATGGACACTGATGGTCTTTTACTGGATGTTTAATGTCGCCTGGCTTCGCACTCTCGCCGGTCACTGCGACGGTGACCCACGAACGGGAAGATGGATCGGTATCACCGGCGTTGCAGGTGCACTGGCGCTGATCATCTATGTCACGTTTCTCGGTACACAGGCGCCGGTCTACGAGTTCATGCGACGCTTTGGCATCTACCTGTATTTCCTTTTCACGGTGGTCGCGCAGATCATGCTGGCCAGGCACACCATCAGGTTTTCCCGTGCACTTGAGCTTCCGGCGATCGAGCGACTCGGTAACATTCAGATGGCGCTCGCGCTGATACCGTTCTTTCTTGGGGCGTTAAACCTGGTATTGAAGGCGACACTGAGTGATCCCGACCCTGCAGAAAATATCATCGAGTGGATCTTTGCACTCCTGATGCAAAGTTATTTTCTGATGACTTTTTTCGCCTGGCGGGATACACGATTTGACGGCAGCCTGACTACTCGACTGACGCACTGAACGGGTTCGAAAAGGCAGGATTCATCATGACGGACGTATCGGTTAAAGCATGCAGAAACGCGAGCAAATCCTCACGTTCACGCTCATCCAGGTCAAATTCACGCACGAAGATGGACTTGTAGGGATTGCGACTGCCATCCCCGGCCCAGGCACCCTCTGCAATGAGGCGACCGCCAGCCAGGTAGTGATCCAGGACACCGTCCAGCGTCTCGATCGAACCATCATGCATATAAGGCGCGGTCATCGCGATGTTGCGCAGCGTCGGCGCCTTGAAGCGGCCCATGTCGCGACGATTGCCCGTCAGGTCATGCAATCCGGTATTGCCCGGCGGATAGCCGCCATTGTCACCCAGGTTGTACAGGCCATTGTTGTGAAATCCCACCGACTCGATACGCGTATCCGCGTGCGTACTGCTATCCGTGAAATTAAATCCACCGTGGCAATGGAAGCACTCGGTCTTTTCCGAAAAGAATAATTTCATGCCACGAATTTCCGTCGCATTCATTGCCAGTGCATCGCCCCGAAGATATCGATCATACGACGACTCGAACGAAACGATACTGCGGACAAAACTGGCGATGGCACGCACCATATTGAGCACCGAATACGGATCTGCATCCGTTGGAAACGCCTCGGGCATCTGCAGAGCGTAATCCGAATCCGTCCGCAAGAGCGCGGTCAGTTCGTCCTCGCGACCTGCCATCCCCATCTCAACCGGATTCTCACCCAACAGGGGCGTCAGCGCCTGGATCTCCAGGTTGCTGAGCAGGTGATTCGCCCAGGTCAGGCGACTCCCATAGGCAACGTTCACAAGTGACATGGCGTTTCGGGGATGAAATTCCCCGGTGGCGCCACGGGAACGTGGCAATGCGTCGGTAAATGCGAGCTCCTGCACATGGCAATGCGCGCAGGAGATAGTCTCATTGACTGACAGGCGCGTGTCGTAGAACAACCTGCGGCCCAGCTCAACCTTGACGTTGCTCATTGGATTGTCGGCAGGCACGGAGGGCGCCGGGAGATTCCCCGGTAAATCCCACTCATAGGGCTGTTCAGGCAAGTTCAGCCATAGCAGGCCACCAACCACAATCCCAACGGCTGTCAGGACATGCAATCGCCTCATCGATTGAGCTCTGCGCTGATTGCTGGCGGGCTTGCAACTGCAGCCCCGCTCGGGAAATCGATGCCCAGTGCCCTGAACGGCGCCTCGCACTGCGGGTTTGATGGCCCCGACATGCATCTGCCGTCAGCCCCGTCCTCAAAGTCCACGCCGGCAAACAACACGCCAATATCGAGGACAACGACAGTGGTGTCCGGCGTGAAATGGTCAAGTTCTACGGCCGGACGATTACCCCCAATGCAGCCTTTGATGTCGCCAATCGTTCCTTCACAGCGATTGCTGCCGAGATGCAGGAAATACCCGTCGTCTTCTGTTTCAATCCCAGCACGAATGAATTTGTAGCCCGACGCCCAGTGCCAGTGCATGATCGTGTAACTCAGCGGTGCAGCGGCACTGAGTGGATCCGCATGATTCAGTGAGTGAGGCACACCGATTGTGAATGCGAGTCCGGTGCCGGGCGCTGCCGGGACCGAACCACGCAATACGGCATTCATTGCCGCTGTCCCGTTGAGACAGGCGCCCTGCCCGTCCTCCAGGTCGATCAGCGCAACACCGTCGCTCTGCCAGGTATCGTCCACCGCCATCGACAGCGCCTGCCAACCGCCCTCTGTGTCCCTTAGTCGCACCTCACTGACGTAAAACCGAAGGTCAGTGAGCTGAACACCATTTATACCGGCCGCACACGAAATCGGTTCGCCATTCAGGCGAACTTCAAAGCCAATGTCGACTGGATGCGGTTCACGCACACACGCGACAACGGTGAGAACGATTATTGGAACGATTGGCGGGAACAGTCGTCGCATGCTGGATTGGTGGGCACACCCTCGTACGGGAAGCCTGCATTGTAAGCCTGTTTTCAGAAATCAGGGGCGACCCAGCCCTTCCAATGCGAGATCCGGAAAGTCCGTAAAGACGCCGTCAACACCCAGCGTGTCAGCAAACCAGGCGATCATTTCCGGCAGGGACTCGAACCCGGGTCCAATTTGCTCAACCTGGAATGTGTAGGGGTGCACCACGAGCCCTGCTTCATGAGCCGATTTCACGAAACCCGTGGATACGGGCTGTCCGTCCACGACCGCTATATCCACCAGGTGAGGAATCCAGGCCCCGACACCATCGACAGTCCGAGCGACTTCCTGCAATCCCTCCGGTGTCCTCAATGCATTGTAGTCAGTATCCGCCTGGCCCCAGCTGTTTTCACCAATAAGCTGAACCAGCTTGAGCGGACAGCCGAGATCATGGCGGATACGCCTGACCTCGGCCGCATCGAAACATTGCAGGAACACCGGGTCTGACTTCGTGCGATAACCGAGATCGTCGAGCTGGTCGATCACCAGTGAACTGAGATCCACACCCTCCGCCCGGTGCCATGCCGGGTTCTTGATCTCCGGATAGATGCCAGCGACCCGCCCGGTCGCCCGGTTGAGACCCTGGATGAGCTTGACCTCTTCCCGCAGTGTGGGAATGCGAAACGGACCGAAACCCAGCGGGAATCGATTCGGAAACGCTGCCGTCTCGCCGTCGTCACCGCGGCGCTCCCCGGCCGCCAGCGCCTGAATTTCTGCCAGGTCAAAATCGCGCGCATAGTAGCGACCGTCGTCCCGATGTCGGTCCGGGTAAACGCTCGCGACATTGGTCACCCGGTCCAGGTGGATGTCGTGAATAACGATCACCTGGTCATCGCGAGTAGCAACCAGGTCCTGTTCGAGGTAGTCGGCGCCCAGGGCATGAGCATACGCCTTCGCCTCCAGCGTGTGCTCGGGCAGATAGCCCGACGCACCGCGATGTGCGATTACCAGCGTTTGCGGATCAGCCACGGATTTCGCCGCATCCGTCCAGCATGGATTCGATAATTTCCCGGTGCGATATGACTTCCAGTCGCACCGTTCGTTTGAATGTATTTAACATTTACCAAACGCTCCATTGGAGATGTTCGCTGCCCCGATCGATGAGCCAGGCAACGGCCCAACGAGTCTGCCATCCCGTCAGCCACTAGTGTATCGTAGCCAACGATCATGCGACTACTCCTGTACAACATCCGCTACGGTGTGGGCGCCGGCGCATCGATGCACATGCCCCTGCCCGGTGCAGGCTATATCATCGGCAACCAGAGCGTCCTGCCGGACATTACCGAATTCATCAAGTCCGTCGACCCCGATATCGTCGGCCTGATCGAAATTGATACGGGGTCCATGCGAAGTCGAAAGATCAACCAGGCGGAAGTGATCTCAGCCGAGCTTGGTATGAATTCATCGTACGAAAGCAAGTACGACGCGAGATCGATCAACCAGGTGCTGCCGATTCTTCGCAAACAGGGGAACGCGTTCCTGGCCGCGCCCCGTGTGCATGGTGAGACATTCCACTACTTCGATACCGGCATCAAGCGGCTCATCATCGAACTCGAGATGGACGATTTTGCCGTATTCCTGGTCCACCTGTCCCTGAAATATCGCCACCGGCACTTGCAGCTCAGGAAGCTCTACGACCTGATCGAAGTCACCGAAAAGCCGGTGATCGTCACCGGCGATTTCAATACGTTCTGGGGCGAAAACGAAATTTATCTTTTCATGCGAGCCGCCGGCCTGAAAAGCGCCAACACCAAAGGGCTTCCCTCTTATCCCAGTCGTTCCCCGCGAAAGGAACTGGACTTCATCCTTTACCAGGACGGCATTCGCGTCACCAATTTTGAGATTCCGCAAGTCAGGCACTCGGACCACCTGCCACTGGTTTGCGATTTCGAAGTGGAGTAAGACAGTGACAGAATACACCGCAATTGAATTTAAACACTGGCGACTGGAAACCGACGCAAACGGGCTCTTGTGGCTGTGCCTCGACAAAGCCGACAGCTCAGTCAATGTGTTGTCAGAAGCCGTACTGCTGGAATTCGACCGCATTATTTCAAGCCTGGAAAACGAACCGCCCGAAGGGATCGTACTCCACTCCGGCAAGCCGAGCGGATTCGTAATGGGCGCGGACATCAATGAGTTCACGACGATCGAAACGGCCGACCAGGGTTATGAACTCATTCGACTAGGACAACAACTGTTCGATCGGCTGGAAGCACTGCGCTGCCCCACCGTTGCTGTATTAAATGGCTTTGCACTGGGGGGCGGACTGGAGCTTGCCATGGCCTGCACCTACCGCATCGCCCTGGAGAATCCGAAACCGGTCATCGGACTGCCCGAGGTGCAGCTGGGTCTTCACCCAGGATTCGGCGGCACCGTGCGCTCCGTTCGCATCGCCGGTGTGCGCGCGGCAATGCAGGTAATGCTTACGGGTAAGTCGATTCGCGTCGACAAGGCATGCGCACAAGGTTTCGTGGACCGTATTGTCACCCCGGAGAACTGGAAACAGGCTGCGAGCGAGATCATTGCCTCCGGCCAGGCGAAACAATCAGCCCCTTTACTCGACAGGATGCTGAATCTCGCCATTCTGCGGCCGCTGGTTGCTCGCACGCTGAGGGGCCAGGTCGCTGGGCGAGCCCGGAAGGAACACTACCCTTCGCCATACGCCATGATCGAGCTTTGGCAAAAATTTGGTGCCTCCAATGACAGCTATGCTGCGGAAGCACGATCATTTGCAGATCTCATGGTCGGCCGCACCTCCCGAAACCTGGTGCGCGTGTTCTTCCTCCAAAACCAATTGAAGGGCCAGGGCAAGAAACCGGATGACCGCATCGAACGTGTGCACGTGGTCGGTGCCGGCGTCATGGGCGGTGACATCGCCGCCTGGTGTGCATTGCGCGGACTTAAAGTGACGCTGCAGGACCGTGAGCAAAAATTTATCGACCCTGCCATGCAACGAGCCGCCAAACTGTTCAGTAAGCGCATCAAGGATGCCAATGCCCGCGCGGCCGCCAGTGACCGACTCGTTCCGGACGTTTCCGGTGACGGTGCGGCCGAAGCCGATCTCGTCATAGAAGCCATTTTCGAAAATGTCGAGGCCAAGCAGTCGCTGTACCAGGACCTGCAGCAGCGAATGAAACCGGGTGCACTGCTGGCCACCAATACATCGAGCATTCCACTGGAAGATCTGCGAACGGTTCACGATCACCCGAAGCGCTTCATCGGCCTGCATTTCTTCAACCCTGTCGCACAACTTCCGCTGGTCGAAGTCATACGATGCGCGGACACCGATGCCGCAGCGCTCGACAGCGCATTCGCGTTCGTTAAAGCCATTGGCAAGTCCCCGCTTGAGTGCAAAAGCTCGCCTGGATTCGTCGTCAATCGAATTCTTGCACCGTACATGGCTGAGGCGATGATCCTCGCTGAGGCCGGTGTGTCGCTGACCTCTATCGATGAGGCGACCGTTCAATTCGGCATGCCGATGGGACCGATTGAACTCATCGATACCGTCGGCCTGGATGTGGCCAGGCAGGTATCTGACGTACTTGGCGCCGCATTCGACCGCGAGGTGCCCGGCATTCTCGACAGCATGATCGAGCGCCAGGACCTTGGGCGTAAGTCAGGACAGGGTTTTTATCGCTGGGAAAACGGGAAAGCCATCAAGCCCGATGAGAACGACGCCGAGGCTGTGCCGGATTTGACCGACAGGCTCATATTGCCGATGGTGAATGAGGCCGTCGCGGTACTCACCGAAGGCGTCGTTCGGGACGCCGACCTTCTTGACGCCGGCGTGATTTTCGGGACCGGCTTCGCACCATTCCGCGGCGGCCCACTGCAGTACGCACGCGACCGCGGTATCAATGATATCGTGGACACACTCGCCCGGCTGGCCGAAACCTGCACCGACAGCGGGGGGCACCGCTTCCTGCCCCACCCCGGCTGGGACGAACTCCGGGGCATACCGGCCTCTTGAACCAGGGCAGGATGGAGGTCGCACAAACCGGGCGTCGCTTTACACCCGGCGCCTCTGTCAGTTCCGTGTGCCGACATATTGGCGTTACAATAAGGGCTTATATTAACCCGCGGGCCGTTTTCCCTGGCCTCGAGGACCTTTTTATCGACGACAGACAGGAAATCGGATGACGACCGGGCAGATGGACATTGAACTGCTCAGGACCTTTTCACCACTGGACGGGCTGACGCGTGACAATCTCGACGCACTGGCAAAGAAAGTCCGTATCCGTGAACTGTCACCGTCGCAGGCCCTGTTCAAGGAAGGCGACACGGAGAAACGCACCGTTTACATCGTCTCAGGCGCGCTGGAGCTTATTGATGGTGGCAAGATCGGACAGGTTATCGAGGGAGGCACCGAAAGCGCACGCAATCCCGTATCCCCCATATTTCCTCGCCGCGTAACCGCGCGAGCACGCGATCGAGTGCAGTACCTGTCGATCGACAGCGATCTCCTGGACGTGATGCTGACCTGGGACCAGACCGGCTCTCACGAGGTGTCGAAGCTGCAGGAGCAAGCCGAGGAAGTCGGTAGTGACGACTGGATGACCATGCTCCTGCAGATCAAGGCCTTTCACAAGATTCCGCCTGCGAACATTCAGGCGATTATCAAGCGAATGCAGCAAATCAATTACAAGTCCGGTGACGTAGTGCTCAAGCAAGGCGCCGAGGGGGACTACTTCTATGTGCTGATACGCGGCAAATGCCTGGTCACGCGCGAAACGCCACTCAACAAGGAAGGCATCAAGCTGGCCGAACTGGAAGTTGGCGATACCTTTGGTGAAGAAGCCCTGATCTCGGACACCAAGCGGAATGCAACAGTAACGATGATGTCCCACGGCGCAGTAATGCGCCTGGGTAAGCAAGACTTCAAAAAGCTGTTGAACGAACCCATGCTCGACTGGGTCGGTCCCGACGATGCCGAGAAGATCATTCAGCAAGGCGGGCAATGGCTCGACGTACGCCTGCCGAGCGAATTCGAGAATTATCACACGGAGGGCGCGATCAATATCCCGCTGTATTTCATTCGCATTAAAATCAATACACTCGACAAGAGCAGAAAATACGTCGTCTGCTGTGATACCGGTCGCCGAAGCTCTGCAGCCGCCTTCATCCTGAGCGGACGCGGCTACCAGGCCTGTGTGCTACGGAACGGTATCAACGGGGAGTAAGCAGGAACATACAGTCCAGAAAAAGGCCGGCATTTGCCGGCCTTTTTGTTGAATCGGTGAAGCACTACATCGTATGGGTTGGCGTATCCCCGCCCAACGAACCTGCCAGGTAGTTTTCGATCTTCTTCTGGGTATTGCCCTGATCCTGGTCGCTGAACTGGACACCGATACCGGCTGTACGGTTACCCTGCGCGCCTTTCGGCGTCATCCAGATCACCGTGCCGGCCACCGGAATCTTCTCTTCCTCCCCCATAAGATTCAGCAGCATGAAGACTTCGTCGCCCAACTGGTAAGAGTTGCTGGTCGGTATAAACAGCCCTCCGTTGGTGATGTGGGGCATATACGCCAGGTACAGGGCGCTTTTGTCCTTGATGGTCAGTGTCAGTAATCCGGGTTTGCTCATAATCCGTTACTCGGTTCCTGTCAGCGACTCCAGCCGTTGTGACCAGTCGATCAACAGGCATTCCAGGGTCAATTGTACGTTGAAAGAGCCCGCAGGCTGTCCCCGTAATCTATTGATTATGTCTAAATAACAGAAGAGATTTCGCCTGTCCATGCGCCCCAGCAAAGAATCGTCGATGACGGCTGCAACGCTCGTGGTTATGCCGTTTGAGGTGCGTGAAATACATACCTGAATCTGCCGGGCCAGCCAACCCAGGACGAATTCCGGCTCCATTTTAGCCCATTTGGCCGCAATCGGGAGCGGCGCCGCACCTCCCTCTGCAACCGCCCGAAGCTCCGCGGCCATCGCATTGGTCTCCTCCAGGCGCTCCAGCACGCCAATGGCCGCCAGGGGCGCCATACCGGCATCCCGGAGGACCGGGGCCCATTCCGTGCCTGGTCGCAGGGCCTGCAACCAGGCTATCCCGGTGGCCTCCGACGGTAAATGCACATTCAGGCGCTGACAACGGCTGACAATAGTGGCCGGCAGCCGTCCGGGACGGTCAACCACGAGGATCAGCAGCGTATCGCCAGGCGGCTCCTCGAGCGTCTTGAGCAGGCTGTTGGCGGCACTATGGGTCATCGCGTCTGCCGGTTCGATGACAGCCACTTTCCCACCCCCTTCGTAGCTGGTGAGATTGAGTTCGCTGACGAGGTCACGAACCTGTTCGATGCCGATGCTGAATTTGTCGTCGGGGCAGCTGATCCAGCGCAAATCCGCGTGTTCCGGGACCGCAAGCGGATATTCCGGACCATCGGCAACCGGCATACCAAGTCGCGATCGGGCCAACCAGGCGGCGGCGCAACGCTTCCCCGTGCCCACGCCACCGGTCAGCATCAGGGCGTGCGGTGGCCGCCCTTGCGCCTGGCTCGAGTGCCAGGCATCCAGTATCTTTTTATGCCAACTTATTTCCATTAAAACATATAGTTACAAATGATAATTAAAGTTAATACTTATAAAAATACGGCTGCATCGATACCTCGATCTCTGCCTGTACGCTGGCAAGCGGCTGACTGGCATCGATAATGGCGAAACGGCCCGGATGGGCATCGGCGAGCGCCAGGTAGCCTCCCCTGACCCGTTTGTAGAAAGCGAGCGTTTCATTATCCATGCGATCACCCTCACCTCTCGCCCGTGCCCGCTCAAGGCCGACCTCTGCCGGCGCATCCAGTAACAGGGTCAGATCGGGCTCCAGGCCCGCGAGAACCCACTCCGCAAGGCTTTCGACGCGATCCAGCCCCAGCCCACGGCCGACCCCCTGATAAGCCCGGCTCGCATCCGTAAAGCGATCGCATAAGACCCACTGGCCGGCTTCGAGCGCCGGTTTGATCGTATTCTCAAGGTGCAGGGAGCGCGACGCGAAGAACAACAGCAGTTCAGCCATCGGGGGAACTGGCTCCTGCCCGTGATCGAGCAACAACTGGCGGATATTCTCGGCCATCGGCGTACCGCCAGGCTCCCGAGTGCGATGCACCTCATAACCGTGACTTTCGATCAGGCCCGTAACGAAATCGAGATTGGTCGATTTGCCGGTACCTTCAATGCCCTCGACCGTAATGAATTTGCCGACGCTCATGTTCGCTACTCGCCCTCGTCCCGCCCGGCCCGTTGCCGCGCCAGGTATTCCTGCACCGCCCGATCGTGTTGTTCCCTGGTGTCCGAGAACTTGTGACTGCCGTCGCCCAGGCCGGTTGCCACGAAGTATAACGCGGTGCCGTCCGCTGGATGCAGTGCCGCATTGATCGCCGCCCGACCGGCAAGCGCGATAGGTGTTGGCGGCAACCCGCCACGGGTGTACGTGTTATACGGCGTATCCGTGCGCAGATCACGGCGAGTCAGGTCGCCATTGAATGCCGGCCCGATACCGTATATCACCGTGGGGTCCGTCTGTAGCCGCATACCGGCGAGTA
>CAZVWF010000078.1:0-10863 GCA_964630795.1 uncultured Woeseia sp. | reverse complement strand
TGCATGCCCGAGGCGGAGTTCAACGAGGATTACCAGTTCCTGACGCGCGCAGCGCGGCTCAGTCATGACGAAATTTTCCGGGTCGCTTCCATTGCAGTGGACCAGGGTGTGACCAAGCTGCGCATTACCGGCGGGGAGCCGCTCCTCGACAAGAACGTCGTCTCTCTCGTGCAACGGTTGGCGGTTTTGCCAGGTGTTGAAGACCTCGCTTTAACGACAAACGGCGTTTTGCTCGCTCCCGTTGCCGATGCGCTGGCCGGCGCCGGGCTGCACCGGGTGACGATCAGCCTGGACAGCGTGGATGAGGACATTTTTGCAGCGATGAGCGGTAATCGCGGCAGTCTCGACAGGGTGTTTGCGGGCATTGCAGCGGCAGAGAAGGCGGGACTGGCGCCAATCAAGGTCAATGTCGTTGTACAAAAGGGGGTCAACGATCACGTCGTTCTTGACGTGCTCGAACGTTTTCGAGGCACCGGGCACATCGTTCGCCTGATCGAGTTCATGGATGTTGGTAATCGCAACGGCTGGTCCATGGAGCAGGTTGTGCCATCGAAAGATTTGCTCCGACAAATACAGGCGCGCTGGCCATTGCGCGCGGTCGGCAGGAATTACCCCGGCGAGGTGGCCAGCCGTTACCAGTACCTGGACGGGAAGGGCGAAGTCGGCTTTATCTCCTCGGTTACCGAGCCTTTCTGTGGCACCTGCAGTCGCGCGCGAATTTCTGCGGATGGCACTTTGTATACCTGCTTGTTCGCGACAGAGGGCATAAGCCTGAGAGAGATACTGCGTGACGGTTCCTCCGATGAAGCGATTGCGGCCGTGCTCAGTGGTGTCTGGTCGCAGCGCGATGACCGATATAGTGAACAGCGCGAGTCGGAACCGCTTGAAAAACCGCTGGTCAACAAGGTTGAGATGTACCGGATGGGAGGTTGAGGTATGGGCAAGCTTTCACATATCGACAAGCATAATCAGCCGACGATGGTCGATGTCAGCGACAAGACACCGACAGACCGGGAGGCCCGCGCACAGTCGATTATCGAGTTCCCTGCAGACGTCGCCAGCCGATTCTCTGGTGGTGATATCGAAACGGCGAAGGGCCCGGTGTTTGCGACCGCTATCGTCGCGGGTGTCATGGGGGCGAAGCGAACTCACGAGTTGATTCCCTTTTGTCACCCGCTGGGTCTCTCCAATTGCAAGATTACGATCGAACTTGACGAAGACAATCGCGCAATCGTGGAGTGTGTTTGCAAAGTGCATCACCGGACCGGTGTGGAGATGGAGGCGCTGACGGGCGCCAGCATCGCAGCACTGACGATCTACGATATGTGCAAGGCCCTCAGCCATGAAATCGTCATACGCGATACACGCCTGATCTCAAAGACTGGCGGCAAGTCGGATTATGCGCGTGACAGTGCCTGAGCCTCTTCGCGGCCTGGTGCTTGCCGGCGGCAAGAGTCGCCGCATGGGGAGTGACAAAGCGGCCCTGCAGTCCGGTGGCGAAACGCAGTTATCGCGTGCCGTCAGGCTATTGAAAAACCACGTCGACGAGGTTTTCGTTTCGACCCGTGCCGAGCAGGCGGAGGACCCGCTGCGAAGCAATTTCGAACAGATCGTCGATCGTTACGATGGTATCGGCCCGATCGCGGGCATTCTTTCAGCGATGGACACGTCGCCAGACAGTAGCTGGATCGTGCTGGCCTGCGATTTGCCGAATATCGACGATGCAACCATCGAATACCTGATCGAGAACGCTGACGCGGAACGGCCGTTTACGGCGTATCGCAGCGTGAATGACAATCTGCCGGAGCCGTTGTGTGCCATTTATCGGCCGGCGTCACGACGATTGGTTGACCGGTACATCGCTGACGGCATCATCTGTCCGCGCAAGATGCTGATCAATTCGCCTGCCTGCCTGCTCGAACAACCGACCCCGGGCGCGCTCCACAACATTAATTCGCCTGAAGATCTTGATGGCACGGATATCAATCTCACTTCATGAACAAGAAACTGACCATTCGTTACTTCGCGGGGTTCCGCGAGCATGCCGGAACGGGCGAGGAGTCCGTTGAGCTCGACGTGGGCACGGCGGCCGATCTTTTTGAGCTGCTGAAGCATCGCCATGGGTCTGCCGAACCGCTGGGTCATTGCAAAGTGGCCATTAATGATGAAATGGCTGACTGGGATGCAACGCTAAGCGACGGTGATGTCGTGTTGCTGTTTCCGCCGGTTGCCGGAGGTTGATGACATGCGAATCACGGCAGACAGGATAGAACCGGACAAGCAACGCGACGAATTGTGTGACGATCGCGCGGGTGCCTATGCCGCTTTCGAAGGCTGGATCCGAAATCACAACGATGGCGAGGACGTGCTCAGGCTCGAGTATGAAGTATATGAACCGTTGGCCTTGAAGGAAGGGCAGAAGGTCATCGAAGAAGCACTCGAGAAGTTTCCGATATTCCACGCGGAGTGCGTGCACCGCGAAGGCATGCTCGAAATCGGTGATTGCGCGGTCTGGGTCGGTGTGTCATCGGCGCATCGGGACGAGGCATTCGAGGCCTGCCGCTACATTATCGACCAGGTGAAAATCAGGCTGCCAATCTGGAAGAAGGAGCACTATGTTGATGGCAATTCCGGCTGGGTGAACTGCGAGCGCTGTGCCATTCACGGCCACGAGCACCCCAAAGCTGTCAGCTCCTAAAGTTTCTGCAGGTCGGCCGGGCGGTCGATATCGATCGCTGCGTCCGGACAATTCACGCTGATCAATCGATCACTGTGCCGGCTTATGATTGACCTGGCGCCATGGTCACCACGAAGGCGACTGAGTTCTGCAAAGCAATCCCGCGGAAAAATCACCGGGGGGCCGAAAGAATCTGCATAAGCGCTGGCCACGATTTTGTCCGGCGCGTCGCGCCATTGCCGCACCAATTGCTCAAGGTGCCCGGCAGTGACCAGGGGCTGATCGGCGAGCAAAATTAGCACGCCGTCTGCAACGCCCGACAGTCGCCTGACACCGGCCCGTATGGACGAGGACAGACCCTCGCGGAAGGCCGTATTTCGCAACAGGAATCCCTGTAAATGGCCGCAGGCCGCAGCGACGTTCTGCCATTCATTGCCCGTGATCAGCAGGGTATTGGATCCGCAGACTGCTTCGGCTGCTGACATCGCGTGTGCTACCAGGGGGCGTCCTGCGTGTGGTGCCAGTTGTTTGGTTGCACCGAAGCGCCGGCTTTCTCCTGCAGCCAGCACCATCGCAAACAAAGTTGAATCCGTCATCCGATGACTTTAAGTGACCCGCGGCAAAGATCAAGCGGCGGAAAACTTGCTCTGCCGTCGGGATTTGTGTTTTTCTGCACTGCAGCATTTTTTGGGAAGGGCAGGAATTTGCGCATTATTCGTTCAATCGAGGACGCGAAGTCCCTTGAGGGACAAGAGATTGGCGTGTCCGACTGGATCACGATCGACCAGAAACGGATCGACCGTTTTGCCGATGCCACGGATGATTACCAGTGGATCCACGTTGACAGGGAGCGTGCCGCGGAGGAGCTTCCCAACGGCAAGACCATTGCGCATGGCTACCTGACCCTGTCCCTGATTCCTGCCCTGACAGCGAACTTCATACGCGTCGAAAACCTGGCGCGGGCGCTTAATTTTGGCTGCAACAAGGTGCGTTTTTACACGATGGTGCCGGACGGCAGCCGGGTGCGGGGCCGAGCAACCGTCCTGCAGGTCAGGAAGCGCGGCGGTGCCTTGCATCTGACGTCCGAGGTCAAGATTGAAGTCGAGGGTGAAAGGAAGCCTGCGTGTGTCGCCGAGATTATCGGCATGTATTTTTTCGACGAGCCCTAGGACGCCGCAAAACGACTGTCGATACTTGCATTAATGCGAGAGCAGTCATCCCGGCGGAGAGCTGGCGTTCTGCCCACGATATCGAGTTTGTTGATGTACAGCTGTCCCATCGCGATTCCCGGCGCCAGGTGGCATGTTCCCGGAATCCGGACTCAAACAAACATCGTTCTAGCGGCTACAATAAAAGCGAACGACAGGAACAAGGTTTTAGGGATAAGCAATGGAAGTAACCGGACTGCTCGGGTTCATTATCCTGGTTGCCGCCAATATTTATGCGGTTCTGCAGATCGCAGAGAGTCCGGCGGACTATGGCAGGAAAGCAACCTGGATCGGCGTCGTGATCGTGCTGCCGGTGCTGGGATTCATTCTTTGGTATCTCATGGGTCCGGGTCACCCTGACTAGGGCCGGGTTTTTCCGGGACAAAAAAAGCGGGCCATAAAGGCCCGCTTTTTGTTTGGCAGTGTTTGCCCTAGAACGCCATTCTGAACGTGGCGCCCCAGGTCAGAGGCTCAGACGGGTAAGAGTTGATACGACCCGCCTGGACCGGTGCGTCAAACGAACCATGATAGTAGCGCTCGTCCGTCAGGTTGCGGCCCCAGAACACCAGTTCCGAGCCCGCGTTTTCCCAGCGTAGTCCGATGCGTGCATTCACCAGGCCCAGCGAATCGAGGTGGGTGTATGGATCGAGGTCGCCATCGGTCAGGATTTCCGACTGGTGCGAGTACTCACCACGGATGTAAAGCGAGGTTGAGTCGCCAATCATGAAGTCCTGCGTAAACGAGAAGTAAAAAGTATCTTCCGGTGCATACCCGAGCCTGTCACCGCTGCGGTCACAGATGTTGGCGTCGATGTCGCCGCCGCTGCCCGGATCGGCTTGGCCGGTGTGGAACACCCAGGCGTCACGACAGGTGCCGAGCTGGAAGTTCTCAAACTCACCGTCGGTGTGGACCCAGTAGGCCTGGAAGGCCAGGGAATCGGTCGCCTGCCACCAGCCTTCGACTTCCCATCCGGTGACACTGACATCACCCGCATTCTGTACGTTGAAGCCGGTGCCCGTCCATGAGTTGGCCTGCAGACCCTCTATGTTCGTATCGTAGACGGCTGCATTGACCCGGAAGCCGTTGCCCAGATCTGCCTTCATACCGACTTCGATCGTCTCTGAAGTCTCGGAATCGAACAGAACACTGAACAGTGGGTGGATACGGTCGGTATTCGTACCACCGGACTTGAAGCCTTCACCGTAGGAGACATAGAGCATCGTCGAATCGGTGGCGAACCAGGTCAGCTTGGCGGTGCCGGACACCTGGTCGTCTTCCAGCGCCGTATTAATGTCCGGTCGCGGCGACAGCGGCGCAAACAGGTAGGTACCCCAGCCGTCTATCGTAAACGGCGCAATCGTCGCCTGGGTCGCCGGGTTAAACGGGTCGAATGGCGGCAGGCCCGGAATTGATGCCAGGCATGTGGGGTCGGCAGAGCACAGAACCAGTTGAATGCCATCGAGGTCCGGCGGCGGACCCATGGCTGTCTGGGTAAAGTTTGCGGTCATGTCCTTGGACTCGTCGGTGTAGCGAGCACCCAGTGTGAACAGCAGGTTGTCACCAATAGGGAAATCGAACTGGCCGAATACTGCCCAGCTCTGGTGCTGCTGGCTGACGATGTCATCCGCATAGCTGCCCGCCGGGAACGCAGTCCCCGCCGGTGGAAGCAGGCCGCCGGTCGCGGCGCTGATCGCGTTAATACCCCCGGTGACCAGTGGTAATGAAGGGACTGCAGCATTCAGGTAAGGACCGAGGAGCATTTCACCATTTGTCTGCCTCTGGTTATCGAGATCCTGGTCGAAGTAGTAGAAACCGGTCACGAAGGTGCCTTTATCTCCGAATTCGCCCGACAGTCGGAGCTCCTGGGAGATTGAAGACTGCTGTGCCTGCTGTTGCCGATTCAGCAGTGGTGAGTCGGTGAAGTCGGCGTCAATCGTCGACGTGGTATCGAAGGCGCGATAGCCGGTAATCGACGTGATCGTCATGTCGTTATCGAGGTCCCAGTTGAACTCGACGGAGAGACCTGAGTCCTCACTCGTCGAGTTCGGCATTGCACTGAGCGACGCGACGTAATTGTCGAATGAACTGCTGCCCAGAATCGTACCGTTACCTGGCAGACCGAGACCTTGTGCGACGGCCGTCAGCAGGCCGATCTCCGCCGGGCCATACGGGTTGGACGAGAACACGGTCCCGCCGATGCCGAACAGGACAAAGTCGGACCCAGGTACCAGGCCACCCGGAACGCCCGACGAAGGATCCGTGTAGGCGTTGGCGACAATGCTATCCACCCTCGGCAATGCGACACAACAGGTCTCATCGATTTTCGAATAGTCCGCAATGATGCGCATGTCGAAGTTGTCGTTATTGGAGTACGCCAGTTGCAGCCGTCCGCCGAAACGATCGCGATCGTTCAGGACATCGCTGCCACCACCCAGCAGGTCGACATAGCCGTCGCGCTGGCTGGAAAAGACGGTGGCCCGTATGGCCGTATCGTCATTTAGCGAGATATTGGACGCAGCCGAGAAACGCATCAGGCCGTAATCGCCTGCGGTTAGCTCAACGTAAGCGTTGCGCTCATCCGTGCTCGGCGCCACTGTGCGCATGTTGATCGCGCCCTGCGGTGTGTTCTTGCCGAACAGCGTGCCCTGCGGCCCGCGCAATACCTCGATGGCTTCGATGTCGACGAGTTCGTTGATCATCGAGTTCTGCCGTGAGCGATAGACGCCGTCGACGTAAAGACCGACTGACGATTCGAGCCCGAAATTATTGGAGCTCGTACCGATTCCGCGAATCGAGAAGTTGGACGTCGTTGCAGTCTGGCTTTGACCAACGACCAGGCCAGGCGCGTACTGCTGCATGTCGAATACGTCCTTGATACCGGCATTCTGTATCTCGTCACCGGTAATCGCGGTCACAGCGATTGGAACGTCCTGGATGTCTGCCGCACGTTTCGTGGCAAATACAATGATTTCTTCAAGCGCCAGGTCGTCTTGTGACCAGGCCGGCAGGCACAGTCCGGCAGCCGCCAGCAATACTGCGCTTCTTTGAAGAATTCGTGAAATAAATGAATGGGTGTTGGTCGCCATTGCTTCCCCTCCGTTAACTCTTTCTGCACCCGGTCAAGCGTACCGACCGGACCTGCCCCGAATCCTCGCAAAAATACTGTCTTGCAAGGTTGCCAGGACCATATTGTGGCCGAAGGATAACATGTAATCGCCTGATTCGCGTCAAAGAAAACATCAGGAAAAGGTTAAGAATCCGGGTTGTAGGCGCCATATCGTTCGTTAATTATGAAGAATCCTCCGGAACCCTCTGGATGCGCTCCTGCAATGGCTTCAGGTCTGGGGCAAAGTTCTGTTAAATTGCCTCACGTTTCAATGCCCCAAAACGACAATAAGGACTATCAATGCACGGTCTGATCATGGAGTCCGAACTCCTTATATCCTCGATTCTGAGACATGCCGACGCTAATTTTGCGGACCGGGAAATCGTTTCGGTAACGGCCGACAATCCACTGCACCGATACACCTACGGCGATTGTTTCCGTCGGGCCCGGCAGCTGGGGAATGCCCTGGACAAGCTCGGATTATCACGTGGTGACAGGGTCGCGACCCTGGCGTGGAACGACTATCGGCACCTGGAGGCCTATTACGCGATCGGCGGCGCAGGTTACGTCTGCCACACGGTGAATCCCAGGCTCTTTCCGGAGCAGATTGTTTACATCATCAATCATGCTGAGGACAAATGGGTTTTCGTGGACCTGTTAATCCTGCCACTTATCGAGCAAATCGCGGACCAATTGAACACGGTCGAGGGTATCGTCGTCATGACCGACGATGCACACATGCCGGAAACCAGTCTGGAAAACATCCGCTCGTACGAGTCACTGATCGCTGATGAAAGCGACGAATACGAATGGCCGGAACTCGACGAGCGCTCGGCAATGGCACTTTGCTACACCTCCGGCACGACGGGCAATCCAAAAGGCGTCCTTTATCATCACCGTTCACAGATTCTGCACGCGTATGCTGCCGTTATGCCCGACGTCATGGGCCTGAGCAGTTTCGATTGTGTTCTTCCGGTTGTGCCCCTGTTCCACGTTAATGCCTGGGGCGTTCCGTATGCGGCCGTGATGACCGGCTGCAAGCTCGTTTTCCCCGGGCCCAAAATGGGCGACGGCGAGACGCTCTATCAGCTGATGGAAGGCGAAGAGGTAACCATTTCACTCGGTGTGCCGACGGTTTGGCTCGGACTCCTGCAGTATGCGAAGGACGCTGGCAAGAAGCTGAACACCTTGCAGCGCACGGTCATTGGCGGTGCCGCTGTGCCGGAGATGATGATTCGCCAGTTCCGTGACGATCATGATGTCGATGTCATCCAGGGATGGGGTATGACCGAGATGAGCCCACTGGGCACGGTGAGTACACCCAAGGCCGGCACCGAGGACCTTGATGCTGACGAAATGATTACTTTGAAGGCCAAAGCAGGCCGTGGTATTTGCGGTGTCGAAATGCGTATCGTCAACGACGACGGCGAAACGTTGCCCTGGGACGGTGAGGCCTACGGCGCGCTGCAGGTGCGGGGTCCCTGGATCTGCAGCGACTACTTCAAACTGGAGGGTGAAGGTGGGGCGCATACGGATGACGGCTGGTTCGAGACAGGCGATGTCGCGACTATCGATCCGATGGGCTACATGGCCATTACGGACCGGACCAAGGACGTCATCAAGTCGGGTGGCGAATGGATCAGCTCGATTGACGTCGAGAACACAGCAATGGGTCATGACGCCGTCGCCGAAGCGGCCGTCATCGGCGTGCCGCATCCGAAATGGAGTGAGCGACCCCTGCTCATCATCATCCGGGCGGAGGGTGCTGAGCTGACCCGGGAGGAGATGCTCGGCTGGCTCGAGGGCAAGATCGCGAAGTGGTGGATTCCCGACGATGTCGTCTTCGTCGACGAAATTCCGCATACTGCGACTGGCAAAATTAAGAAAATCGAATTGCGTAAGCAGTTCGCGGATTATGAGCTGACGGGCTGATAGACTTCAGGTCAGATTTTTATTTTGGGTGAACTATGGCTGACGCCTTGCGACTCTTTGGTTTGAGAGCGATCGTCACGGGCGCCGCGAGCGGCATCGGTGAAGCAATCGTACGGACTTTGATCAAACACGGCGCCGAAGTGCTCGCGGTCGACTCCGCCAACAGCGGCATCGACACGCACTTCAAATCCGTTCGTGGCGTGCATGGTGCTGTCGTGGATATCAACGCACCGGATGTAGCGACCCAGCTGGGCAAGCTGGCATCAACTGAGCTTGGTGTTGTCGACATCGTCGTCTGCAACTTCAGCCTGTACGCTGATGCGCCGATTTCGGATGACGATGAGGAATCGCTCGACCGAATCGTGTCCCGAAAAACCAACCTCGTTGAAGGCATTACTGAGCAATTATTGCCGCTGATGAAAAGCAGTCCGGCAGGTCGGATTATTGTCCTGGGGTTCAATCGCAGCGTATTCAGCCAGGACGGTTCCGAGAGCTGTGCTAAATCCGAAGCCGCCATTGCGGAGCTGACGCGTGGTCTTGCAGCCGATACCGCCCGGCACGGGATCAACGTGAACTACATCCAGCTGGGCGCCATCATGACGCCGGAAAGTCGGCGGGTGTTCAATAATGACAAGGCGCTGCGCGACTTTTGTATTCAGCGTTCGGCCGCCAAACGTCTCGGTGAGCCGGTCGATATCGCCAAAGTGGCACTATTCCTGGCAACCGATGATTCGGTCTTTGTCAGTGGCACGGGAATCGCTGTCGACGGTGGTATGGCCGGCAAGTAGCGGCGCTGCTCATGGATCCTGTACTCGGTGATCTGCTTCATCTCCTGAAGCTCGAGCGAATCGAAACCAATATCTTCCGCGGTGAAAGCCGCGATATCGGTGGTGCACAGGTATTCGGCGGCCAGGTGCTGGGCCAGGCCCTGTCCGCAGCGCAGCACACGGTGGACAATCGCCGGGCACACTCGTTGCACGCATATTTCCTGCGTCGCGGTGACATGAACGCGCCGATCATCTATGACGTTGACCGCTCGAGAGATGGTGGAAGTTTTTCTGTTCGGCGCGTGGTCGCTATCCAGCACGGTCGGCCGATATTCAATTTTGCGGCTTCGTTCCAGTCGCCGGAGATCGGGCTGGAGCATGCGGCCGAAATGCCCGACATCGAGGGACCGGATGGCTTGCCGGACCTGACTGAAGTGACGCCGCAGATCCTGCAGAAAATTCCCGAAAAGATGCATCGCTTCCTGACAGCAAAGCGTGCGTTCGAGTTTCGTCCCCTGGCGCCGATGGATTTCATCTCGCCCGAGCCTCGACCGCCGGGAAAATACGTCTGGATCAGGGCAGTCGATGCGCTTCCAGACGACCAGGCCCTGCATCAGAACCTGCTCGCCTATGTATCGGACTATGAATTGCTCGGGACTGCCACGTTGCCACACGGCCTGCCTTTCGGTCAGGGCAGGGTGTTGATGGCGAGTCTTGATCACGCGATGTGGTTTCACCGCGACGTCAAGATCGACGACTGGTTGCTTTATGCCATGGACAGCCCTAATGCCTCGGGCGCGAGGGGCCTGGCGCGCGGTCAGATATTTGCGCGTGACGGGACGCTGATTGCATCCACTGCGCAGGAAGGCCTGGTTCGCGTTTTATCGGCAGAGGGCGCAGAGAAACGCCGTTCGGATCCGCGCCAACAGAACTAGTCAGTCGGCGTAAAGCCCGTAAGCGATCAGTTCCTCGCGGTTCAACAAGCGAATCTGGTCGAACGGGATCGCAAACATGTCATCGACCAGGCGCTCGGCCACCTCGATGGATCGAAAATAATCCTTGAGCCGCCGGCTGACGCGTGCGATTTCCGGATTGCCGGCGGAAGAGTCATAAGCGCCTCGCGACCGATCGAACTGGCCTGGTCCATGGATGCCGATGCGGGACGGCAGGTCC